>UQXT01000108.1 GCA_900545075.1 uncultured Collinsella sp. | reverse complement strand
GACGAGATTTCATCCGACAGGCTTGCCATGCGGATCCTTTCTTGCATTGAGTGCATTACGTCGTTGTAACCGCACTATTGTAGCCGCGAAATCTCGCTCTAGGGCACCTATCAGGACAAATTCATCAGTTGGGGCCTGGACGAATGACTGTTTACGGTGTTCTGCGGCAGATTGTCTCAATCTGTAACAGGGAGACGGGTTTTTGGTCTCTACCTGTTACAGATCAAGACGAATAGGTAGGCCCGCCGACACAATCTCATTCTGTAACATCTAGCCGCCCAAATCGGGTCTAGCTGTTATAAATCGAGATTAACGGGAAGGCAGGCAACCAGCGTCTCAATCTGTAACATCTAGCCGCGTAAATCGACTCTTGCTGTTACAGATTGAGACAAATAGGTAAGCGGGCAAATAACATCTCAATCTGTAACAGCAAGCGACCCAAAACGAACCTAGGTGTTACAGATTGAGATTTTTTTGGAGTAAGCACGGCGCCGGCAGGCTTACTCCACATTTGCCTCTTGCAGAACTGTGCATAGTGTATATACTGTGCTTACCGGTTATATACGCGTGTAGCCCAACAGCTAAGGAGCCGCTGTGGACATCATCCTATCCAATTCGAGCGACAAGCCCATCTACGAACAGATATCCTCGCAGATCAAAGCTCAGATCTTATCGGGCACGCTCGCTGCGGGAGCCAAACTCCCCAGCATCCGCGCACTCGCAAGCGATCTTGGCGTGAGCGTCATCACCACCAAGCGCGCCTACGCCGATCTGGAGCAACTCGGCTTTATCTGCACCATGCAGGGCAAGGGCTGTTTTGTTGCCGACGGCAACCAAGAACTCTTGCGTGAAAACCAGCTCTGCCATATCGAAGAGCTACTTGCGAAAGCGGCGAGCCAAGCCGAAGCCCTGGGCGTCACGCGCGACAAGCTGCACGAGATGCTCGACCTCGTAGCCCCCGAAACCATGCAGTAGCCATCTGCAAGAAAGGCTATACCATGCAAAACTTGCTTGAACTCAAAGGCATCTCACGCACTGTAAGCGACCGCTTTTCACTGCGTGATGTCACGCTCGCTGTGGAGCCCGGCCAGATCGTTGGCTTTGTGGGCGCAAATGGCGCTGGCAAAACAACTACGATTCGAGCCGCGCTCGGGCTTATAAAGCTCGATGCCGGCGAGGTGCACCTGTTTGGGCAGCGCTGTGGCGCCGACGCGCCCGATGAGACACAGCGTTGTCTACGTGCCCGTGTCGGCCTCGTGCTGGACACGTGTCCCTTCCCTTCCACGCTCAAGGTGACCGAAGTTGAGGCACTCGTAAGCCCGGCGTACCCCACCTGGAGCCATGACACCTTCGCTAGCCTCATCAACCGATTTGGCCTCGATCCCAAGGCAAAGGTCAAGGACCTCTCCCGCGGTATGGGCATGAAGCTGCAACTTGTCTGCGCACTCAGTCACAAGGCCGAACTGCTCGCTTTGGACGAAGCCACCGCGGGCCTCGATCCCATGGCACGCGAGGAACTGCTTGATGAGCTGCTTGCCTTTGTTTCCGACGGTCAGCGCAGCGTGCTGCTCTCGAGCCACATTACATCCGACCTCGATCGCACCGCCGACCGCGTCATCTGCATCGACGCTGGCTCGATTATGTTTGACCTACCGCGCGAGGATATTACCGACCGCGCCGGCATCGCCCACTGCACCCAAGCGCAGGCCGCCGAGCTTATGGCTTGCGTCGAAGGCGCCCGTGCCGCCCACCGCGCCTATAGCGTGGATGTGCTCGTGCCCAACCGTCGCGAAACGCTCGAGGCCTTCCCCGAGATTCCCTGCGATCGGGCAACCATTGATGACTATCTGCGCCTCATACTGAAAGGGTCTTCGAAATGAAACGTGCCTTTATGTCCGAGCTCGCCATCGTTCGCACGCTCATCCCGAGCATCGCGGGCGTCGGCCTGTTTTTATTCGTCGTGTTGACCCTCGCCAACGCATCGGATGGCGATTCCGGCATGAGCGCCGGCGCCTGCGCCGTCAGCGCCATGTCGCCCATCATGGTCATGAGCTCACTGGCAGGCTTCGACAATCAAAACGGATGGGAGCGCTATCGGGCAACGCTGCCCATCTCGCGCAAAGACATTATCTGCGCACGCTACCTGAGCATTGTCGCATTTTCGGCCGTCATGGCGTGCGTCGCCGCGCTTTTGAGCATCGTCGTCATCCCGCTCTTCAACAGCGCGGGCGTCCCTTCAACGGGGCAGGCTGTCTTTGAAATCACAATAGCCTCCGCCGCATCGATGCTCATCTCCCTCATGATGGTGTTTTTGGCACAGCCGCTGTTCTTTCGATTTGGACACATGGAGGCGCTACGCCTATCTGTTGGCTTGTTTGCCCTGTTTGGCTGCGGCACCATGGCAATGCTGAGTTCCTCCAACCCCATCAGCAACTGGCTCATGTCGATTGCCGGAGCGAATCCTGATCCCACCGTTCTTGGCTGTCTGTGTGCAGGAATTGCCGTACTGGCGCTCGCGCTATGTGCAATCAGCTGCACCGTCAGCACCAAGGTTTATCGAGTACGCGATCTGTAGCCACGCGAGCCTTGACTCACGAAGTCCACAATCGATCGCCCGCGAATACGGGTTTGACACCTACGCTGTCGACCTCTGGAGCGACCCCGAGGAAAACCGCCCGTTCTTCGATTCACTCGGCATTTCGCGCGACACGATTCATCCCGTTCAGGCGGGCGCGCTCGAGTATCTCAACACCATTGCAATCGTGCTGAGGAAGCTCTAAATGACAGCCGCGCGAGACCGTAGACATACGGCCTCGCGCGGAATCTTTCTTAATTACTCTTGGGGCAGCGGCCCGGCAGACGCTACATCCTCACGCCGGGTTTGGGATGCCTGTACTGACCATGGGCGGCCGTGCGCTTGCCGCGTGAGATGGCAAACTTTGGGCAGCAGTGCAGACAACGGAGACAGGCGGCGCACTCCGGTTTTGCCCACACGGGAAGACCGTCGCGCATCTCAATTGCCACCATGGGACAGCGTTTAGCGCAGAGGCCACAGCCGATGCAACAGCTAGCATCAACGGCAAACTTGCTCGTCTGCTGCATGCGCGGCAGCCCAAACGCGTGATACGCGCACGATGCAAACAGGGGCACGCGATGGCGCATCATGTCGCCCGTGCGCCGCTCCCGCACCGCTTCGATCACAGCATCGATCTGCGCCTCGGCAGCCCTGTTGATGCCCTCAACCTTTTGAGGGTCAGATAGGTCGAAAACAGGCGTCCAGGTATCGGGCATCTTGACGCTCATCGCCGCATGCAGCTCGAGCCCACGCTCGCGCAGCAGATCGCGGGCAAACTTGGCCGATTGGCCGGTCGTCGAACCGTACGTCGAAACATAGAACATATAGGGCTGCTTGCCACCGTTCGCATCGGCGCCATCCGACAGGTCAACGGTCTTCAAAAACTCGATCATCGGCGTCGGCAAACCCCAGGCATACACTGGAGCAACAAATCCCAGTTGGCAGGGACCTTCCGCCAAAGCAAGGCGAAAGGCCTCGGCATCAAAGCGCTCAATCGACATAACCCTGTCGTCCGTCGCCGCCGCAATGCGACGTGCCACATGCTCGCTGTTCCCCGTCGCACTAAAGTACAGGATCATTTCGTACCCCTCTGGAGTTGACTCACGATTAACCGAGCTACTTGCGCAGCAGCTTGGGCAGTGGAATACCGGCGGCGATGACTGCTGCGATGATCATGGCGACGATGCCCTTGAGCGGGAAGCACATGAGCAGCAGGCCCACGACCATAACGGGTTGACGCATGACGGCGCCCATCGTCGATGCCGTGCATACGGCGACGCAAAAGACCGGATCGGCGCCGGTGAGAATAGCAAGGCCGTAGCCCAGGCTTACGCCCGAGAAGATAACCGGGAAGAAGTGGCCGCCGCGCCAACCAAGGTTGATGAGGGCGGGCGTCAGCATGGCCTTAACAAGACCGGTCGCGATAAGCACGCCAGCGGGAATGGTCAGATAGGTTTCCATGAGCACGTCGGCTTGCGTCTCGCCGGCAAACATGGTGTAGGGCAAAACCGTGCCGCAGATAGCGAGCGCCAGACCAGCCAGCATTGCCTTGACGACAGGACGCTCCCCTATTGCATGAGACAGCGCCTCGCTTGCGTGCTCGGAGACAAAGTACAGCCAGCCGCAAACGGTGCCGACCAACGCCAGCGGAATGAGCCAGGCAAGTTCCAGGTTGCCCACCTCGGCGGACTCGAACCTGGGCATGCCCATGCCGCCGCCCACAAGCTGGCCAAGCAGCAGGTAGGTGCCCAGACCGCCGGCAATCGCGATGCCATAGACCACGGTCTTTTGCACCTTGGGCAGCTTGATGGCGATCTCGCCGGACGCGGACCCATCGTCGGCGTCTTCGCCTTGGCCGTCGGCGCTACCGGCGAGCGGCGCCACAAAGCCAAAGACGGGCGCGGTAAAGAGCGCCGTCAGCGCGGCCTGGGTGCCCAACAGCGTGAGCTCCCTGAACTCGGCGCCAAAGCGGCGCATGCGGTCGCCGACCCAGCTGCACAGACCCGCGATAACGCCGGTCAGGCCGGCCTCCGGTCCAATACTTCCGCCAAACAGCAGCGGCAGCAATGCCGCAAGCGAAAGCTTGCCCAGGTTGTCGTACGGGTAGCGCCCGTCTTGCTTTACCTTAGCCATCACCTGGTTGAGGTCATCGGTCTTGGTGCCTGTCATCTTTTCGTACAGACCGATTAACAGGCCGCCCAGCAGGCAGACAAAAAACGGGTACGGCAAAAAGCCAAACGGGCCGCTGGCAAGCTCGGGCGAAGCAACGCCCAGCGCATGCGGAATCTCGGTCCATAGATAGTCGATACCGTGCTCCATCGCAAAAAAGAACAGCCAGACCGCGGCACCTGCGAACGCACCGGTCACGGCAACGCTAACTAAAAACAGCGCGCGGTTTGTGGGTTTGGCAAGGTTGTCCATCGGGTCCTCCCGCGGTCAAAGTCGACATAGTTACGTTTTATTGTAGAGCGAGCGTTGCCCAGACAAGCCAACCATCTGCGCCACAAACGGCACCATTGGGAGTCATAGTGGGGCAGGCTCAAGACTTATCCGTTGATAATCGAGACAATCTCGCGCAAATCGCCGGCAAAGTAGATGCCGTGCTGGCGCCTCGGGCTCGAAAGCCCTTTATCAATCATGCGCCCGAGCAGCGCCTTGAGGTCGTTGTAGTAACCGTCAAGGTTATACAGGATGCACGGAGCACTCAGGTGTCCCAACGACACCGCGGACATGACCTCGGCAATCTCCTCGAGCGTGCCCGTCCCGCCGGGAAAGGCGATGAAGGCATCGCCGAGCTCAATCATCTTGGCCTTGCGCTCCGCCATATCACTCGTCACGATAAGGTCGTTGATACCGTCATGTTGAAACTCGGCCTCGATAAAAAAGCTCGGCTCCACACCCGTCACGTGTCCACCCGCCTCGAGTACGCTATCGGCGAGCGCACCCATCAGGCCCGATTTGGACCCGCCGTATACCAGCGCGTGCCCGTTGGCGCCAATCCAGTTGCCTAGCTCCTGCACCGCGGGCAGAAATGCCGGATCATTGCCGACACTGGCACCCAAATACACGGTGATATTCATATTCAGTCCCCCTCATCGTGACGCGTGGCGCCCGTTCTAGCGCTGGCGTCGACGATACTCGCGCACGCGACGCGAAAGATCGGCAAGCTCGTCACGATCAAGCTCTTCCAAATGCTCCAGATCATCCATAAAACGCGCCATGGTGTCCTTTTGACACATCTTGATGAGCGTATTGCAGTAGTTCACCGCCACGCCCGTGAGCATGGCGATGTAGAAAATGCTGATAACGCTCAAGACGACGGTAATAGCGCGGGCAACCGGCGTTTCGGCCGGAATGTCGCCAAAGCCGATGGTCGAGACCGTCTCAAAGCTAAACCACAGACCATCACCAAACGTGAGGGTCGTGGGCTCGGACAACCAGACGGCCGTCGAGCACAGCAGGTAAAAGATAAGAAACAGGCCCGTGATGCGTGCAAAGCCAGCCTGTCGCAGTACGTCAGCAAGCGTCCTGAGCTTTTTCATCGCGACCCTTTCCGCGGACGACCAATCACGTTCGCTCGGTATTGTCCCACAACCGACAGTTAGGGACGTTCCTTTTAATATGAGCAGGACATTGTCAAGAGGCAAAATCGGGCCTGGCCCCAACGAT
>UQXT01000107.1 GCA_900545075.1 uncultured Collinsella sp. | reverse complement strand
CCGCCTATAAGTCGTGCAATATCGTGCGCCTGCTTCAAAAGCGCGGCGCGCGTGTCAAGGTCGTTATGAGCGAGCATGCCACCGAATTTGTGGGCCCGCTCACCTTCCGTGCGCTCACCAACGAGCCCGTTGCCGTGGGCCTATTCGACGACCCCTCCGACCCCATCCACCATATCTCGCTGGCACAGGAGCCCGATCTGGTGGTCGTGGCGCCCGCGACGGCTAATATCATCGCCAAGATGGCCAACGGTATCGCCGACGACCTCATCTCCACCACGCTGCTAGCCACGCCGCGACCCATCGTGATTGCGCCGGCCATGAACAATGGCATGTGGAAGACGCCGGCCACGCAGGCCAACATGGCCACGCTGCGCGAGCGCGGTGTCCATGTGGTGGGACCCGGCAGCGGCTACCTTGCCTGCGGTGACGTGGACACGGGACGCATGAGCGAGCCCGAGGACATTGTCCAGGCTGTCTGCGAGGTGCTGAACCCCGTCCCGCAATACCTTGCGGGCAAGCGAATCGTGATCACCGCCGGCCCCACGCACGAGCCGATCGACCCCGTACGCTTCATCGGAAACCGGTCGTCGGGCAAGATGGGCATCGCCCTGGCGGGGGAGGCCGCTCGCCGCGGTGCTACGGTCACGCTTGTGCTGGGGCCGACATCGCTCGATGTCCCCCGCGACGTGGATTGTGTGCGCGTGCAGACCGCCGCAGAAATGCTGCAGGCGGCGCTGGGTGCCTTTCAGACGGCCGATGCGGCCATTTGCGCGGCTGCCGTCGCTGACTACACGCCCGCAGCCCCTGCCGACCATAAGCTCAAAAAGGCCAACGAGCGCCTGGATTGCATCGAACTGGTCGAGACGGTCGATATCTTGGCCGAGCTTTCGCGCCAAAAGGGAGAGCGGTGCGTGATCGGCTTTGCGGCCGAGACCGATAACGTCGTGGAGTACGCCGAGCGTAAATTGACTCGCAAGGGCTGCGATGCCATTATCGCCAACGATGTCTCGCGCGCCGATTCGGGCTTTGGGACCGACACCAACAAGGCCTGGATCGTGAGTACAGCGGGCACGCAAGAACTTCCCGTACTAACAAAACCCCAGCTCGCAGATTCAATTTTGGACTTGCTTCAAAATATTTAAAAAAGTTCTTGCACAAGGACAAAGGTTCGGGTTAATATACTCCCTGTTGCGAGCGAGAGCAGAGCAACAAACAAAAGCTTCGGGACGTGGCGCAGCTTGGTAGCGCACTTGACTGGGGGTCAAGGGGTCGCTGGTTCGAATCCAGTCGTCCCGACCAGAAGTTTGCAGGTCAGGCATCTAGTGCCTGACCTTTTTTGTTTTAAGCAATTGCTTAATTTTGATTAAGCAACAGGGTGCCAAAAATCTGCTTGCGCGATATTCGCCTTTTGAGGCTACTTGCGCGTTTTGCATGCGCTTGAGCCGATTTATTAACGCGATATGAATCTACATACGCGTAGCTGGTATACAGCCGAGTAAGGGCTGTATTTATCGCGGCGATTTACATAGATATAGCGACTGTAACGAACAAGCGTGTCGCTGTATTTATTCCAGTAGTTCACTTGATCGGTGGACAAGTGGGCCGTTGCAACGAAACGCCAAGCGAGATGGGCTCTATATGAGGACGCCGCAGAGGTAATGGCGGGGGAGTGCAGCAGGCGCTCTGAGAGCCGCTGTATGACCCCATTTCTCCTTAAACTGATAACCTGTGCCACAAACATCAAACCGTTCGAGTAACCGCCAAAAGAAAAGCCCGCACAGGCCGTGCGGGCTTAACAGATGAATCTAGAAGCACCAAGCTGGGCAGACGCGATTCGAGTTCGTCGCGCCGTAGTTGTACGACGGATCGCCGTTACTGTTGACATAGAGGAAGAGCGCAGAGGCGCTCGGATTCAAGGAACGCTCCCACCAAGCGACGCCAACACTCAGGCAATCGTTACCCGAATAATTGTTCGTCACCTTACCCTTGAAGACCTCGTACTGGGTTTCTTCGTTTCCGATCCAAGAATAACCAGACCAGCCGCTATAAGGGGTCTCGACGATTTCGGAATAACTGAGCATGAACAGCTTGTCCGAGGTCGCCGTCACGGCGGCATTCTTGTCGGTTCCATCAACGTTGTTCGTCAGCTTCCTGACCGGCTTCACCTTGGATTGGAAATCGGAGGGCATCAGGTTCCAGATCTCGCCGGAGTTCATCTTCGCGCGGAGTTCCGACTTCTCCCAGCCACCGGCATTGGTGATGGTGGCGTTCACGCGAGATTTGATACCCGTCGAGGTGGTGAGGAACGTCAGGCCCGCCTTGCCGCTACCATCGACCAAGTCATCGTGGTTGATGCCGATAATCTTGTACTCGAGCGTCTGACCATCGTTGAGCTTCATCGAGAACTTCGTCCCTGCATTCATCGCGGCCTCCGCCTTGGCGAAGGCGGACGATGCCTCGCCCTTCGCGGCGATGTCCTCGGCCACGGCCTTCTGCTCTTCGAGGGTCCAGTCCTTCGCGTCCTTGGCGATAGCCGCCTGGACGGTCGCGGAATCGGTACCTGCAGACCCTCCGCCGGATGCGCCTCCCTCGACGCCGCCAACCGTCCCATTGTTCACCGTGTTGCCGACCAGGTTGAACTGGTTGCGGATGGCTCCGGCCACGCCGGGTCCCGCGAACACGATCACCAGGCCGATGACCGCGATGATCAGGACGTACTCGATGATTCCTTGGCCTCGGAGGCGGATACCTCTAGGAGATACCCCCCCCGGAGGTTCTGCGCCGCTGCATGCATATGCGACACTCCCTTCGCTCAGGGTGAACAGAAACGAGCTGAGCGTAGGGTTATCGCGGGAATCTGTCTTTGTCTTGCCGCTGCGGCATCTTGGCTATTGCCATGCCTTGGGAAGGATTACGCCGGGGACGTTCTTGTTGGAGTCGCTATGCAGTGTATTCGGGCTGATGTTCCAGTCGGAACAATCCAGGTGGAGACTCCGGCACTGCTCGGACATTCCCGTTAAGTCATATACAGCACTGAAATCGCACTTGCCACCGAGACCAGTTACGTCCACATCCGCGTCCGGAACGAATCGAAGCGGTATCCCGTTTCAAAACGAAGCCTCGGTCCATGAAGGAGACTTTCCCATATACATAGATTAAGATAAGACCGTGTATGACGAATATGAACTTGAGCATATTCCGTCCGTATTCATACTGGATGATCAAGGAAACATCATCGGCTTATCCGAAGGAGAGGAAGAACCTCTTGCCTTATTAAAGAAATACGCCGAATACAACGGATATAAAGCGGAAGGAGGCGACATCGAGTAACTATCAAAGGCCAGATTAAGGAGCCAGCCATGAAGAAATGCCTGCCCTCCATCGTCTCAGCAGCTCTTTGCCCCTCCCTTGTCATGACACCATTTGTGACCGTTGCGGCAGCCTATGCCGACGAGGGATCTCCCGCCGAGAGCAGCGAGATCTACGTCGGAGACAACTACGACGAAAATTACGATAAATCCCCTTTTGAGCGCGGGCGCTGCACGGATTCATATTCCAAGGCGTGGTGCGATTCTCACGGATCTGCAAATAACCGCACCGTCCCTCACAAGGTCAAGCTGAACGCGAAGGAGGAGGCTTGCCCGCGCGATCCCTACCTTGCTGGCGCCGCTGAAGTTATCGCCGGTCTCGTGACAACCGGTCCTAGCGGCGGCTTTTTTGCAACCGCAATGACATCGTACCGACTTTTCACTTGCATGTTCTGAAAGGAAGTTGCCATGTTGTCGCAAAATCAATCGAGATACTTGAACACAATTGGCTTTGCCCTGCTTGCATTACTCTTTGCTAGCGACCTTTTGCTGAAACCGCCCAAGGAACTCGTTTCGCTTGCCATAGCCTGCATTTCCGCCCTTTACTTTACGGCAACCCTATTCGTCGGACTAAAGGAGAGGAAAAAAGGCGCAGTCGTTGCATCTGCCGTAGGCGTAATCACAGCCATTGCCTCATTCTTTATCTGACACATTGGTGATCTAGGGGCGATATCGTAGGAATACGACCGGGAGAGCCGGGACCAGATTGCCCAGATTGCCCGGGTTGCCCGGTCGGCTCGCGCGACGGCGCGGCGGTTCGACAGAAAGATCTCCGGACTTCATGCCGTTTCTGATCGCATTGTAGACAGCCATCTCGTCTTCGCAGTCGGCGAGCACGCGGTGTGCGTCGTCGTTTTGGATGTACAGTAAATCTCGAAGGCCCTCTATGCACCAGCGTCCGAGATTTGGCCATGCGCGTCGCGCGAGCTGATAAGTGTCGATTGCGATGTTGTAGTTAAAGTCCAGACCAAAGCCGTCCCAGGCAGAACGGCATTGTTTCCTTGATTATCAACTTCATCCGGACACTTCCCGCATTCATCCGTGTGTGTACGGATGAATGCGGGATTCGATACCCCGGCGGCCTGATCGGCAGACCGCCGGGAATTCTCACTCCTCGATAAAAGCCGGCACTCGGTTAGTCCTGCGCATCTTGAAATCGCCAGTCTCGTGAGAGACGTAGAGAATGCCGTCCATCCCGTCTCGTGATGCATACGACAGGTGAACTGAACCGCAATCCGATCCATCATTGTCGAGAAGATCAAACGAATTCGGATCGCTCGTTGCGGCCAAACGACCACTCATACAAGAGCCATCGTCATTACAGATTTGCCATTCCATGTCTTCGCCTGCAAGAATCGCCATAGACGGCCTGGTCGCGCCATCGTTGACATACATCCCGTCTATGCCAAACCCATTTTCAGCGCCATCGATGAACGACTGCTCGGACCTATACCTCGCAAATGATGCACATAGCACCATTGCAAGACAAAGTACAAAGCCAACAATCGCTATCTTTGCATAGCTCTTGCCTATCATGTCATTCACCTCCCTCGTATGTATCGAGGTATTCCTGCTTGAGCGTCTGCGAGGACGACTTGATCTTTTCCACGAGCGTGCCGGCCTCGATGAAGTAGAACGAGTTGGTGAGGTCTGCCAGGTCGTCGAGCAGATGGCTTGAAATGAGCACGCTTCGTCCCCGCGCCACCTCGCTGCGCATCGCGTCGCAGGAGGTTTTCCGTTTTCCCGGATCGAGGCCGTTCAGCGGTTCATCGAGGATGAGGTACGGGCAATCGGTCGCTATCGCCATGGCAAGCTTTACCTGCTGCTTCATTCCTGTCGAGAGTTTACGGGTCGGCTTGTCGAGATATGGGGAGATTCCGAGGGAGTCGCAGAGCGAGTCGATGTCGGCGGCCGATTTCCACGCCTCCCTAACGAAAGCAAGGTGCTCGATGGCCGATAGCGTGGGATAGAGATCCGCGCTGCCCGAAGAGCTCAGGTAGACGAGTTCTGCAAATTCGGCTGATCGACGTTGGCAGATTCCGTCTGCCGCCAGGCTTCCCGAGCGGATGCGGGTGGGAAATTGGCCCGACAGCGCTTCAAGAAGGGCGGTTTTCCCCGAGCCGTTGGGAGCAACGAGGCCCGCCGCCGTTCCCGGGCTCAGGAAAAGCGACCCGATTGAAAGTATCGTCGTGCTTCCGTATCCCACGCTCGCGCCTAGAAGCTCGAGCCCATGGTGCTTTTTCGCGGGTCCAGGCTGTTTGGGGGAACGTGTCGCAACGGCGCCGACCGCAAAAAAGACCGCGACGTATGCCAGGGCCACGGCAAGCATCGATGCGCTGCCTGAACCGGAGCCAATGAATTCTGTCGGGAAGCATCCTACGTAACCCGTTGCCTCGATAGGCGAGAATACGGCCAGCGGCAGGAGATTGAGCGCGGCGTTATGCTCCAGTGCCGAATCGGACAGTAACGGGAATACCGGGGCCGCGACAAGCAGCGCGGAGGTAAGGGGGCCTGCGAGGACGCGCCTCGTTGCGGTCGATAGGACGACGGAACAAACGGATATCAAGGTTCCGCCCGCAAGCAGCGCGATAAGCAGGGCTGTGAAGACGTTTCCCGCGGTCGTGGTGGTAAGCGCGCCGTCATGGAAGAAGGAGATCGGGTACCCAATTTGCCCGAAGCCGTTTAGGGCCAAGGCGTAAATGCCCCCGGGTGCGAGGCCGGCGAGGAGCATCGCGGTCCCCGCGGCGATTATCGAAAACACGATCTGGATAAGGCGCCGGAATTTGGGCACGGGCGCCTTCGCCGCCAGGGTCGCAGGCCTTGTGGCCCCGAGCAGGAGTATCGACGAGAGAAGGAAGGGGATGAAGGGAAGGAAAGACGGCGCCGTGGCAATGGCGTAAGGCAG
>UQXT01000106.1 GCA_900545075.1 uncultured Collinsella sp. | reverse complement strand
TGGAATGAACGATAACTAAGGTGCGTAGGGGCGGACAGAGGCTCGCCCCTACGGATGCGCGGCGGCCCCTGACAATAACCCCACAACGAAAGGAACCCGTTTCCTATGGCAAAGAAGAAAACAGAACCGAAAACCGTCCACCGGCCGGCGGACCCCAATGTGATGGGCCTGCGGGGCACGGTGGTGGAGCAGCCCATCACCCGGACGCTGGACGAGAACTATATGCCCTATGCCATGAGCGTCATCGTCTCCCGGGCCATTCCGGAGATCGACGGGTTCAAGCCCTCCCACCGCAAGCTGCTGTACACCATGTACAAGATGGGCCTACTGAACGGCAACCGCACCAAATCCGCCAACATCGTGGGTCAGACCATGAAGCTCAACCCGCACGGCGATGCCGCGATCTACGAGACGATGGTGCGCCTGGCCACCGGCAACGAAGCGCTGCTTGCCCCCTTCGTAGAGTCGAAGGGCAACTTTGGCAAGTATTATTCGGGCGACTTGAGCTACGCCGCTTCGCGTTACACCGAGGCCAAGCTCTCCCCCATCAGCGCCGAGATCTTTAAGGACATCGACAAGGACCCGGTCGACTTCGTCGACAGCTACGACGGCGCCATGAAGGAGCCGCGTCTGTTGCCCACCACCTTCCCCAACATCCTCGTCTCGGCCAATAAGGGCATCGGCGTCGCCATGGCGTCTGACATCTGTGGTTTCAACCTCAACGAGGTCTGCACCGCCACGATGCACTACCTCAAGGACCCCGACTGCGATCTGCTCGAGTACATGCCCATGCCCGACTTCTCGACCGGCGGCGAGATTATCTACCGCCGCGAGGAGATGGAAAAGATTATCGAGACCGGCCTTGGCAGCTTCCAGATCCGCTCCCGCTGGCGCTGGATTCCCGAAGAGCGCATTATCGAGGTCTACGAGATCCCCTACACCACCAAGACCGATGTCATCATCGAGCGCATCGTCAAGCTCTCCAAAGAGGGCAAGGTCAAGGAGATCGCTGACATCCGCGACGAAACCGACCTCTCGGGCTTGCGCATCGCCATCGACCTTAAGCGCGGCGTCGACCCCGACAAGCTCATGGCCAAGCTCTATCGCTCGACCACGCTGCAGGATTCGTTCTCGTGCAACTTCAACGTGTTGGTCGATGGTTACCCTCGCGTTATGGGCGTGCGTCAGATCCTGCACGAGTGGGTCAAGTGGCGTATTGAGTCCACGCGTCGCCGCATTAACTTTGACCTGGGCAAAAAGTCCGAGCGCCTGCACCTGCTGCACGGCCTTAAGGCAATCCTGCTCGACATCGACAAGGCCATCGCCATCATCCGCGGCACCAAGCTCGAAGCCGAGGTCGTGCCCAACCTTATGAAGGGTTTCGACATCGACGAAACCCAGGCCGAGTTTGTTGCCGAGCTTAAGCTCCGCAACATCAACGAGGAGTACATCCTCAACCGCACCAAGGACATTGCCAAGCTTGAGGGCGAGATTGCCGAGCTTGAGGAGATCCTCTCCAGCGAGGAGAACATCAAGAAGGTCATCAGCGACGAGCTGGCCGCGGTCAACAAGAAGTACGTGATGCCGCGCCGCACGGGCAGGATCGAGCCCCACGAGGTCGTCGAGGTAAGCCTGGAACCCGAAGTCGAGGAGTATCCGGTTACCATCATGCTCTCGCGCGAGGGCTACCTCAAGAAGATGACCGACCGCGTGCTCAAGAAGGCGACCACGCTCAAGTACAAGGACGGCGATAAGCCCTTTATCGAGTTCCCGTCCTCCAACACGCACGAGCTGCTGGTCTTTACCAACAAGAGCCAGGTGTACAAGTGCAAGGTTGCGGCATTTGAGGACACCAAGTCGGCCCAGCTGGGCTCGTACCTGCCGACCGATCTTGAGATGGAACCCGACGAGAGCGTGATCTGGGTCATCGACCCCGAGGACTACAGGGCCGACGTGCTGTTTGTCTTTGAAAACGGCCGCGCGGTGCGTGTCGCACTTGCCGGATATGTTACCAAGACCAACCGCAAGCGCCTTAAGAACGCCATCTACGGCGGCAGCAAGCTGCTGTATGCCCAGGTGCTCAAGGAAGATCGCGACATCGCACTGGTCTCGAGCGACTACCGCCTGATGAACTTCAACACGTCGCTGCTCAAGACCAAGACGACCACTAACACGCAGGGCGTCCAGGCCTTTACCGCCAAGAAGGGCCGCTCGGTCACCACCGTCGGCACAACCGAGGAGATTCTTGGCGCCGGCGTCTCCGCCGAGAAGTTCACCACGCAGAGCCTCCCCTCCGCCGGTGCCCTTATGAAAGAAAACGACATGCCGAGCTTGTTTGACTAACGCGATTGGTTAAAACGCGGGAGTCGTACCACCACAAATCCGTAAAAGAAAGGGTCCCGAGACGCGATTAGCTGCACTCCGAGGCCCTTTCTTTTACCATTTGCTCGCAGAAGTGCACTCTCACTCACTTCCGCTAGCGCTAGTTTCCATGCGTTCTTCTTGTCCTTAGGCGAGCTTGCGAGCGAGCTCTCGCACCTCTTCCAGCTTGGGCGAGGAGGCCATGCTGTCGCGCTCGGTCATGCCGCTAATGGTGACAATGCCCTGGTCCTCCCACTTGCAGTACGCGCATGTGGACTTGTACATAGCAATCGCCGCATCATAAACACCCTCACTGTGACTATCGAGTAAAAGGGCCGTCTTGGTGAACGGGAAACCCGTAGCACCGAAGGCGTACAGGCGGTCGATGGCGGCCTTCTCCTGCGCGGTGATATCGAACCAGTAGATAGGCGAGGCGAAGACGACCATATCTGCGTCTTTCAGCGACTCGATCACGTTGGCCATGTCGTCCTTCTGCACACAGGTGCCCTCATGGGTAAAGCAGTACTGGCATCCCAAGCAGCCGGCGATCTTCTTGCCGGCAACGCGGACGATCTCAACCGTATTGCCGCCCTCACGCGCGGTCTCGGCAAACGCCTCGACCATGGTATCGGTATTGGCGCCCCTGCGCGGGCTACCACTCAATACAACGATATTCATAGGATTCCCTCTCCCTCATGCTGCAGGCGCGCAGCATGTTTTCTTGTAACCAAAACGAATGGAGTTAATCAATCGCCTCGTTTCAGCTACTCCCACTCTTTAGAAGAATCGTTGCTAGAGACTTGGTGTTGAATCAAGGCACGCCTTATTTCAGATATTCCTCAAAGAACGCTTTCAGCTTTTTAAACGGAATGACGTCCATCTGATCGTAAAGGTCGGTATGGCTGGCGCCGGGGATAATGAGCAATTCCTTGTTGTCCCCCGTCAGCTTGCCGTACGCGGTTTCGCTGAAATAGCGGGAGTGTGCTTTCTCGCCATGCACCAGCAGTACCGCAGAGCGAATTTCGCTGCTGTATTGCAAAATCGGCATATTCAGGAACGACAGCGAGGACGTCACATTCCAACCACCGTTGGAGTTCAGGCTGCGGGGATGGTAGCCTCGCGGAGTTTTGTAGTAGGCGTAATAGTCCGCTACAAACTGCGGCGCGTCCTCCGGTAGCGGATCGACCACGCCGCCCGCCAGCGCATAGCCGTCGTTTTTATAGTCCTCGGTGCGCCGCACGTTCAACGCTTTCCGCTTTTCAAAGCGCGCCTGCTCGGAATCCTCGGCGTCAAAATAGCCGTTTGCGGTCACGCGGGTCATATCGTACATGGTCATAGCCGCGGTAGCTTTGATACGGGTGTCGATGGCCGCCGCATTGACTGCCATGCCGCCCCAACCGCAGATACCGATAATGCCGATACGCTCCGGGTCAACGCTTTCCTGCACGGAGAGGAAATCCACCGCTGCGCAGAAGTCCTCGGTGTTGATGTCCGGGGATGCCACATAGCGGGGCGTACCGCCGCTCTCGCCGGTATAGGACGGGTCAAAGGCAATTGCGAAAAAGCCCAGCTCCGCCATTTTCTGCGCGTACAGACCGGAGGACTGCTCCTTCACCGCGCCAAACGGGCCGCTGACGGCGATGGCGGGCAGCTTGCCTTCCGCGTTCTTAGGCACGTACACGTCGGCAGCCAGCGTGATGCCGTAGCGGTTGTGGAAGGTCGCCTTGCTGTGCTCAACCTTGTCGTTTTTGGGGAACACCTTGTCCCATTCCTGCGTCAGTTTCAACTGCTCCATGCCTAAGCCTCCTTGTCAGTCGCTTTAAGGTATTGCTCGTCGTCCACGGGCTCCAACCACTCGTTGGAGGCCTCCTCGCCCGGAACCTCCACTGCGAGATGGGAGAACCAGCTGTCGGGCGCCGCACCGTGCCAGTGCTTTACGCCCGCGGGAATATTTACTACATCGCCAGGGCACAGCTCTTGTGCCGGTTTGCCCCATTCCTGGTAAAGCCCTCGACCAGCCACGCAGACGAGGATCTGTCCGCCACCGCTTTTGGCGTGATGGATGTGCCAGTTGTTGCGGCAGCCGGGCTCGAACGTAACGTTGTAAATGCCGACCTGCTTGGTGGAAAGGGGCGCGAGGTAGCTTTGCCCGATAAAGTACTTCGCAAATGCGTCGTTGGGGGCACCGATGGGAAAGGCCATCTCGTTTTGGTGCTCGGCCTTTGCGTCGGTGGCATCGTCATCCGCCCAGACCTCCTTCGCCATACGGAAGGCCGCCCATGCCTTGGGCCAGCCCGCGTAAAACGCCGCGTGCGTAAGGATCTCCGCTATCTCCGCCCTGGTCACGCCGTTGTTCTTTGCGGACATCAGATGATATTGGAACGAGGAGTCCGTCAGGCCCTGCGCCATTAGGGCAACCACCGTCACTATGCTGCGATCGCGCAAGGAAAGATCGTCCTCCCGGCTCCATACCTCGCCAAACAGCACGTCGTCGTTGAGCTGAGCGAATTTGGGGGCAAAGTTCCCCAGGGCATCTCTGCCTGCCGTCTGTTTAATTGCCATGATCGATTTCCTCCTGTCGATGGTTTTGAGTACAAACTGCTTCCGTGCAGCTAAGCCGCGTCTAGATTCCCATGCCCATTCGTCGCGCCTGCTCTAGGGCGGGATGTCCGGCGATTTCGCCCACGTCGTTCACGCCGCCAGCGAAAACCGTTCCGGCAAGCGTGCAGCGGGAGAAGCAGTCGACCCATCCCCGCACGGCCTTTTTCGCGCCGTCGAAGGTCGAGCGCCCACTCTCCGCCGCCGTTGCCAATAGATACGCCTCGGTGAATGCATAATCGGAGCCGAAAAGCGGGTTGGCGCGGTCCAGCATGGTCTTGAGCTGGCCGCAGACGCTGTAGTAGTAGACGGGCGTTGCGAACACCAACACATCCGCATCGTGCATTTTGGCGGCAATTTCCACGGCATCGTCTTGGATGACGCAGCGCCCAAGCTTTAGGCAGGCAAGGCAGCCCTTGCAGAAGCCGAGCTGCTTTTCGCGCAGGCGCACGGTCTCCACGCTGTGCCCCGCTTCCTGCGCACCTTTGGCGAATGCGTCCGCCAACGTCTCGGAATTGCCATTCTTTCGAGGACTTGAAGAGACTATCAAAACCGTTTTGCTCATTACGGAATACCCCTTGCACTCCTTATATATATTGACGAAAATAAAGGTAATACCTAAACCTAACTTTAGGTCAAGGAGTAAATTCCAGATTTATCCGGAGGGACCATGTACACAATCGGACAGGTGGCGGAGATGTTCGGTCTGCCCGTTTCCACGCTGCGTTATTACGACAAGCAGGGATTGTTCCCGGGGCTGGAACGGACATCCGGCATTCGCCGATTCGGCGATACGGAACTCGAGTCGCTTCGAGTCATTGAATGCTTAAAGAAGGCTGGGATGGAGATCAAGGACATCCGACTGTTCATGGAATGGTGTGCGGAAGGCCCATCGACATACCCCAAGCGCAAGGCCATGTTCGAGGAGCGAAAGGCCCACATGGAGTCGGAGATCGCGAAGATGAACCGCGCGCTGGACATGTTGAAGTTCAAATGCTGGTACTACGAGCAGGCGATCCAAGATGGCAACGAGGATAGAGTGAAGGCGCTGATTCCCGACAATTTGCCGGAAGAAATCAAAGATACCTACGATAACGCCCACACTCAATAATGCCGCCCGACCTCAAAGGGCTTTGGCAAGGAGTCCTCTTCGGGTAGTAATATGCTTCTTCCCCTTGATGTCGTAGCGCTTCGTCTCATAGAAGACGAAGGCGTCGCGGAGGTAGGAGATGTAGCGTCCGACGGCGACGTGGTTGGTGGGAACCCTGTTGGCGTCGAGGACGTTGACGATGTTGTTGGGCGAGTTAAGGTTGCCGGAATTGTCCATCATGTACTCGGCCAGCCTCTCCAACACAGTGGAGTCGGTACGTATTGTGGTCTACCCAAGCCATCATCAGCTCCTTCTCGGTTTCAAAACTCGAGTTTTTTAAAGTTTTGAAACCGAGAAGGCAATATGCGCAAGGGCGCGTCGGGGGGGGG
>UQXT01000105.1 GCA_900545075.1 uncultured Collinsella sp. | reverse complement strand
GCGATTCCAAGGCCGAGGCCAGCGATGATACTGCGGCTAACGCCGATGCCGCCGCAAACGATGGCGCCGCGCCCGCTGAGGGCGAAGACGACACTCGTCCCAACCGTCGCCAGCACAAGCGCAACGACGAGCGCAACGAGCGCAAGGACGACCGCAACAACGACCGTCGCAACCGCCAGCGCGATCGCAAACAGCGCAACAAGGAGCGCAACGCCGCCCCCACCGAGCCCACGCTTTCGCGCGAGGAGCTTGCGGCCATGAAGGTCGCCGAGCTGCGCGAGAAGGCAAAAGAGTTCGAGATCGAGACGACCGGCAAGAAGAAGGCCGAGCTCGTCGAGGAGATCTACACGACCGCCGCGAAGGCCGAGGGTTTCCGCGATATTAAGGGCATCCTGCAGATTCGCCCGGACAGCTCCGGTATCATCCACGCCCACGGTTACATGAAGTCCAACGAGGACGCCTTCGTTCCCGCTTACCTCATCCGCTCCGCGCGCCTGCGCACGGGCGATGTCATCGAGGGCTCGCTGCGCCCCTCGCGTGGCGGCGACAAGCGCGCCGGACTCGCCAAGATCACGACCGTTAACGGCATGGATCCCGAGCAGATTCGCAATCGCCCCAAGTTCGGCGACCTTACCCCGGTCTATCCCAATGAGCCGCTGCGTATGGAGCACGGCAAGGATTCCATTACCGGTCGCGCCATCGATATCGTGTCGCCGATCGGCAAGGGCCAGCGTGGCCTGATCGTGTCACCGCCCAAGGCCGGCAAGACAACGATCCTTAAGAAGATCTGCCAATCCATCTCGATCAACAACCCCGAGGTGCACCTCATCTGCCTGCTCGTCGACGAGCGCCCCGAAGAGGTTACCGATATGCAGCGTTCCATCAAGGGCGAGGTTGTGGCGTCGACCTTCGATATGCCTGCCGACAACCACACCCGCGTGGCCGAGCTCGTCATCGAGCGCGCCAAGCGCATTGTGGAACTGGGTGGCGATGTCGTGGTGGTGCTCGACTCCATCACGCGTCTCGCCCGCGCCTACAACCTGGCGGCACCTGCCTCGGGCCGCATCCTTTCGGGTGGTGTCGATTCGGCAGCCCTCTACCCGCCCAAGCGTTTCCTGGGTGCAGCCCGCAATATCGAAAACGGAGGCTCGCTCACCATTCTTGCTTCCGCCCTCATCGACACCGGCTCCAAGATGGACGAGGTCATCTTTGAGGAGTTCAAGGGTACCGGCAACATGGAGCTCAAGCTCGACCGCGATCTTGCCGACCGCCGCATCTTCCCGGCCATCGACCCCGTTGCCTCCGGTACGCGCAACGAGGACCTGCTGGTCGACGAGCAGATGCGCCCGTTTGTGTTTGGCCTGCGTCGTATCCTCGCCGGCATGAACAACACCGAGCGCTCGGCGGCGTCGTTTATCAAGGGTCTTAAGGGCACCAACACCAACCAGGAGTTTCTGGTGCGTTCGGCCAAAAAGCACAGTGACTACGAGCAGACGTTTTAGACCATAAGTCGCACGCAATATCGCTATAAGAACGGGCAATCGGGCCGGGGTTTATGCCTCGGCCCTTTCTTTACGGCGCCACTCGGCAACATTTTTTGACCTTATGACCGATAAGCAGCAGTTTTCGAGTCACAATCGGGCCTCATCGCTTGCAATCGGAGGGTCGGTTTCGCATAATAACTTTTAAGCTTCGCGACGGAAAACGCAGATGAAACGAACCATATACCGTTGCTTTGGGGCATAGCCCCGCTTCATCTTCTCTCGCGCAGCCAGCTAAATGATTCGATTTGGGTGCTGGAAGATGGGGAGAGCTCATGGCTTCTTCTGATGCAACACAACGAGCAGTCCTTGCCGGACTTTCGTGCGGGATCGGCCTTGCCGCTCCCGTGGTTATGTATGCCGCGACGCTGCCGTTCTCGTCGGTTAATGAGACGGTTGTCGCGGGCGCGGTTCCCTTTGCCGTTGGTGCGGTGGCGGGCGTGGGCATCTACGCAGCCTCGCTGGGCATCTCCGAGTATCGCGCCGAGCACGATGGTCGCCTGTTTGAGCCCGATGCCGTGGGCGGCGCCGCTCAGTTTGGCCAGACCCATAACGAGTTCAAGACTGCCTCGATTCCCGCGCAGCAGCAGGGGGCGATGCCTCAGCCTGCGGCACCGGCCGATCAAGACAATGCCGCACAGCCTTCTTCCGCATTTCTCTCCGGCCTGACCGGTGCGTTTCAGCGCCGCCACGCCGACGATGGCGTTCCCACTATCGCGCGCGCGGCTAACGCCATGGATGAGGCCGACGCCTGGTCTATGATCGACAGCATGCTCGATGACGATTCCCCGGTCAGCTGCGATCCCGCGCGTTCGCGCGATGTCTACCAGGTCGCAATCGACGAGCTCACCAACGGTGGAAAGACCGGTTCTTACAATCGCGATGACATTGCCGCTGCCGCACGCGCCGTCTCGGGCTCTCAAGCCGCCCCTGCGGGTAGCACCGCAGCCTTCGTGGCGCTTGTGGCCAACGCCGCCAACAATGCCGCCCATAACGGCGCGTCGTCGTCTGCGTACGCCTCTGCCGCGGCTGCCGCTTCGACCGGCCAGCAGAGCGCAGCTCAGCCGGCTCCTGTCTCCGATCCCTTTGCCGATGAGCCCCTGGCTGTCGACGAGGAGACCGTCGCCGCTCGCCGTGCTGCCGAAAGCTCGCTTTGGGGCGCTTCGGCCCAAATGCAGGCCGCGGAGGCGGCGCCGTACAACGCTAAGCTCGCCAGCATGCCCATCATTTCCGATGCCAAGGGTGTGGATCTTGCCGATCTGGACGAGCCCGCCGCCATCACTGCTTCTATCGATGTCCAGGATCGCGTGGATACCGGCAGTCTCCCCGATGCCTCTATTGAGGAAGATATCCCCATGGCCGATTATTCGGGCCACGAGGACATGTGGGCCGCCGCTATGGCGATCATGGCCGAGGCTGCCGAGCCCGCCCCCGTGGCGGTGCCCACGCCTGCGGCCTCACCCGTCTCGGTTGCTCCCGTCTATGTCGGCCGCCACAGCTCTGTGCTTCCCGAGGATACCGCGCGTATTTCGCGCGAGGGTATCGAGCACGCCGAGGCTATCGCTGCCGGCGTTATGGAAAACCGCCGCCATGAGCGCGTCAATCAGATTCTCGAGGAAGAGATCAACCGTCTGCAGTCTGCGGCCGTCAAGCGCACGGGCCGTGCCTATCTGAGCGTTATCGAGGGCGGTACCGCCAGCTTTACGCCGCTGCGCGCGGAGGCATAATTGCCGCATGGTTAAGCTCGATCGAAAATGGGCGCTTGCCGCCTGCGCCATGGTGCTCGTCATTTGGGGCAATTCGCTGGTTCCCGGTACGGGGTCTGGTTCGTTGAGCCTGTCGATCATGGAATCCATTCGCGGCTTTTTGCAGGCCCTGGGGCTTCCATGCGAGTGGGTGACCAACTTCGTCGTGCGCAAGTGCGCTCATTTTACCGAGTACATGGTGCTTGGCATCTTGGCGACGCACGCCTTTGACCTCGAAGGCCGGCGCACGTTTGATGTGTTGCTGCCCACGGCGGTGTTCTTGCTGCTTATCCCCTCTATCGACGAGACGATCCAGCTTTTTGTGCCCGGTCGCGCCGGCATGATTACCGATGTGATGATCGACTGCTGTGGGGCGACGACAGGCGTCGTGCTCCGATATCTCTTACGGTCTCTGATATGCACCAAAAAGGCCGCCTAGGACGTTTTGCTTGGTCCTAGGCGGCCTTGTGCGTTTGAGGGCCTCTGCGGGGCGTGACGGCGTTGTCCGGGCGTTTTGCGAGCTTGGCTACGCCGCGAGCCGTTGAGGTGTCCTTTACTGGAGCGCCTGCGCGCCCAGGGCTAGGCAGCCCATGATGCCCTGCTTGCCCTCGAGGCTGTTGTTGACGATGTAGTTATCGATGTCGTTGACCTCGGGCGTGACGATATAGCCGTTGAGCATCTCGGCGCACTTTTTGCGCGCGAGCGGCACGATGGGGGTGTGGTCGGCCACGCCGCCGCCGATGATGATCTTTTGCGGCGCGTAGCACAGCGTGTAGGTCATGAGCGCCTGTGCCAGATAGCCTGCGAGCAGGTCCATGGCCTCCGGGTCATCGGCCATGTCTCCGGCGCTCTTGCCCTCCCAGCGCTTTTTAACGCCGGGGCCGGCGATGAGGCCCTCGAGGCAGTTGTCGTGGAAGGGGCAGGCGCTATGCTCGCCGATGGTGTCGCGCGGGTCGCGCGTGACCAGGATGTGGCCGGCCTCGGGATGCATCATGCCGTGCACGAGCTGGCCGCCCGAGAGCACGCCAGCGCCCACGCCGGTGCCGATGGTCAGGTAGACCACGTCCGTGAGGCCCTGGGCGCAACCAAAGGTGACCTCGCCCAGGCAGGCGACGTTGACGTCGGTATCGTAGCCGCAGGGAATGTTGAGCTCGTTTTGGATGGTGCCCAGCAGGTCAAAGTAGCGCCATGCCGTTTTGGGCGTCTCCAGGATCTTGCCGTATTGGGGCGAGGCGGGGTTGACTGCGGTGGGGCCAAAGGCGCCGATTCCCAGCGCGGCGATGCCCTTGTCGGCAAACCATGCATTGACGGCCTCAACGGTCTCCTGCTGGGTCGTGGTCGCGATTTGCTCACGCTCCAGGACCGTACCGTCTGCATAGCCCGTGGCGCAGACCATCTTGGTGCCGCCGGCCTCGAGCGCTCCGATAAGCTGCTGTTCTGCCATAGTATTCCTCTCTCTGGGACGAGTTGCTCCGTGACTAAAGTATAGGGCTCTAACCAAATTAAGGAAGCGCTATAAAAGAAGCCTCGCAGCGCGGCGGGCGGTGCGAGGCTTCTTTGGTTTCTTTAGTTGCCGGGCCGTCCTTACCCGCGCGGCTTGATTTTATCACGTAGCGACTTGAGGTTCTCCAGTGCCGCGTTAAGCGTCTCGTCTCGCTTGGCAAAGTGGAAACGAATCAGATGGTTGACGGGCTCGCGGAAGAAGCTCGAGCCGGGCACGGCGCCCACGCCCACCTTAGACGCGAGGTCCTCGCAGAATTCGAGGTCGCTGTCATAGCCAAACTCAGAGATGTCCATCATGACGTAGTAGGCGCCCTGCGGCACGTTATGCTCAAGACCGATGCTGTCGAGTCCCTGGCAGAACAAATCGCGTTTGGCGGTGTAGAGGTCGAGGACCTCATCGTAATAGCTGTCGTCGAAGTTGAGGGCGGTGACGACGGCTTCCTGCAGGGGAGCGGCGGCACCCACGGTGAGAAAGTCGTGGACCTTCTTGATGCGCTCGGTGATCTGGGCCGGGGCAATGGTGTAGCCCAGACGCCAGCCGGTGATGGAGTACGTCTTGGACAGCGAACTGCAGCTGATAGTGCGTTCGAACATGCCGGGCAGGGTGGCCATATAGACGTGCTCGTGGGGCGCATAGACGATGTGCTCGTACACCTCGTCGGTGATGCAGTAGGCGTCGTATTTTTTGCAGAGGTCGGCGATAAAGGTGAGCTCCTCGCGCGTAAAGACCTTGCCGCAGGGGTTGGAAGGATTGCACAGGACGATGGCCTTGGGGTCGTTGTCGCGGAAGGCCGCCTCGAGCGTCTCGCGGTCAAAGTCGAATGTGGGCGGGTTGAGCGGCACGTAGATGGGCTCGGCACCCGAAAGGATCGTGTCGGCGCCGTAGTTCTCGTAGAACGGAGAGAAGATGACGACCTTGTCGCCGGGGTTCGTGACCGTCATCATGGCGGCCATCATGGCCTCGGTGGAGCCACAGGTGACCACGATGTTCTCGTTGGGGTTGATCGGCATGCCCATAAAGTGCTCCTGCTTGGCGGCGAGCGCCTCGCGCATGGCCTGGGAGCCCCAAGTGATGGAGTACTGGTGATAGAGCGGCTTGGGGTCGGTCGCGATGGTGCTCAGGCTATTGAGCAGCTGCGCCGGGGGATCGAAGTCGGGGAAGCCCTGTGAGAGGTTGACGGCGCCGTACTTATTGGAGATGCGTGTCATGCGGCGGATGACCGAATCGGTAAATCTTGCCGTGCGGTTGGAGAGTTCTTTCATGACGGTCCTTTCGAGGATTTGCAGTGGGGCAAGTTTACTCCTATGGAACCAGTGGGAATTGCTCGAAACGCGCTCGAAAAACTCTTTTCAAAATTCTTGAAAATTGGGGCTTGCATCGCGTGGCGTTCCTTGCAATAATAGTCGAGCGCGAAGCGCACAGGACACGGTGGGTGTAGCTCAGTTGGCTAGAGCGACGGGTTGTGGTCCCGTAGGTCGAGGGTTCGAGTCCCTTTACCCACCCCAGTTCTTGCTTCGTGTTGATATCGGGTCGTTAGCTCAGTTGGTAGAGCAGGGGACTCTTAATCCCAAGGTCCAGGGTTCGACCCCCTGACGGCCCACCACACGATATCTCCTCTAAAGTCCGCCACAACGGACTTTAGCTTTGGGTCGTTAGCTCAGTTGGTAGAGCAGGGGACTCTTAATCCCAAGGTCCAGGGTTCGACCCCCTGACGGCCCACCACACGATATCTCCTCTAAAGTCCGCCACAACGGACTTTAGCTTTGGGTCGTTAGCTCAGTTGGTAGAGCAGGGGACTCTTAATCCCAAGGTCCAGGGTT
>UQXT01000104.1 GCA_900545075.1 uncultured Collinsella sp. | reverse complement strand
CTACAGTCCTGCTCACGACGGAGAGCACATTAAGTGCTCTCCTGTTCGTGCGGAACTCGCGACAACCTTAATATGTCTCAGGCCCGCCCCCTCCGCCGCACACTGGGAACGTGCCACGCACTTTACCTGCGTAAACAATGTGAGTGAAATATGAATCTCGATGGATACGCCCGCAGCCGTGTATACTAAACAGCTGTGTGTAACCAGGGGAGTATTCTGGCTGGACAAAATGCCTGCTTAATAGGGTTGTCAGGTAGTCCGGTCGCAATACAAGACTGGGGAGCACGTCGTGTAAGTAGTGGTCCTCTAGGGGCGTACGCTCGGTGGTGTACGCATTGTCCCAAGACCACGCGAGAGTTGGGATCATATCTTGATCAGCATGATTCTCGGCCGCAAGATTGGCATGACCCAGGTTTGGGACGAGGACGACAACGTCGTTCCCGTCACGGTCATCCAGGCTGGCCCCTGCGCTGTCTCGCAGGTTAAAACTCAGGCAACCGACGGCTATGACGCCGTCCAGATCGGTTTCGGCGACATCAAGGCCAAGAACGTGAACAAGCCCATGGCTGGTCACTTCGCCAAGGCCGGCGTCGAGCCTGTCCGCTTCCTTCGTGAGGTCCGCGTCGAGAACGGCGAGGAGCACAAGGTCGGCGAGGTCGTCACCGTCGCTGATTTCGCTGATGTCGAGAAGGTCGACGTCATCGGTACCTCCAAGGGTAAGGGCTTCCAGGGTCGCATCAAGCGCTGGGGTCAGCGCCGCGGTCCTATGACGCATGGTTCTCACTTCCAGCGTCACCCCGGTTCTATCGGTCAGTGCGCCTATCCTGCGCGCGTCCTCAAGGGCGTCAAGATGGCCGGTCACATGGGTAACGAGCGCGTTACCGTCAAGAACCTTTCCGTTGTCCGCATCGATGCCGAGCAGAACCTCATCTTGGTCAAGGGCGCTGTCCCGGGTGCCAAGAATGGTCTCGTCGCCATCCGTATGGCCTAAGGGCCCAGCCCATTTAGCCCAGCGTCATACCAAGGAGAACACTTAAATGGCAAAGTTTGAAGTAAAGAACAGCGAGGGCAAGAAGGTCGCCGAGGCCGAGCTCGCCGCTGAGGTGTACGGCATCGAGCCGAACATCCACGTTATGCACCACATCGTCAAGTGCCAGATGGCCTCTTGGCGTCAGGGCACCCAGTCCGCTAAGGGTCGCTCTGAGGTTTCCGGTGGCGGCAAGAAGCCTTGGCGTCAGAAGGGCACCGGCCGTGCCCGCCAGGGTTCCATCCGTGCTGCCCAGTGGCGTCACGGTGGCGTTGTCTTCGCCCCCAAGCCCCGTTCCTACGCTAAGCGTATGAACAACAAGGAGGTCAAGCTGGCTATGCGCTCCGCGCTGTCCGCCAAGCTGGCCGATGGCGAGCTCGTGCTCGTCGACGACTACGGCTTCGAGAAGCCTTCCACCAAGGCTGCCGTCGCCATGCTCAAGGCTCTCGGCCTTGAGGGCAAGCGTCTGACCATCATCGTTCGCGATGAGGACGTCAACGCCTACCTGTCGTTCCGCAACATTCCCAAGACGTTCATCATCACTGCCGACGAGGCCAACACCTACGATCTCGTCAACAACAACGCTGTGCTGATGCCCGCCGACATCGCCGCTCACTTCGGGGAGGTGCTTGCATAAATGACCGCCCACGAGATCATCATCCGTCCGATCGTGTCCGAGCGTTCCTTCTCCGGTATGGAGCAGAACAAGTACACGTTCGAGGTCGCCAAGGATGCTAACAAGTATCAGATCAAGGACGCTGTCGAGGAGATCTTCGGCGTCAAGGTCGTTCGCGTGAACACCCTGACGGTCAAGCCCAAGACCAAGCGCGTGCGCTATGTCGCCGGCAAGACCCGTTCTTGGAAGAAGGCCATCGTCACGCTGGCCGAGGGCGACACCATCGAGGTCTTTGGCAACCAGGCCTAAGACTCGCTGCTGTTGAGTGAGCTCATGCCTCCCAAATAGGGGAGGCGAGAGCTCAAGGTTTTGGGCGTATAAAATGGACACGCCCGGAACCGTGTATACGTCCGGTGTCATCGCACCCGAGGCAGAACCTCGAATCCCTGTCTGCGATGGCTAACGGATTCCTATTGAAAGGGATTGTAATGGCTGTAAAGCACCTTAAGCCGACCTCCGCTGGTAGGCGTTGGCAGACGATCTCCGACTTCTCCGAGATCACCTGCACTAAGCCCGAGAAGTCTCTTCTCGAGCCCCTGCCCAAGAAGGCCGGTCGTAACAACAACGGCCGCATCACCACCCGCCACCAGGGCGGCGGCGTGAAGCGTCGTTACCGCGTGATCGACTTCAAGCGCAACAAGGACGGCGTGCCCGCCAAGGTTGCCACGATCGAGTACGATCCGAACCGTTCCGCTCGCATCGCTCTGCTGCACTACGCTGACGGTGAGAAGCGCTACATCCTGGCCCCCAAGGGCCTCGAGGTCGGTCAGACCATCATGTCCGGTTCTGACGCCGACATCAAGCCGGGCAACGCTCTGCCCCTCGCCGACATCCCCGTCGGTACGCTCATCCACGCCGTCGAGTTCCAGCCGGGCAAGGGCGCCGCTATCGCCCGTTCCGCCGGTAACTCCTGCCAGCTGATGGGTAAGGAGGGCAAGTACGCTATCGTCCGTATGCCTTCCTCCGAGATGCGCCGCATCCTCGTTACCTGCCGCGCCACCGTCGGTGAGGTCGGCAACGCCGATCACTCCAACATCGTCATCGGCAAGGCCGGCCGTAAGCGCCACATGAACGTGCGCCCGACCGTCCGCGGTACCGTCATGAACCCTGTCGACCACCCGCACGGCGGTGGCGAGGGCAAGAACCACACCTCTGGTCGTCCCTCCGTTACCCCCTGGGGTAAGCCGACGAAGGGCCTTCGTACGCGCAAGAAGAAGAAGGTCTCGAACCAGCACATCATTCGTCGCCGTAAGAAGTAATTTCGGATACCGAGTTTTAGGAGAAAGCACTTATGAGCAGAAGTCTCAAAAAGGGCCCGTTCGTGGAGACTCGCCTTCTCTCGCGTATCACCGCGATGAACGAGGCTGGCAAGAAGGACGTCGTGAAGACCTGGTCCCGCGCGTCCACCATCTTCCCCGAGATGGTTGGTCACACCATCGCCGTCCACGACGGCCGCAAGCATGTGCCCGTGTATGTTACCGAGTCCATGGTTGGTCACAAGCTCGGCGAGTTCGCGCCGACTCGTACGTTCCGTGGCCACAAGGCCAAATAGGGGGTTAACCGTAAATGGCAACTAAGTCTATTGAAACTGAGGCCACCGAGGTTCGCGCCGTCGCTAAGTACGTGCGTGTTTCCCCCAGCAAGGCCCGCCTGGTGGTCGATCTGATCCGCCGCAAGCCTGTCGCTCAGGCCTTCGACATCCTCCACTTCTGCGACCGCGCCGTCGCCGTGGATGTCGAGAAGGTTCTCCGTTCCGCCGTTGCGAACGCCGAGAACAACAACGGTCTGCGTGCCGACAACCTGGTTGTCGCCGCTGCTTATGTTGACGAGGGTCCGACGCTTAAGCGCATCCGTCCCCGCGCCAAGGGTTCCGCTTCTCGCATTCTGAAGCGTACTTCCCACATCACCGTCGTCGTTGCTCCTCGAAAGGAGGCGTAAAGCTGTATGGGTCAGAAAGTCTACCCCACCGGCTTCCGTCTTGGCATCACCGAGAACTGGCGCTCCCGCTGGTTCGCAGAGAAGGATTACGCTAAGACCCTCGGTAACGATCTCGAGATCCGCAAGTACCTCGAGAAGCGTCTTTCCCGCGCAGCTGTCTCCCGTGTCGAGATCGAGCGCGCTGGCGACAAGGTGAAGGTCATCATCCTCACCGCTCGCCCCGGCGTTGTCATCGGTAAGAAGGGCGCCGAGATCGATACCCTCCGCACCGAGCTCGAGAAGGTCGCTGGCGTCTCCAAGGGCCAGCTCTCCGTCGACGTTGTCGAGATCAAGCGCCCCGAGCTCGACGCCAACCTCGTTGCTCAGTCCATCGCTGAGCAGCTCGAGGGCCGCGTTGCCTTCCGTCGCGCTATGCGCAAGGCTGTCCAGTCCGCCCGCAAGGCCGGCGCCAAGGGCATCCGTATCCAGTGCTCCGGTCGTCTCGGCGGTGCCGAGATGGGCCGTCGTGAGTGGTACCGTGAGGGTCGCGTGCCTCTGCACACCCTCCGTGCCAAGATCGACTACGGCACGGCTGTCGCCAGCACCACCATGGGTGCCTGCGGCGTGAAGGTCTGGATCTACCTGGGCGAGAAGCTCCCGGGCCAGCCTGTTCCCAACCCTGCACTCGAGGGCTCTTCCCGTCCTCGTCGTCGTAACTCCGAGAGGAGGGGTCAGTAGTGCTTGCCCCTAAGCGTATTCTTCACCGCAAGGTGCAGCGTGGCTCCATGAAGGGCCAGGCCAAGGGTAATACCGAGCTGCATTTCGGCGAGTTTGGTATCCAGGCTCTCGAGGCCCATTGGATCACCAACCGTCAGATCGAGGCCGCTCGTATTGCCATGACCCGCTACATGAAGCGTGGCGGTCGTGTCTACATCACGATCTTCCCCGATAAGCCCATCACCAAGAAGCCTGCCGAGACTCGCATGGGTTCTGGTAAGGGTAACCCCGAGGAGTGGGTGGCCGTCGTCAAGCCCGGCCGCATCATGTTCGAGGTCAAGGGCGTGCCCGAGGAGGTCGCTCGCGAGGCTCTGCGTCTTGCACAGCACAAGCTTCCCATCAAGACCAAGATTGTTGCTGCCAAGAACGCCGAGCAGCGCATCGAGAAGGAGATGGCTGAGGAGGCCGCTCTCGAGGCCAAGTGGGCTGCTGAGGACGCCGCCGCCGCCAAGGAGGAGAACTAATGAAGCCCGCAGAGATTCGTGAGCTCTCGGACGCTCAGCTCGTTGAGAAGCTGAAGGAAATGCGCGCCGAGCTCTTTAACCTTCGTTTCCAGATGGCCACCAGCCAGCTGGACAACACCGCTCGCGTCAACACCGTGAAGAAGGACATCGCTCGCGTCCTCACGGAGCAGCGCGCCCGCGAGATCGCAGCGGAGAAGTCCGCTGTCGCCGAGTAGGACCTAAGGAGAGAACATGACTGATTCGCGTAACTCGCGTATGGTCCGTACGGGTGTCGTTACCTCCGTCTCCGGTGCCAAGACCATCGTTGTCACCATCACCGAGCGCAAGCGTCACCCCAAGTACGGCAAGATGATGACCAGCTCCAAGAAGCTGCACGCTCACGACGAGGAGTGCACGGCTGGCGTGGGCGACACCGTCCGCGTTATGGAGACCCGTCCTATGTCCAAGATGAAGCGTTGGCGCCTCATCGAGGTCGTCGAGCGCGCTAAATAAGCAGTCGCTCTTACGACTTGTACGTTTCCGAAGATGTGCGTATGCCTGGCTTGCATACCACGGGCCGCATAAAGGCTGCGCACCTCTCTTCGGTTCTTAGTTCGGAGGAACATCTACCATGATTCAGATGCAAACCATGCTGAACGTCGCCGACAACTCCGGCGCTCGCAAGATTCGCTGCATCAAGGTGCTTGGCGGTTCCAAGCGTCGTTATGCAGGCATCGGCGATGTGTTCATCGGTGCTGTCCAGGAGGCTACCCCTGGCGCCAACGTCAAGAAGAAGGACGTTGTCCGTTGCGTCGTCGTTCGCACCGTTAAGGAGATCCGCCGCAAGGATGGCTCCTACATTCGCTTTGATGAGAACGCCTGCGTTGTCATCAACAACGATGGTTCGCCCGTCGGCACCCGTATCTTCGGGCCCGTCGCTCGCGAGCTTCGTGACAAGAAGTACATGAAGATCGTCTCGCTCGCTCCCGAGACCCTGTAGTTAGGGGAGATATATGTATATCAAGAAGGGCGATAAGGTCCAGGTTCTCTCTGGTAAGGATCGCGGCAAGCAGGGCGTTGTCCTGCGTGCTCTTCCCGCCGAGAACAAGGTCGTTGTCGAGGGCGTTTCGGTCGTCAAGAAGGCCGTCAAGCCCAACGCTGCCAACCAGCAGGGCGGCATCGTTTCGCAGGAGGCTCCCATCGACGCCTCCAACGTCAATCTCGTTTGCCCCGAGTGCGGTAAGGTTACCCGCGTCGGTCACGAGAAGGACGGCAAGAACAAGCTGCGCGTCTGCAAGAAGTGCGGCCACAAGTTCTAAGCTGCCCGCAACATCAAGTTGCTAGCAAAGGCCCGGATGCCACGGCATCCGGGCCTTTTTGATCCCTACTCATCGGGTACTCATTGGGGACAGTCTTAAATGAGTGGTTGCGCGCACGAAGGCTGGCGTGACAGTTGGTCAGCTTGTGCGTTGCTGCGGACTCGGTGAGGCAACGGTTAAAAGGGCAACTGTTGGCTGGCGCGACGCCTCAAATGATCCGTTTTCCTCCGTCCCCTAGGGATCAGGTGATGCGCATTTGTGCGTAGTTACGTGCGTAGGACTGTGTGAGTATGCGTGTATATGCGCCGTCAATTGCTGAACTTTGACCATTTAGCGGTAATACACGCAAAAGCACGCGCATACACGCGCATTTGTGCGAATATAGAGCTGTCTGAAATAAAAGACTTTTCACGACGCAGGAGGCACATATGGCAGATTCCAAGCAGACTCCACTCGACTCCGCGGCAGCCGCAAAGGCAGCGTTCGCTTCGGTCCA
>UQXT01000103.1 GCA_900545075.1 uncultured Collinsella sp. | reverse complement strand
CGGCGGCCAAAGAGCGTAAAGCCGCTGGCCTCCTCGATCTCATCGGGCATGCGGAGGGCCGCCTTGCGCAGGCGCCCGTCGATGGGCAGCGGCTCCATGGGCAAAAGGCCGTTGGTAGTTACGGCCACCTGGGGCTCGGTAAATTCGTCTGCAAGCTCTACCTCGGAGAAGTCGACCGAGGCGACGATGTCCTCGTGAACCTCGGCGGGAACATCGATGGGGGCTTGGTCGTTTGTCGCGGCAGGCGTCTCGAAGGAGCTGGTGCCGACAAAGGCGTCGACGCGCTCGTTCAAATCGTTGAGAGAATCCATGGCGGTCCGTTTCTATGTTGTGCGGTCGGCAGTGTACGACCGGCGTTGCGAGTGCTAAATCGTTTGATGAGTTGATTTTTCCCCGCTGCGCCATCCGTTAGACTGAAGGGCCGGCGAACGTGAAGGAGCTGTGGTGGCGGGAATCGAGGTGCTATCTTGAATGTCCCGTATACAAAAGAGAGGTGACGCGGTATGGAATTCTCTGCAATGTTGGGCTCGATTGGCCTATGCGTGGGCGCGATCGTTGCCGCCGCGGTCATCTACTTTGCGGTCACGGCCATTAAGGGCAAAAAGGCCGAGCGCAAGGAGCTCGAGGCACTTAAGCAGTGCCGTGACCAGCAGGACAGGCACGCACGGCGATAGCTTGTTGAGTTTTGAATCCGTGCGCTAGCTGCGTTTTCGGATCAGGGCGATATAGAAGCCCTCAAAGTCGCGACTGGGCGGAATGGTCAGCGTGCCGGGCATGCCGTTGGCAATGGCCGAGACGTAGCCGGCGGCGATGGCCTCGGTAAGGGCGTTGCACTCGATGCGCGGTTCCTCACCGGCTTCGCGGGCGCGGCGTGCTTCGCTTTCACTCGGCGTGCCGTCGAGGGGGATGAGCTCGCAGTCCATATGCTTGTCGAGGGCCTCTTGCAGGGCGTCCTCGTTTTCCTGCGGCAAGATCGAACATGTCGAATAGACGAGCGTGCCGCCCGGTTTGAGGGCCCCCATGGCGCGGTCCAGAAGCGCGCGCTGCGAGCGGGCACACTTAACGAGCAGCTGCTCGGTGAGGCCGCGCAGGCTCTTCTCGTTGCCGCTGACGACGGTGCCCGTGCCGGTGCAGGGAGCGTCGAGCAGGATACGGTCAAAGCGGAAGAACTCGTCAAGCTCACGTGCGTCAATGCGCATGACGGGCACGTTTTTGGCGCCCTGGCGGCCCAAGTTGGCCTCGAGCTTTTCGGCACGGGGAATGCTCATCTCGCAGGCGGTGAGGTGCGCCTGTCCCTGGGTGAGGGCGGCGATCTGCGTCGTCTTGCCGCCGGGGGCCGCACACATGTCCAGGATGTCCTCGCCGGCCTGGGCGCCCAAGACCAACGGCGGCATCATGGACGACAGACTTTGCAAGTAGATCTTGCCGTCGCGGTAGATGTCGAGGTCCCACAGATCGGATACCTGGGCCTCGGGCAGGATGAAGGCGTCCGGATACCATGCAACGGGGCAGTGGGCGATCCCGGCGGCGTCGAGTGCAGCAGCGATGTCCTCGGCGGTCGCCTTGAGCGTGTTGGCGCGCAGTGTGACTGGGCGTGTGGCCGCGGCGCCAAAGCCTTCGATCATGAGCTCGGCATCGGTGGGGGCATAGGCGCCGGCGACCGTGTCGACCATAAAGCGCGGCAGGTCGGCAGCGCAGGGGAGGGCGGCAAGCTGGTCGGAAAGCTCGGTGGCGGCAAACTGCCTGAGCCTGAGCTCGGGCTTAACCTGCTTTTTCTGCTTACGACGACGCGGCTTGGACATCCGTCTTTCCTTCCACCTAAATGATTATTCTGGGACGGGGATTAAAAAATCATTTAATGACCCCCGTCCCAAAAAGATTGTACTGTGGCGCCCGGGAATGATTTTTTAATCCCCGTCCCAGAATAATCATTCCCGGGCGCGTTGCTGTTGCCTAGTACTGGCTCTCGTGCTTGCTAAAGAAGTCGAAGCGCGGGGGTAGCGGCTTCACGCGGTGCTCGCCGGGCTTCTCGCCCAGGCTCTCCACAAACTCATCCGTGGAGGCGAAGATGTTATCCCAGCTAAAGAAGGCGACCGGGTCAACGTCGAAGTACTCGCAGATGAGCTCGCAGCCGGCAGGGACGATGCCGTGCATGAGCACGGTCGCCACGCGCAGCTCGGTAAAGGCGTCGACCAGGGCCTGCTTCATGGCGGCGTTGGCTGGTTCGCCCTCGAGCTTGTTGGCGGCCTTGGAGGCGTCGCTCCAGCGCTTGTTGGCGGCGCGCAGGTAGTCGTCGCACACGGCGAGCGCACGGTGCGTCTCGAACTTGTACATGGCCTGCTCAAAGGCAAGGGCGGCCTGCTCGGCAGCCTCGACCACGGCAGCAGAGGCGGCACCGGCCGGAATGCAGCCGTTGCGATAGGGGCTCTCGTCGCCCTCCTTGACGGCGACGCCGTAGAAGCAGCTGCGGGCCAGGCGGTTGAACACGCCGGTCAAAAGGGCGCTCTCCTTAAGGGCCGGATCGATAACGCGCTTGTCGTCGCAGGCGCGCACCTCGTTGCCGTCCTTGTCCTTGCCGGTCACGCGCGTGTCGTATGCCTTGGGGCTAAAGCTCACCGGCTTCTCGGACAGGCCGAGCGACAGCCAATGCGCGCGCATCTGCTCGCAGGTGTAGTGGTTGAGCAGGTCGTCTGCCGGCGGGGGAGGCGTCTGCGAGGACGAGCTGGCCTTTTTGCCCATGTAGAGCAGGTGGTAGCAGGCACTGACGGTGCTCTGCGTGAGGTTCCAGCCCAGGGCCTCCCACATGGCGGTCTGCGCGATGCAGTAGAAGTAGATGTTGTCTTGACCGATGAACTGGTAAATCTGAGCGTCGTCAGAGCACCACCAATCGCGCCAGTCGAGTGAGCTGTGCTGGTAGGTGGGCGCGGGGACCTGCGTGGAATCGGCGGCGGGCTCGCCCATGAGGGCGGCATCCTGGGCGGCAACACCCTCGGTCACGCCGGCGGCCTTGGCATCGCGTGCGAGCACGGTGCGAGTGTAGCTGATGGGCGCCCACAGGCTCTCGGGCCAGCACCAGCAGGTGACGTCGGAAACGCCGTCGACCTCGGGCACCGGAACGCCCCAGTCGATGTTGCCGGTGATGCGGAAGGGCACGAGCGCCTTGCCGCTGCGGAAGCGCACGCCGCCGTTGGCGAGCACCGCGTGGGCGTCGTCGCGCTCCTTCCAGCTGGGGAAGGTGACGGTAAAGCTGCTCTTGTTGCCCTCGGGCTCCAGCACGGTGTGCTCGGGCAGCTGGTCCTCGACGGCGTCGAAGGCCTCGCGGAACTTGTTCTGGATGTAGAGCTGTGCCGGCAGCAGCCACTCTTCCATGGTCCTGGAGACCACGGAACGAACCTGCGGGTTCTGGGCGAGCTTGGCGGTGTAGGTCTTCATAAAGTCGAGGTAGGCCGGCAGGTCAAAGTAGAGGTTGTCGACCGGGCGCAGCTCGGGCACCTCGCCGGTGAGCTGGCTCTTGGGCGCGATGAGCTCCTCGGGCTCAAACTGGTGACCCAGGTCGCACTCGTCGGCGTAGGCTTTCTCGGACTTGCAGCCCTGGATGGGGCAGCGGCCGATCACCTGGCGGCCATTGAGGAACGTGCCAGCCTTGGCGTCGTAGAACTGCAGCGTGGAGCGCTTGGAGATGGTGCCCTGCTCGTGCAGGCGCTCGATGATCTCGGCGGTAACCTCGTTGTGAATCTGCGCGGCCGGCTCAAGGCCCGAGCCGCCGTAGATATCGCAGCTGATGTTGTAGTTGTTGAGGGTCGCGGCCTGGCGGGAGTGATTGGACTCGACGTACTCGCCGATGGACTTGTCGTAGCCTTCGTTCTCCTTGAGCTTGCGGTAGCTCTCCATGATGGGCGAGCCATAGCAGTCGGTGCCCGAGGTGAAGATGACATTTTCGCGGCCCAGACGGTCGCGCAGGAAGCGGGCGAAGAAGTCGGCCGGGACAAAGACGCCACCAACGTGGCCAAAGTGAAGGCCCTTGTTGCCGTAGGGCTCGCCGGCGGTAACGATGGCGCGGCGAGGCCAGCTGGGACGGTCGTTCATGGAGTATTTGGATGCCATGGGACTCCTTCGCATATGGTGAGGGCGCGGCCGGGCGCAAGGCCTGACGACGCGGTGGTCAATTCGTGCATATCGTTCGACATTATCGCACATGCGGACGGGTACGTGGCAGGGGCGCTATCCTAAGATGCTATGAATGAGATTTCCAACATACATGCGTTTGAGGACGAGGAATTTCTGCACGCCTGCTTTGTGTGGGGGATGGCCGTGCTTGTGGTGTTTGCCGTGTGCCTGGTGCCGGTGTTTATGCTGCTGGGCGGGCCTGCGGACTTGGATGCGGCTGAAGCGGGCAGCTGGATGGCTGTCGTGGGCTGGATAGTCGGCTTGGCTGCGGTTTTGGCGGCGTCATTTGCCGTGCACGAGCTGGTGCACGGTGTGTTATTTAAGCTTCTGACGCCTGCGGGCGCGAAGGTGACCTTTGGGGCGAATCGCGAGACGGCGATGATCTATGCCTGCGCCGAGGGCGTCGTGTATTCGCGTGCGCGGTACATGGTCATTTGTCTAGCGCCGACGGTTGCCTTGACGGTGGCGTTTGCCCTGGGGTTTGCGTTCTCGGGCTATCCGCTGCTGTGCTACCTGGCGGCTGGTCTGCACTTGTCGGGCTGTGTGGGCGATTGGTATTACGTGCGGACCATTCTGCGCGACCGCCGCATTGTCGCCTGCGAGGACACGTCCTTTGGCGTGCGCTTTTTCGCAAGGTAGTCTTTTGGGATGATTTTTCTGGGACGGGGATGTTGATGAAGCCGTTGCTGCTGCATGCTTGCTGCGCGCCGTGCTCGCTGGAGCCGGTTCGCTTGCTGCGCGAGGAGGGGTTTGAACCCACAATCTGCTGGACCAACCCTAATATTCAGCCTCACGATGAATGGCAGCGGCGTTTGGACGAGCTGCGCCGGTGGTGTGCCGATGGCGACATCGAGCTTATCGAGGCGGGGGAGGACCGCGAGCGCTGGGAGGCCGGCGTGGCCCCGCTGGGCGCCGATCGACCCCGTCGCTGTCGCGCGTGCTATGCCTTGCGCCTGGCCGAGGCATGCCGCGTGGCCGAGGAGCGCGGGTTTGAGTTCGTGGGCACGACGCTCGCCGTCTCGCCGTATCAGCTGTTCGAGACCTGCAATGATGTGTTGGAGCGTCTGGCTGCCGCCCGCGGGCTTACGCCGGTGATTCGCGATTTTCGCCCGTATTATCCCGAGGCCACGCGTCGTTCGCGTGAGCTGGGTATGTATCGGCAGAATTACTGCGGCTGCCGATTCTCGGCCGTCGAGGCGGCCATGGACCGCGCCCGCATCCGCGACGAGCGCAAAGCGTCCAAAAAGTAGTTCTTTTGAGCTGCCAGCCTGCTAGGATGTAGAGCGGACTTTAGCTATATAAGGAGTATCCGACGTGTCTATGCGTACCGATGATTTTGACTACAACCTTCCTGAGGAACTGATTGCCCAGGCTCCTGCCGAGCCGCGCGACTCCTGCCGCCTGCTGGTGGTGGATCGCAAGGGCTCCCGGGCGGGAACGCCGCTGGAGCACGGCGGCACCGTTGAGCACCGCATCTTCCGCGACATCATCGACTATATCGAGCCGGGCGACGTGCTCGTCATCAACCAGACGCGCGTGATGCCGGCCCGTCTGATCGGTCGCAAGGCGGGCTCGGGCGGTGTGGTCGAGACGCTGCTGCTCAAGCGCCGCGAGGATGTTGACCCGCTGGGTCACGTTTGGGAGTGCCTGGTCAAGCCGGGCAAGCGTCTGAAGCCCGGTGCTCAGATTGAGTATCGCGCCGGTGGCGCCCATGCGCCCGAGGGGGCTCCCGTGGTGCTGACGGCCGAGGTCGTCGACTTTGTCACCGATAGCCGCGGTGGCCGCCTGGTGCGCTTTGAGCCGGCCGGTTGCAATGCCGCCGGCGACCCGCGCACGCTCGACGAGGCCATCCATGCTGCCGGCCACGTGCCGCTGCCGCCCTACATTACCGATTACGAGGGTGATCCCGAGAAGTACCAGACCGTCTACGCCATGAAGGAGGAGCACTCGGCTGCCGCTCCCACGGCGGGTCTGCACTTTACTCCCGAGCTCATGGCCGCTATCGAGGCCAAGGGCGCGAAGTTTGCCGCCGTCGAGCTCGAGGTGGGCATCGACACCTTCCGCTTGGTGGAGGAGGACGACCCTACGCAGCACGTCATGCACACCGAGCGCTACCACGTGTCGCAGGAGGTCGTCGATGCCGTGCATAAGGCGAAGGCCGAGGGGCACCGCGTGATCGCCGTCGGCACCACGGCGGTGCGCTCGCTCGAGAGCGCGTTTGACGCGGACGCGCCGGTGTCCGATCCGGCCGTGACGGCGCGCTATTTTGAGGGTCGCGAGGACGGGGCCGACACGCTCGGCCGCGGTGACATCGTGGTGCGCGAAAACGCGACAACGCAGCTCTACCTCATGCCCGGCTCGACCTATCACGTGGTCGATGCCCTGATCACCAACTTCCATGTGCCGCGCTCCACGCTCATGATGCTCGTGAGCGCACTTGCTACCCGCGACCAGATCATGGATGCCTACGCCGCTGCTATCGAAGAACGTTACCGCTTCTTCAGCTTTGGCGACGCGATGCTCATTTTGTAGGTTACGGCGTTTTACAAACGCCGTAACCGGCCGACGCTGCAAACGCCCCTAAGCGGCAATCT
>UQXT01000102.1 GCA_900545075.1 uncultured Collinsella sp. | reverse complement strand
GACCGCACGACCTTCCAGTATCTCTACGGCAAGGAGGATCCATGGAACGCCTGGGCACCCTCTGCGCGACCGCGCTCGTCGTCGCTGCCTGCTCGTTCGCTCTGGCGGGCTGCAGCAACGTCGATGGTAAAACCGGACCATGCGAGCCGGATCTCGGCAGCACCAAAGCCATCGAGAAAACGACGCCTTCGGAGCGTTTCGACAAAATAGACGAAGATATAGTCGACCCCCAGGGCTTAGGTCCCGACCTCCAAGAACAGTTTCCCATCGACTTTGAGGCAGACGAGAACGTCCATGTTACCTGCGTGGGCAAGGACACGGATGGCTACGGCGACGCCGTGTTGGTCTTTGCGGTGACAAACAACACCGATGTCGACATGATGTTTGGCGATGTTGATGCTTATGCCTACGTCAACGGTGTCATCCGCGACGTGCACATGCGCCAGCCCGTCGCCGCAGGCAAAGAAGCGACCGCGATGCTCACCTTTGTAGGCACCTTCGACGATCCGGACTTTGATGTGAACAGTGACCTCAACGACATCTACCTCAATATCTGGATGTTCGAGGAGCAAACCGGCAACGTCTACTTTAAGGACTTGGTACACATTCCGTAGAGGGTGACACTCGGCACCAGCCATGCAGGGCATATAACACAAAACGAGGGACGACCCGGCCGGATCGTCCCTCGTATTTAACACGTCAACTATGCGCGTGGCGTTTACTTGACCACCAGGTTGACCAGCTTGCCGGGCACGCAGATGGCCTTGACGACCGTCTTGCCCTCGGTCCACTTGGCAACGGCAGCCTCGGCGGCAGCCTGCATTTCCTCGTTGGAGGCATCGCGGGCCACGTCAATGCGGCCGCGGACCTTGCCGAGTACCTGGACGACGATCTGCACCGTATCCTCGATGGACTCGGCCAGGTCAAACTCGGGCCAGGCGGCGGTGTAGGCGTTGCCCTCGCAGCCGAGTGCCTCGTGCCACAGCTCGTCGGCCCAGAACGGGCAGATGGGCGCCAGGACGCTCACGATGTCCTTGGCCACGCCGTAGCACAGGGCCTTGTCGCGGTCAGCACCCTCGGTGGCGTTGAGGTAGGCGCTCGCCGCGTTGACGAGCTCCATGACGGCCGAGATCGCGGTGTTGAACTGGCCGCGATCGAAGTCCTCGGTGCACTTGGCGATGGTGCGGTGACGCTCGCGGTAGAGCTTCATCGCGGTCTCGTCGAGCACGGACTTGTCGAAGGCCACGTTGGCGTCACCCGATTGGACGAGCTGCCACACGATACGCCAGGCGCGCTTGATAAAGCGGTTGGCGCCCTCGACGGCCTTGGGATCCCAGTCGAAGTCCTTCTCGGGCGGGGCGATAAACAGGATCGCCAGACGCATGGTGTCGGCGCCGTAGGGCTCGATGACCGAGCTCGGGGGCACCACATTGCCCTTGGACTTAGACATGGTATCGCCGTTCTCGTCCTTGACCATGCCCTGGCACAGCAGGTTGGTGAAGGGCTCGTCCACGCTCAGCAGGCCCAGGTCGCGCAGCGCCTTGGTAAAGAAGCGGCTGTAGAGCAGGTGCAGAATGGCGTGCTCGATGCCACCGATGTAGTTATCGACGGGCATCCAACGGTCGGCCGCCTCGCGGGAGAAGGGCAGCTCAGTGTTGTGCGGATCGGTATAGCGCAGGTAATACCAGCTGGAGCAGGTGAAGGTGTCCATGGTATCGGTCTCGCGCTTGGCCGGGCGGCCGCAGACCGGGCAGGTGGTCTCATAGAAGTCCTTGCACTCGGCGAGGGTCTCGCCGGCGCCCAGGTCCAGGTTCTCGGGCAGCGTCACCGGCAGCTGATCCTCGGGCACGGGCACAATGCCGCAGTGCTCGCAGTGGATGGCCGGGATGGGGTTGCCCCAATAACGCTGACGGCTGATGAGCCAGTCGCGCAGGCGGAACTCGACCTTGCGACGGCCGCAGCCCATGGCCTCGAGATCGGCCACGATGGCAGCCTCGCCCTCGGAGTGCTTACCGCCGCGCATGCCAGTGTACTTGCCGGACTGGACGAGCGTGCCCTCGGCGGCGTGGGCGCAATCCCAGTCGACGGTCTCGGCATGGAAGGTATCGATGGTCTCGCCGCTGGCCTCGACGGCAGCGCGATCGTCATCGTCCAGGATGATCGGCACGATGGGCAGATCATACTTACGGGCAAACTCAAAGTCACGCTGGTCGCCACAGGGAACGGCCATGACGGCACCGGTACCGTAGTCGGCAACGACATAATCGGCAACCCACACGGGAACCTTCTCGCCGTTGACGGGGTTTACCACATAGCGGCCCGTGAAGGCACCGTGCTTCTCGAGAGTGCCCTGGGCACGCTCGACGGCAGAGATATGCTTGGAGTCCTCGACGATCTTGGTGACGGCCTCCTCGTACTCCGTGCCCTCGACGAGCTCGTGCAGGCCGGCGTACTCGGGAGCCAGGACAAAGAAGGAGACGCCAAACAGGGTATCGGCACGCGTGGTAAAGACGGTGATCTTGCCCTCGTCGCCCTCGATGGGCTCGCCATCCTGGTCACACAGGGTAAAGTCGACCTCGGCGCCCTCGGAGCGGCCAATCCAGTTGGCCTGCATCTGCTTGACGCGCTCGGGCCAGCCGGGGAGCTTCTCCAGGTCGTCGAGCAGCTCCTGAGAGTACTCGGTAATCTTGTAGTACCACTGCTCAAGGTCGCGCTTCTCGGGCTCGGTGCCGCAGCGCCAGCACTTGCCCTCGGTAACCTGCTCGTTGGCCAGAACGGTCTTGCAGGTAGGGCACCAGTTGACCGGGTTCTTCTTGCGGTAGACCAGGCCCTTTTCCCACAGCTTCTCAAAGATCCACTGACCCCAGCGGTAGTAGTCGGGGCTGCAGGTCTTGACCATGCGATCCAGATCGTAGGAGAAGCCCATGCGCTTCATCGTGGTGAGCGCCTGGTCCATGTTCTTATACGTCCAGGCAGCAGCCTGCGTATTGTGCTTGATGGCGGCGTTCTCAGCGGGCAGGCCAAAGGCGTCAAAGCCGATGGGGTGCAGCACGTCAAAGCCGCGCATGCGGGCCTGACGGGCCATGGCATCGCCAATGGTATAGTTGCGAGCGTGGCCCATGTGCAGGTCGCCCGACGGATACGGGAACATCTCGAGCACGTACTTCTTGGGCTTGCTGTCGTCGGTGTCGACGGCAAAGAGGTCGGAGTCCTCCCAGGCCTTCATCCACTTGGACTCAATGGCCTGCGCGTCGTAGGCGGGGATCTCGTCCTTATGATCTGTGCAATCGCACATATCAGCTCCTTTAATCTTAGCTGGGGTCGGGCGGCTTGGCTTTATTCGCTACTGCGGACAGTCCTGCGCAAGACGAAGGGCACATTAAGTGCTCTTCTTTGCGTGCGGAACTTGTAGCAAACAAAGCTAAGCCGACCGACCCTAAGGTTAACTTGACTGATGATAGCAAATACGACAAGCGAGATGCCTGCGACTTGCAGGCATCTCGCTTTATCTAAATAACGTGGTTGATACTCAACCTTTATGTGAGGCTCTTACCTTATCGATAAGATACGGACTGCTGCGAATCTTTGACTACAACGTCGTGGGCGCCGCCTTCGACGATCGAGGTCGAGCTGACCAGGGTCAGGCGTGCCTTTTCCTGGAGCTCGGGGATCGAGAGGGCACCGCAGTTGCACATCGTGGACTTGACCTTGTAGAGCGTGCCGCCCACGCCGTCCTTGAGGGAACCGGCGTAGGGAACGTAGGAGTCGACGCCCTCGACGAAGCTAAGCTTCGCGGCGCCGCCCAGGTCGTAGCGCTGCCAGTTGCGGGCACGCGCAGAACCCTCGCCCCAGTACTCCTTCATGTACTGGCCGTTGACGTTGACGCGCTCGGTCGGGCTCTCGTCGAAGCGAGCGAAGTAGCGGCCCAGCATCATAAAGTCAGCACCCATGGCAAGGGCGAGCGTCATGTGGTAGTCGTAGACGATGCCGCCGTCGGAGCACACGGGCACGTAGACGCCGGTCTCCTCGTAGTACTCGTCGCGAGCGCGGCAGACATCGATCAGCGCGGTGGCCTGGCCACGGCCGATGCCCTTGGTCTCGCGGGTGATGCAGATGGAACCGCCGCCGATACCGACCTTGATGAAGTCGGCACCGCAGTCGGCAAGGAAGCGGAAGCCCTCGGCGTCGACGACGTTGCCGGCACCGACCTTGACGTCCTCGCCGTAGTTGGCGCGGATCCACTCGATGGTGCGCTTCTGCCACTCGCTGAAGCCCTCGGAAGAATCGATGCACAGGACATCGGCGCCGGCCTCGATGAGCAGCGGCACGCGCTCGGCATAGTCGCGGGTGTTGATACCGGCACCAACCATGTAGCGCTTGTCGTTATCGAGCAGCTCGTTGGGGTTGGTCTTGTGGCTGTCGTAGTCCTTGCGGAAGACGATCCCCATCAGGTGATCGTTGTCGTCGACGATGGGCAGGGCGTTGAGCTTGTTGTCCCAGATGACGTCGTTGGCAACCTTGAGGCTGATGTTCTTGTCGCCCACGATGAGCTGCTCACGCGGGGTCATGAACTCGGAGACCTTCGTCTGGTGGTCATCGCGACTGGGGCGATAGTCACGGCTGGTGACGATGCCCAGGAGCTTACCCTTGGGAGTGCCGTCGTCGGTGACCGGCATGGTGGAGTGACCGGTCTTCTCCTTGAGCTCGATGACCTGCTCCATGGTCATGTCGGGGGTCAGCGTGGAATCGGACTGAACGAAGCCGGCCTTGTGATCCTTGACGGCCTTGACCATAGCGGCCTCGGACTCGGCGCTCTGGGAACCGTAAATGAAGGACAGGCCACCCTCGGTAGCGAGCGCGACACCCATATCGACGCCCGAGACGGACTGCATGATGGCGGAAACCATGGGGATGTTCAGGGTGATTGCCGGCTTCTCACCGCGCTTAAAGCGGGTTAGCGGCGTCTTAAGAGAGACGTTGTTGGGGATGCACTGCGAGGACGAGTAACCAGGGACCAGCAGATACTCCGAAAACGTGTGGGACTCACCGGGAAAGAACGTAGCCATGTTTCTCCTTTTTCCATGCGACCGGTCGGCTGCAGGCCACGTAGGACCCAGCCCAACCTTGGGCGCCCAATACTGGGGAAGTATCTTAACGCACTTTGACTGCTACAATGCATGATTTAAGAAGAGCACACGAGGGTTTGACGCAGGCTTTGCGTTTGCCCAGCAAACACTTTAGCAGGGAGACGTGGAGCACATGGAGTACAAGACGACGGCAAAGCTGGTCATTCAAGCGTGCGACAAGGATCTGCAGGGCGTCTTCGGCCACGGCTGCGTCTTGCTGCTGCAGGGTATCGCCCGCGAACACTCGCTCAACCGTGCCGCCAAGAGCATGGGCATGGCATATTCCAAGGCCTGGCGCATTGTGAACGAGGCCGAAGGACAGCTGGGCTGCAAGCTCATCGAGCGCGACGGAGCCCGCGGATCCACCCTCACCCCCGCCGGCGAGCGAGCCATAGCGGCCTACGAGGAGCTGCAGACCGACATCAACAACGTCATCGCCACCAAAGCCAACGCCCTCATCGCCAGCATCAAAAAGTAGCTCATTTGGGACGGGGCCTTATAGCCACACAACCCCTTCTCATAAGTTGCGGTGAAATAGGGACTGTTTATGCAGTTAAAGCCGCAAAACAGTCCCTATTTCACCGCAACTTATTGAGAAGATCATTCCTCCCCGCCCGGCTTACGACGCCTGGCCTTTTTAATGGCGTTGAAGTGCTTGTCATTAAGCCTGCGCTGGCGAGAGCGCTGAGGCACCTTGGTCTTTACGCGTCGACGCGGTGGACGCCCGCGACGCTCAAGCTCTGTCCTCAGCTTACGCAGACAGCAGCTACGATTCTGAAACTGACTGCGGCTCTCGCGCGCCGTCACGGTAATCCCCGAAGGGATATGTTTCATGCGCACCGCCGAGTCCGTCGTGTTCACGCCCTGTCCGCCCGGACCCGTCGCGCGAAACACCTGCACCTCGCAATCGCGCGCCAACTCCTCGACCGACATCTCGGCATAGCGCACATACTCGCGCCATTCCATCTTGTTCTCATCCATATCAGCACCTCCCCTCATACAAAAAATGTGACAAAGGGACAGTCCCTTTGTCACATCGCATACCAATCGCTTGTGTTGCGCGCTTAGGCGAAGGTGATCTCGCCGTTCTCGCAGTCCATATCGGCGATACGGGCCAAGCTCTCAACGCGGAAGCCGCGCTTACGGAGCTTATCGCCGCCGCCCTGGAAGCCCTTCTCAACGGCGATGCCAATCCCGGCAACTTCGGCGCCCGCAGCCTCGCAGATCTTAATAAGGCCCTCAAGCGCGCAGCCGTTGGCCAAGAAGTCGTCGATGATCAGGACCTTGTCGCCCTCGGACAGGAAACGCTTGCCAACGATGACCGGGTACTCCTTCTGCTTGGTAAAGGAGTAGATGGTCGTGGCATACTGCTCGCCGTCGAGGTTGATGGACTGCGCCTTCTTGGCGAACACCACCGGCACATTGCCGAAATGCTGGGCCGCCACACACGCAATGCCGATGCCGGACGCCTCGATGGTCAGAATCTTGGTGATGTGCTTGCCGGCGAAATGAGCGGCCCATGCCGAACCCATGCGGTCGAACAGGCGTACGTCGCACTGGTGGTTCAGAAACGCGTCCACCTTGAGCACATTACCCGCCTTCACCGTTCCCTCGCTTTGGATTCGCTCCTCAAGTTCCTGCATTGAACCTCCCATTGTTGTA
>UQXT01000101.1 GCA_900545075.1 uncultured Collinsella sp. | reverse complement strand
TTGAGGCGAACCTCAGGTCCCTTTTCTGCGAGCGCCCAGGGCGCCACACGCGTGCACAGACTGTCGGTTCGACGAAGAAGCCTCAGCCGTAGCAACGGATTGCCCAGCGAGAGATCGCCACGGGCGGATATTAAACTGCAAAGACGAGCGTCGGGAAGACACGCCGAGGTCGCCGCGGACGGGTTGATATAGGGAGAGGGCCTGACCCCATATCGTTGGGGCCAGGCCCGATTTTGCCTCTTGACAATGTCCTGCTCATATTAAAAAGGGACAGGCACCTTTGTGGTGGTTCTGGCCGATGCAGCGGCATGCCTTACTGTTTTGTCTCGATCTGTAACATCTTCAGCCGTTTTTGCCGAGTAACTGTTACAGATTGAGATTTTCTATTCAAGGGAATTCGAATGTCTCAATCTGTAACAGGTAGACGGGAATTCGGGCCCTAGGTGTTACAGATTGAGATAATCGCGCCGCGAAAACAAAAACCTCCGCAGGGGTGCTTCCCTTGCGGAGGTTTTTTACTCGTTGAGTAGCCTTACGGCTTCGGCGGCCATGTTCTCGACCGTCATGCCGTTCTGGGCGAGCAGCTCGTTGGGGTCGTAACGGTCGGGGAAGCCCTTGGCGATGCCGAAGGTGCGCGTGCGCAACGGCGTGCATGCCAGATAACATGCCACGCGCTCGCCCCAGCCACCGTCCAAGATGCCGTCCTCGAGGGTGACGACAACGCGATGCTCGGCGGCAAGGCTGTCGAGGAACTCGTGGTCGAGCTCGGTTGCAAAGCGCGGGTTGACGAGCGTGGCCTCGATACCGTACTCGGCAGCCAGACGGTTTGCCACGCGCTCGCCCAGCTCAAAGAAATCGCCAAGCGCGAGCACGGCAACGTCGCGACCCTGGCGCACCACGTTGTAGCGAACGGCGCTGTAATCGGCGCCCTCGGCGGGTGCAAGATCGGGACGGCTTGCCAGGCCGATGCCCGGTACGCGGATCGCCACGGGATGCTCGCGGTGGCCGAGCGACCAGCTCAGCATGGACAGGTATTCCTCCATGCTGACCGGTGCTAGGTAGCGCATGTTGGGAAGTCCGCCCAGCATGGAAATATCAAAGAACGAAAGGTGCGTCTCGGACGTGGTGCCAAAGATCGACGCGCCAAACACCAGGATGGTTGCGGGGGCGTCGTTGAGGCACAGGTCGTGCCACAGCTCATCGTAGGCGCGCTGCAAAAACGTGCCATACACACCAAAGACTGGCTTGGCGCCCGAGCGCGCAAGCGCGGTGGCAAAGGTTACGGCGTGCTCCTCGGCAATGCCCACATCGACGAACTGTTTGCCGGCGGCAGCGCGAAGCTTGGGTGTAAAGCCCATGATGTAGGGCGTGGCGGCCGTGATGCCCACGACCTGCGGATCGCGCTCGATGACGGCACTGAGCGCCTCGCCCGTAATATCGGCATAGGTGCGCGGTGCGGGCTCGCTCGGATGGCCCGGGCGGAGCTTGCGGCCGGTCGCCATGTCGAAGGGCCCCACATGATGCCAGCGCTCGGGGTCGTTCTGGGCTGGCTCAAAGCCCTTGCCCTTGGCAGTGGAGACGTGCAGCACGATGGGATGATCGATATTGTGCAGTTCCTGCAGCGCGTCGACGAGGGCCAACACGTCGTTACCGGCGTCCAGGTAGCGATAGTCGAGCCCCAGCGCGCGGAAAACGTTGCGCTCACAGGTGCCGTTGCTGGCGCGCAGCTCGGCCAGATTGCGATAGAGGCCACCGTGGTTTTCGGCAATGGACTGGTCGTTATCGTTGACGATAACGATCAAGTTGCTGTCGAGCTCGGCGGCATTGTTAAAGCCCTCAAACGCCAGGCCGCCCGAAAGCGAACCGTCGCCAATAACGGTAATGACGTTATACGTGTCACCCGCCAGGTCGCGCGCGTGGGCAAGGCCGCAGCCCAAGCTCACCGAGGTCGAGGTATGCCCCATGGCAAACAGGTCGTGCTCGGACTCGTCGGGATTGGCAAAGCCAGAAGCCTCACCATAACGCTCCGGATCGATATAAGTGTACGCGCGCCCAGTCAGCGCCTTGTGGGCGTAGGTCTGGTGCGACACGTCAAAGACAATTTTGTCGGTGGGGGAGTTAAACACGCGATGGAGCGCGACCGTGAGCTCAACGACGCCCAGGTTGGGGGCAACGTGTCCGCCGACAGCGGCGGAGCTTTCGAGGATGGCGTGGCGAATCTCGCCGCAGAGCAGCGGAAGCTCGGCGCGGTCGAGAGCCTTGACGTCCTCGGGCGTTGTCGTTTGCGTAAGCAGCATCGTTGTGGGTTACTCCATGCGAATCGAGCGCCGGCGCTCCCTCGGCCGGCACAATTGCACAAAACAGTCTCGCACATTTTGGCGTTTGATATGTGACGGCGGCGCGGTAATTCGCCAACTGGCGGGGCAAAACGTTTTGTCCGATGCCATACTAGTAAATTCGATGATGATTTAATTCAATGCGTGCAGTCCGTGGTTTGCCGCCGTGAGCCGCTGGAAGGAGGCAGCATGTCCAGTGCCGTTCGTGCCGAGAAAATCGCGCGCGAGGTCGACGATGCCGCCCGCCAGCTGGCCCAGGCAGGCCGCTTGGACCTGACGCACGAGTTTATCCAGCATGGTGACGTGACGGTCTATGCACATGTGACTTCGGTAGCGCGGGCGAGCCTGTCCTTTGCCGAGCGCTTGGGCCGTGCTGGCATTTCGGTCGACCGTGCCTCGCTGCTGCGCGGAGCCCTGTTACACGATTACTTTCTCTACGATTGGCACGACCCCGACCCGAGCCATCGACTGCACGGATTCCGGCATCCATTTTTTGCTCTGGCGCGTGCCGAAGAGGATTTTGAGCTGACGCCGCGCGAGCGGAATATCATCGCGCGCCATATGTTTCCGCTGGTACCGATGCCGCCGACGTGTCGTGAGGCATGGATTGTGTGTCTGGCGGATAAATGGTGTGCTCTGCGCGAGACGGTCGCCGGCCGTCTGCCGCGCAAGGACGAGGCGGATGATGGCGCGAGCAAAGATTCGAGTGAAAAGAGGAGAGGGTAGACGGTGGGGACCGCGATCGACATGGCATTTGACGGCGCGACGCTTGCCGCCTGTCCGCTTTCGGCACTGGTGCTCTCGTTCGCCTTCTACGGGTTTTGCGGCTGGGCATGGGAATCGACGGTCTGCGCCATGCTCAACCACGGACGCTTTGCCAACAGCGGCTTTTTGCTGGGACCGTGTTGCCCCATCTATGGCGCGGGCGGCATTGCCTGCTGGCTGCTGTTGCGCGGAATTCCTGACGCGTCGAGCCAGTTTGTCGCTGCAGCGCTCGTATGCAGCGTGATTGAGTACAGCGTGGGCGTGCTGCTGGAAAAAACAACAGGCGCTCGCTTTTGGGACTATTCGCACCTGCCGTTTAACCTGCACGGACGCATCTGTCTGTACTGGGCATGCGCGTTTGGCCTGGGTGCGTTGTGCATTTGTCGCGTGGTGGAGCCGGCGGTGTTGGGCCTGCTTGCCCATCTGCCGGTGCTGATTGTGCGGCTGTCCGCCTTTATCGTCGCGGTCGCGATGATGGTCGACGCGGTGTGCTCGTTGGCGAGCTGGCGGCGTCTGTCCGATCAGTTGGAGCGCGTCCGGGCCGACCTTGCCGACCGCATCAATGAGTCGCTTGCCGATGCGTCAGACTCCATGCTCGAACGTATTCCCGATTCGGCGATCGACTCGGTGGCACAGACGCACATCCGCAGCCGTGCCGTTAACGCGTGGCTGGCGGAGCTGGGCGACGCGACGCTCGATGCCCTGCGCGAGAAGGCTTCGATGCCGACGTTTATCTCGGATGGTGCTCGCGGCCTGGCGCTCGCTGCCCGCCGCGTGGCCGATGCCGCGCCGAGCATGCCGCGTCCGTCGCTCAGCCGTCGCCTTGCCGGTAAGCGCATGAGCCGTCCGGTACCGAGCGTGTCACTCAGTCGTCGTGACCTGCGCTTTTTCAATGCCTTCCCGCGTCTGCGCATCAATCGCTACGAAGGTGTCATTCGAGCAACTAATCTCCGCGACCGCGCCCACGAGCTGTTTCGGCGCTAGCCGGGATGGGCACGCTCACGGCTCCCTTGCTCGCGTATTTCCCGTTCGTTTCGCGTCCGTTGCCGCGCCGTTTCCAAGATTGCGGCACCGTTTCCATTCGACAACGCAGCGTTTAACAACGCCGTATCTGGTCTACACCAGTTGCCCCTCGGCCGCATTATGGGCGCCGACAACGTTCATGCGACCAAGGGAGAGCGAATGTACGATACGGGATCGACAACGTTTATGCTCATCTGCACCATGCTCGTGTTTTTAATGACACCGGGTCTGGCGTTTTTCTATGGCGGCCTGTCCAGGCGTAAAAATGTCATCAACACCATGCTTATGTGCTTTGGCGCCATTGGTCTGGTTGGTGTGCTGTGGATTGTTGCCGGCTGGTCGCTGGCCTACGGCGGCGACGGTTCCAGCCCGTTTATTGGAGGCCTTGACCAGCTGCTGTGCCTGCCGGTGCTCAACCAGGTGCTGCAGGCGGCTGAGGGCAATGCCGCGGACGGTGCCGTCTATCCTCAGATTATCAACATCGCCTTTCAGATGGCATTTGCCATGATTACTGCCGCTATCGTCACGGGCAGCCTAGCCGGCCGCGTTAAGTTTGGTGCCATGACGGCCTTCCTGGGCATTTGGCTGCTTGTGGTCTATGCGCCGCTCGCCCACATGGTCTGGGGCGGCGAGGGCTCCTTTATCGGCGACATCATCGGCGCACTCGACTTTGCCGGCGGCGACGTGGTACACATTTCGTCCGGTCTCACGGGCCTGATTCTCTGCTTAATGCTCGGCCGTCGTCGCGGTTTTGGCATGGTGAGCTACCGTCCGCATAACGTGCCGTTTGTGGCGTTGGGCGCCGGGCTGCTTTGGTTTGGCTGGTTTGGCTTTAACGGCGGCAGCGAGTTTAAGGCCGACGCCGTGGCCGCGCTTGCCATCCTCAACACCGTGACGGCCAGCGCGGCGGGCATGGTCTCGTGGCTTGCCGTCGAGCGCGTGCATACCGGCCGCCCCACGCTGGTGGGTGCCAGCACCGGTCTGGTTGCGGGCCTTGTGGTGGTCACGCCGGGTGCGGGCTTTGTCGAGCCGTGGGCAGCGCTGGTCATGGGCCTGATCGTATCGCCCGTCTGCTACCTGGCTATCAGCCATCTTAAGACAAAGTTTGGCTACGACGATGCACTCGATGCGTTTGGTTGCCACGGTATCGGCGGAATTTTGGGCGGCGTGCTTACGGGCCTGTTCTGCGTGCCGGAGCTTTCGTGGACCGGTAAGGGCGGTCTGTTCTACACGGGCGATGTGTCACTGCTCATCTCGCAGATCTTGGGCATTGTGGTGACGGTCGTCATTGTGCTGGTGCTCGATTTGGTGATCGCCGCGGTGGTCAAGGCGCTGTTCCACGGCAGTCTTCGTGTGGACGAGGCCGACGAGGCGCTGGGCTTGGATGCAAGTCAGCACGGCGAAAGTGCGTATCCTTCGTTTAGTGGTCTGGATTAGCGGTTTCTAACGTTCTGTCAGACCAACTCTTATAAGAGAGGAATTCACTATGAAGAAAATTACGGCGATCGTTCGTGCCGAGAAGCTTGAGGTTCTCAAAGACGCGCTGTTTGCTGCCGATGTTCGCGGTATGACTATCAACCAAGTGCAGGGCTGCGGCGCGCAGCATGGCTGGAAGGAATACGTGCGCGGCAACGAGTTGCTTGTCAACACGATCCCTAAGGTACAGTTCACCCTTATCTGTGCCGATGAACATGTCGACGGCATTGTCGAGATTATCTGCAACGCTGCTCGCACCGGTGCCGTTGGAGACGGCAAGATTTGGGTCGAGCCGGTCGAGGAGGTCATCCGCATCCGTACCGGCGAACACGGCCCCGCCGCGGTGTAGGACAATCTTTCGCCCGTTCTCGTCTACAATATCGTGCAGACGAAGGAGAGGCATGCCCATGATCAAGATGTTTGCGAGTGACTTAGACGGAACGCTGTTGAATGCCCTGCACGAGGCAGACGGGACCATTCGCCGTGCCATTCGCGAGCTGACCGAGGCCGGCCTGCATGTGGTTCCCGCGACCGGACGCTCGACGCTGCCGATCGGCGAGCATGGCTTCACAGGTCTGGCACTCGACGCCTGCTGCTCCAACGGATCCATCGTGCGTGACAGCCATGGTGAGGTGCTCAAGACCTGGACCATCGACCCGCAGGTTACCGAGGAGCTGCTCAAGGCGTTCCCGGACATTTGCTTCGACTGCTCCACGCCCGACGGCATGTTCTCGAGCGGCTCGTTCGAGATGCACCAGGCGGGTTTTAAGAAGGACAGCCCTATCAAGCGCATCGTGATGCGCGGCATGCGCGCGCGTGGCGGGTATCACGAGGAGCAGTATTTCGATCAGTCGATTGGCGACATCCTGCGCCACGATGTGTGCAAGATCAACTGCCGCGTGACCTCGCTCGAGCTGGAGCGCGACCTTAAGGCCTATCTTGCCGAGCGCTCGGACCGCGTGGTCAACGCGCCGTTCGATCCGGTGATGTTCGAGATCACGGACGTGGCGTGCAACAAGGGCGAGAGCGTGGCCTGGCTGGCGGGCTACTACGGTATTGCCGAGGACGAGGTCGCGGTTTACGGCGACGGCGGCAACGACATCGCCATGCTTAAGCGTTTCCGTCACAGCTATGCCACCAAGAATGGCAGTGACGCGGCCAAGGCCGCCGCGAGCGCGACCATCGGCAGCTGCATGGTCCACGCCGTCCCCAAACACATGCTCGTCACTATGCATAAGCAGAACTCCCGCACCATCATCGAATAATGTGGCAAAGGGACAGTCCCTTTGCCACAGGCGACGCTGGTCTCTTGAAATACGAACAAACATTCGCATATCTAACTGCGCTTTGAT
>UQXT01000100.1 GCA_900545075.1 uncultured Collinsella sp. | reverse complement strand
CATTTTCATCGCTGGTGATTATCGACCTGGGGATCGCGCGCGTATGGCGCGATGGCGCCGATGCTGACACCGTCAAGTTTGGCACGCGACCCTATGCGCCGCCCGAACAGTATGGGTTTGGGCAGACGAGTGTGCGCAGCGACGTCTACGCACTTGGCGCTCTGTTGTTCTTCTGCTTGACGGGAGTCGACCCTAAACCAGGGCTCGACATGCGCGAGCAATGTGAGGCATGCGGCATTCCCACTCCACTTGCCGATGCCGTCTGCATGTCGATGGCGCTCGACCCGGCCAAGCGTTTTGCGAGCGCGGAAGCGTTGGGACGGGCGACGCGCGCGGCATACGATCTGAGTCGCCCCGTGCGGCCTCCTGCGTCTGCGCCTGTCCGTACTCCGGCCTCGGAGACGGTGTTGACGCCCCAAGGGCTCCAGAACCCCACAGGGCTTCCTAGGCCTGCCGCCTCCACTGCATGCGGTCTGCTCTCTCGCGTTCCGGAGTCTCTGGGGCGCATTTGGAATACGCTCGTCTTCTTCTCGCTGCTTGTGTTCTTTGCCGGAAGTCACTTTGCCGTCTTTCACCCCACGGGAGCAAACCAAAGCTACCCGACGTGGCTTCTCATAATCGAGTATTTTTTCTTTGTCGATGGCCTTATGGTGCTTATGCATTTTGCGCTGCTCGATAAGCGCCGTCTTCGTCGGCGATTCGCACTGCTCGACAGCTATCGCGGCAAGAAACTCGCGAAACTCTGGCTCAAGGCATTGGGTGTGCTGCTCCTATGCATGATTGTCATAGTCGCGGTTGCCAATGCGACCGGCGTCGTCGATACCTCCGCTACCTAAAAGAAAAGGACCCCATTGGGGCCCTTTGCAGTTGCACTTAGATGCGGTTCATCTGAGCGGCGACTTTGTTGTACCAGTCCTGCCACGTGGGCGGGCAGTACTTTTTGGCCGCTGCCGGGGTAAGGGTGGAGCCGTAGTTGGCGCCCAGATAGGCAACGTGAGCGGAGATGCCCTCGCTCCAGCTGCCAAAGCTGCGCCAACCGCCGCCGCGGGCACTCCAGCCCCAGGCGTTGTAAGAATTGGCGCAATAAGCACCCTTGGTGCTCTCGATGCAGGCGATGGCGGGGGACCAACGGGGGTCGACACCGGTATTCCAAGCGGCGACGGCAAAGTTATAGCCCTGGCCTGCCATGGGGGAGCCGGCGAGATAATTGTCGATGCGGCTCGTCCACTCATTAATGAACGAATCGTAATCGGAGCTACCGGTATTGGCGTTGTTCACCGTGGTGTCGATGGTGGTGTTGGTGTTAGTGGCCTGGCTGCTGGAATTGCTGCCGCTTACGCCCTCGCCCGAGAGCTTCTCGGCGGCAGCGGCCTTATCGGCCTCAAGCTTGGCAAGCTCGGCGGCATTTTCCTGCTCGGCTTTTGCCTGTGCCTCGCTGCGGAGCTGCTGGGCCTGCGCCAGCGCATCCTCGGCGTTTTTCTGCTCTGCCTCAAGCTGAGACTTGGCCTGCTGGAGCTCAGCCTTGTTCTGCTCGAGTTCGGTTTGCATGTTATTGAGCTGTTCGATCTCGTCGACGCTCGAGCTCGTGATCTGGTTGGTGTATTTGCAGGTCGTGATGAACTCACCCAGGCTCTGCGCGTTGACCAGGAAGCTCACGATGGGGTTGGTGCCCTTCTGATACTTGTACAGATCGCGCATGGCGGAGCTTGCCTTGGCCTGCTGCTCGGGAAGCTTGGCCTCGATTTCCTCGATGCTTGCCTCATTGGAGTCAATCTGCTTTTGCTGGTCATCGAGTTTGGTGCGGGCGTCGTTGTAGGCGCTCGTGGCGGCTTCGATCTTCTGCTGGGCTGCGGAAAGCTGGTCCTGCGTTGCCTGCGAGGCGGCATACGCCGCAACGGGGGAGAGCATCGGCGTGGCCGTCAGCGCAACGGCGAGCACGGCGCTCGTGATGATACGAGCCGGCTTCGACGCAATGAGCGCTGCGGTGCGATGATTCGAATGCTGCATCCAGTCCCTCTGCAATCAATCGTAGGTTATGGTTCGAACGGTATTCTACTACTGCTTTCGACCTCAACTTGAACCTTAAAGGTTCCAAAGGGTCAAGTTGAACTTGAGGCTTTGGCTTTGACCTGCAGTTATGATGAATTGTTGAGAAACCATAGAGTTCAACTTTAACGTTACAGAGCTCTGTTTGAGAGGAGTTTTGGGCTGTAAAAGCCATCTCAACGTGGGGTTTTATAACTACAGCGTGCCCTTCTGGCGAGCCTGCTCAATCTCTTCGAGGGCCTCGGCGGGGGTGAACGAACAGGTGCCGTCGCCGAGTTTGATTACCTGGATATCGTCGCCGGCGTAGACCTCTCCACCCTTTAGTACCACGCCAAAAACGCCCTCGTGGGGAAAGATGCAGTCGCCGGCGAGATAGTAGATGGCACAGCGTGTGTGGCAGACCTTGCCGATTTGGCTGATTTCGACAAGCACCTCGCTGCCAAGCTTGAGCTGTGTGCCCAAGGGGAGCGAGAGCAGGTTGATGCCCCGGGTTGTGAAGTTCTCGCCAAAGTCGCCCTCGTGCACATCGAGCCCGCGCGCCCGCGCCGTCTGGATAGACTCTGCAGCTAAAAAGGAAACCTGACGGTGCCAATGCCCGGCGTGCGCATCGGAGGCGAGGCCAAACTGCTCGATGACGGTGTCGTGCCCGTCGGCGACGGGTGACTTACGCGTGCCTTTGTGCTTCGACGTGTTGATTGAGACGATACGGGCAGGCCCGTTGTAGGCGTCGTTTGCCGTGCACAGGGGAGCGGTCGCTTTCGCACGTTCCGCCAGCTCGCGCCTCGCGGCATTGAGGATGGGATTATCGGTCGGATGGTCTTGGGGCACGTGTGCGCCTTTCGCTCGAAGATGTCAATACGCTGAATCCTACAACAACGGTAGGTTCATTGCCCATTGTCATACAACGGTGAGCGCCGTCTTCGTGCTGGCCTTCGTGCTGGACGATTACGTCGATTGCCATAGATACGGTGGAGCTTTGGGCGCCGGCGGCTTGGCACGCTAGAATAAATCAGTTGCGCAAAGACCGCCCGTTGTGTGGGCAGTTCATGATAGGAAGTTTCCATGGCATTGCAATTTACAGAGCGCGAGTTCATTCCCGTGCTGCTCGGTGGCGACATCAACGCCTATTCGGTGGCGCGCGCCTTCTACGAGGAGTACCAGGTCAAGAGTCTGGTCTTTGGCAAGTACCAGACGGGCCCTGCGTACCGCAGCCAGATTATCGACTACACGCCCAACGTGGATATCGATACCATGCCCGTGATGCTCAAAACCGTCAACGGCATTGCCCAAGCGCATACCGATAAGACGATTGTCCTTGTGGGCTGTGGCGATAACTATGTTGCCCTCGTGGCTCAGGCCAAGGATGCCCATGAGTTGGCGGATAACATCGTCGCGCCTTACGCTCCCTATAGCATGCTTGAACAGTGTCAGAAGAAGGAGATCTTCTACGAGCTGTGCGAGAAGCATGGCGTGCCCTATCCGCACACGTTTACCTTTACCAAGGCGATGCTCAATGCCCAGGGTGAGGCGCCTGCCGAAGTGCTCGACCAGATCGATTTTCCTTACCCGATGATTCTGAAGCCTTCTGACGGCATCATGTGGTGGCAGCACGAGTTCGAGGGCCAGAAAAAGGCCTATGAGATTGCCGACCGCGCCGAGCTGGAACAGGTCATTCGCGATTCGTATGCCAGCGGCTACACCGACGATCTGATCTTGCAGGATCGCGTGCCCGGCAACGACGAGTACATGCGCGTGCTCACCAGCTATTCCGACCGCAACGGTAAGGTCCGCATGATGTGCCTGGGCCATGTGCTGCTCGAGGAGCATCAGCCCCACGGTGTCGGCAACCATGCCTGTATCATTACCGAGCCCAACGACGAGCTCATGGGCGGCGTGCGCAAGTTGCTCGAGGACCTTCACTTTGTGGGCTATTCCAACTTTGACGTTAAGTACGACGAGCGCGACGGCTCGTTTAAGTTCTTCGATTTCAACACGCGCCAGGGCCGCAGCAACTACTACGTTACCAACAGCGGCTTTAACGTTGCCAAGTATGTGGTGGACGAGTATGTGTTCAACCGTCCGTTTGAGCCGGAGTTTGTGACGGCTCAGGACGAGGCCCTGTGGATGGTCGTCCCCATGGGCGTCGTCGACAAGTACGTCAAGGATCCCGAGCTGCGCGCTAAGGTGCATCGCCTGGACAAGGAAGGCAAGGGCGCCGACCCTTCGTTTATGAAGGGCGACTTTGTCTTTAACCGCTGGCTGCGCATGTGGCACACCAAGCTGCGCCACTTTAAGCTGTTCAAGACGTATTACAAGTAGATGAGCGCGGCGCCCGTCCGGTTTGCATCGGGCGGGCGCGGGTATGATACGCGCAATTGCGCAAGCGTCACCAAGGAGGCGGCGATGGAAAAGCTGGGAGTTATCGGCGGCATGGGCGCCGAGGCCACGTCGTATTACTACGACCAGGTGGTGCGTCATACGGCTGCTGCCTGCGATCAGGAACATATCGACATGGTGGTGCTCTCCAAGTCGACCATGCCCGACCGCACGTTGGCCATTAAGACCGGCGAGCATGCCAAGCTGCTGGCGACCATGAAAGAGTGTGCCCAGGCACTCGAGTCGCTGGGCTGTGCGCACATTGCCATTCCCTGCAACACGTCGCACTACTTCTACGACCAGATCCAGTCGTTTACGAAGGTGCCGATTATCCACATGCCGCGTGAGTCAGTTCGTTATGCCCTTGCGGGTGCGGTGATGGGGGAGTGCGAGTTCGACCCCAACCTGAGTATGCCGGCCGAGCCGGTGCATAAGATTGGCATCATGGGCACCGACGGAACCGTGGGCGCGGGCGTCTACGGCCGCGAATGTAAGGCTGCGGGTGTTGAGGTCGTCTATCCCAGCGAGAAACGTCAGAACGATGTGATGTCCCTTATCTACGATGATGTGAAGGCCGGACGTGAGCCCGATATGGATAAGTTCGACCGCGTGATGTGGGAGTTCGCCCGTAGCGGCTGCGACCGCGTCATTCTGGCCTGCACCGAGCTCTCGGTGCTACAGAAGTACCGAGAGATGCCCGAGATCACCCTCGACGCCATGGATGTCCTGGTGCGCGAATCCATCATCCGCAGCGGCGCCCCCTACCGCCTCTAGCTTCCGACCTGTCAAAAAGGGACAGGTTAATTTTGGTAGGTTTTATCTGGTGAAACAGTAAAGGCCTCGGCTCGTTTGGTGCGAGCCGAGGCCTTTTGCGTTGGGCTGTTGCTGTCGGTGGTGAACTAGAACAGGAAGCCGATGGCGATGAGGGCGATGCTGACGATGAGCACGGCGATGTCTAGGCCCTTGATGGGGTAGCGCTTGTACGAGCTGGCGCGCGTACGCAGATAGAAGCCGCGCTGTTCTGCCGCCAAGGCTGTGGCATCGGTCTTGCCCACGCTCGAGATGAGCAGCGGCACGCACAGTGGCAGCATGAGCTTAAGCTTCTTGATGGGGTTCTTGGTGTCGTACTCGACGCCGCGTGCGGTCTGCGCCTCCATGATGGCGTTCATCTCCTGGCCAAACACCGGCACAAAGCGTAGAGCCGTGGTAAAGGTGAAGGCGTAGCGATACGGCACGTGCAGTACCTCCACGCAGGCGTTGGCAAGGTCGTTGAGCTTGGTCACCATGAGCATGAGGATGAGTGGTAACGCCACACCCAGCAGGCGCAGGCAGGCCTTCGATCCTGTGATGAGGCCCGTGTCGGTGATAAAGCTCCACACCACGTTGCCATCGCGCATAAAGGCCAGCTGGAGCACCAGCATGATAAGCGCGAGCGGAATCAGCAACTTGAGCAGCGAGAACAGACGGTCGACGACGCCGGCATAGACACCCAGTGCAAGGGTGAGTGCCAAAAAGCCCAGCAGCGCCACGTAGGTGTCGGACAAGAAGATGCCGACGATGATGGCGGCGGCGAGGCCCAGTTTGACGACGGGGTTTAGGCGATGCAGCAGTGTATCGCCCGGCATGTAGTCGATGACGTTAACCACGGTGGACCATCTCCTTGGTAATTCGAACGACATCGGTGACCTCGCTCACCTGCGCAAAAGCGGGCGAGACGGAAGATGCCAGACGGCGCGAGAGTTCAATAACCTGGGGAGGCTCCACGTAGGCACGCCGCATGAGTTCGATGTTCGAGAATAGCTCGTGCGTGCGGCCGCGGTCGAGGATGCGACCGTCGGCCATTACCACAATGCGCTCGGCAAAATCCGAGACGACTTCCATATCGTGGCAGACCATGATAACGGCGCAACCGCGCTCGGCCATGGTGCGCACCGTTTCCATGACGGTCATGCACTCGCGGTAATCAAGGCCGCTCGTGGGCTCGTCGAGCACGACGATCTTGGGCTCAACCACTACGACGGAGGCAAGCGCCACCATTTGTCGCTGACCGCGCGAGAGCGAGAAGGGCGCCTCGTCGGCCGGCAGGCCAAAGCGGTCGATGACGAGTTGAGCACGACGCAGCGCCTCGGCACGGTCGATGCCGGCAAGCTCCAGGCCAAAGGCGACCTCGTCGAGCACGGTGTCCTTGCAGATCTGGCGGTCGGGGTTTTGGAAGAGGGTCGCGACCTCGCGAGCGATGCGGCTCGTGGGAACGGCTGCGGTATCCAGTCCCGTGACGCGCACGCTGCCCGAGGCGGGCTTAAGCAGGCCTGTGAGCAGTTTGGTGAGCGTGGTCTTGCCGGCGCCGTTTTGGCCGACGATGCCCACGAGCTCGCCGGGATAGAGCGTCAGGCTAAGGTCGTGTACGGCGGCGCCGCCATTGGGATAGGCAAACTCAACATGGTCGAAGGTGAGTACGGGTTCGGCGTCCTTGGCATGAGGACGCAACGACGGTGCATGCGGGGAACCGGCGGGCGCCTGGGCTTCGATAGCCGCGTGTGCGGGGTCGACGATGCCCGAAATCAGGCGCTCGGCCTCATCGACATCCAAGC
>UQXT01000099.1 GCA_900545075.1 uncultured Collinsella sp. | reverse complement strand
TTTGATATCCAAAACGAGCGACATGGCCTATCGACCTCCCTGCAAAGCGGCATCATCGCGCATGAGCTCGGCCAGCGCCTCGCGATCGATACGCAGGGCGTCGCCGCCCACCGGGTCGAGCGAATCGCCCTGTCCGGCGAGCTCTTTGGCCTGCTTGCGCTTCGCACGCGAAAGGCCCCGCTCGCGATACTTTTGCGAATGCGCGGTGTACATGTTGATGAACAGGATGACCAGGAAACTAAACACAATCACAACGGCGACCCAAAAGAGGGCCACCGAGGTGTTGCCGCCCATCCACTCAAAGTAGATGGCGATGGGGATGGTCTGCGTAATGCCGGCGTAGTTGCCCGCAAAGAACAGCGTGCAGCCAAACTCGCCCATGGCACGCGCGAAGGCGAGCACCGTGCCGGCGGCAATCGAGGGCCAGCCAAGCGGCATCATGAGCTTGGTGAAGATGCGACGCTCGGACCAGCCCAGCGTGCGCGCCGCATCGAGCATCTGCGTGTCGAGGCTCTCGAAGGCTCCGAGTGCCGTGCGGTAGACCAGCGGAAACGACACAACGACGGCCGAAATGACCGCCGCGGGCCAGGTAAAGACGATCGAGATGCCGTGCGCGATGAGCCACTGGCCCACCCCGGTCGAACGGCCAAACAGAATAAGCAGCAAAAAGCCGCACACCGTAGGCGGCAGCACCATAGGAATCGTAAAGACCGAATCGAGCAGGCCCTTGATGCGACTCGAGGTACCCATGGTCTTCCACGCGGCGAACAGGCCCAGCGCAAACGCGATCACCAGGGCAAGACCGCTCGTTTTAATGGACACCCAAAACGGGCGATAGTCGATGTCGCCCAAAAAGGAAGCCAGAGAGGTCAAGGGCCCCTGCTCATCCCGCAACACGACAGACGATGCTTCTACCATGTGAGCGCTATCAAGCCAACGCGCGCCGCCCTTGGCATCACCCGAGGCTGATGCAATCACCACATAGCGTTCCCCATCCGCACCGCGCTCGTCAAAGCTATAAGTATACCCGCCGGCATCAAACGTTGTTTTCGCCGTGACATACCAAGGAAGATCCACGTCCCCTAGCTGCGCACCTCCCATGCAGTTTGCGCTGTCGAGCTTACAGACGAGGGCCTTGAGACCCGATACGCAGTCGTTATCCTGCGGATCCAATTCATACTTCTCGACCGCCTTGGGCGATATCCACACCACAACGCGATCGGCAGCAGGCGCCACTACAAGGTCCACGCCCTCGTCAACGGGAAACCGGTAGCCCTCAGGCTGGCCCTCCATGGCACGAGCGGTCCCCTTGGCCAACCGCTCAAAACCCTCGATCCCATAGGAAAGCCCATGGGCGGTCGCAGCAACCTGGGCCCCGTCCTCAACGTCTCCAGCAAACGCAAATCCCGGCACCCAGCAAAGCACGAAGGTCAAAGCACAGGCGACAAGCATGCGGAATCTATTAAGCACGAAAAGCTCCAAGCGAATACAAGGACGGAGTGAAACACAAAACGATGGAATTATCGCGCCAATCCGCACTACGCGGAAAGCTCAAAGCCGTACTTAGCCCAAATCTTCTGAGCCTTCTTGTTGGTCAGACAGAAGTCGATGAACGCCTTGGCTTCGTCGGCATGCTCGGAGCTCTCGGCGACAGCGCCCGGATACACGATGGGCTTGTGCGAGTCCTCGGGACACACGAAGGCCTCCTCGATGCCGTCGTAGCGGAAGATATCGGAGCTGTAGACAAATCCAGCCACGCAGTCGCCTGTGGACACATAGGCGGCGGCGGTACCAACTTTATCGGCCAGTGCGACCTTGTCGGCAATCTCGGGAGCATACTCACCGTCGTCGCCCTCGGTGCCGGTGTAGAGGCCCACGGAGGCCAGAGCCTGGTTGGCGTACTTTCCGGCGGGAACGGTCTTGGCATCGCCGATGGCGATCTTGCCGTCCAGATTCGCGACGCCGGCGATGGCCTCGACCTTGGTGTCAGAGCCCTCGGCGCGGATGATCACGAGGTCGTTGACGAACATATCCTCACGGGTGTCGGCGTCGACGAGCTCGGCGGCCTCGGCGTCATCCATGGTGCCCTTGGAGGCCGTGATAAGCACGTCGACGGCGGCACCGGCGCGCATCTGCTCGACAAGGTCGCCAGACGCCTTAAACTGCGTGTCGGCAAAGGTGGTGCCGGTCTGGTCGGTGTAAAGCTCTTGGACCTCGGGCAGAGCCTTCTCGAGCGAGTTGGCGGCAAAGACCTGCAGCTCGACAGCTTTCTTGGAAGATGCCTTAGCAGAACCGGCATCGGATCCGGCCGGCTCGGACGTCTTGCTGCCCGAGCAGCCGGCAAGACCAAGGCCGGCAGCGGCGACAGCAGAAAGCGAGACGAATCCGCGGCGAGAAACCAAATCGAACATATTCAACCCTTTCGGATCTTGTGCCCGGGTACCCCACCGCGGGCTTTAATCTGCAATCAGCTTATACTTCTGCGCGAATAATGATTATGAGAAATTATTCTCTCCAGAGAATATAGTTTCAAGTTACCGTGCACCTCGGTGTCGCTTCGGCGGAAAACAAAAGCGGAGCGACCGATAAGGTCGCCCCGCCGCAGGTAAACCGCTTAGTTGGTATGTCCGCCGCCCGCTGTCATCTGAGCCGCATGCTCCAGCTGGTCTGCTATGGCCTCCCAGCTTTCGCGGGCCGCTTTCGTAGATCCCGGAAAGTTGATGACAAGCGTATGCCCACGCTGCATACACACGGCGCGCGAGAGCATGGCGCGGCGCGTCTTGGTCATGGAGTACGCGCGAATCGCCTCTGCAATACCCGGCACATCGCGGTCGCAGACGGCACGCGTCGCCTCGGGCGTCACATCGCGCATCGAAAGCCCCGTGCCGCCGCAGGTGAGCACGACATTGGCGTGGCACTCATCGGCGGCTTCCACAATGGCATCACCAATCTCGCTGACGTCATCGCGCACGACCACATGTGAGGCGACCGTCCAGCCCTGTGCCTCAATAAGTTCCTCGAGTGCGGCTCCGGCCTCATCCTGCAAAAGATCGCGTGTGTCCGAGCACGTCACGATCGATATCTTCAGCTCCATAGCATTCCCCCTACAACACGGCGCCCTCGGGCAGGTCGACGCGAACAACGTCCACGGCATCTCCCGCCCTGAGCTCGCACGGTCCTTCGTCAATACGCAGTAGACAGTTGGCCCGCTGCATCGTGCCGAGCAGCGCCGAATTCTGTGTCTTAGCCTCGGTCACTAACAGCTCACCGGTCTCGGAGTCGCGCAAAACCGTGGCGCGATCGAAGAAGCGGCGATGCTGTCGCTTTTTCACGCCGTGTGTGAGCGTCGCCTGCTGCACGGGACGCGCACCCTCGGCAAAGCCGCGCATCTTGCGAATCGCCGGACGGGCAAGCATCTCAAAGCCCACATACGCCGCGGCCGGATTGCCCGAAAGCCCCAGGTAGGGCTTACCCCCGAGCAAGCCAAACGTGATGGCCTTACCCGGACGCATCGAGATGCGATCGAACAGTACCTCGCCCTCGTGCCGGACGAGCGCCGTCACGAAATCGTAATCGCCCGCCGAGGCGCCACCGCTCGTAATGACAAAGTCGCACTCCTGCACGGCACGATGCACGAGCTCGGCGATCGCTTGCTCATCATCGGGCGCAATGCCGTAGAACACGGGCTCGGCGCCGGCATCGAGTGCTTCGGCCATCAACGCCGACGAGTTGGAATCGCGAATCTGCCCGTGCGTCGGCAGCTCACCCGGCGCAACCAGCTCCGTGCCCAGCGAGATGATGCCCACACGTGGGGCAGCGTGCACCTTCACGCTCGCGTATCCGGCGCTTGCCAGCAGACCCGCGCCCGCCGGAGCCACAACCTCGCCGGCGTGCATCACAACATCGCCGGCATGGGCCTCCTCGGCGGCAGAGCGAACGTTCTCCCCCACCTTGGCCGGCGCCGAGAACCTCACACGCGAGCCCTCGTTGCCGTCACCGTCGAGCACATCAACGATCTCGTACTTCACCACGGCATCGGCACCCTCGGGCACCGGCGCGCCTGTCATAATGCGGACCGCCTCGCCCGCGCCGATAGCGCCCTCAAACACATGGCCCGCGGCCTCGTGTCCGATAATGTCGAGCGTCACCGGCGCCTCGCCAGATGCCTGCGCCAAGTCCGCCGAGCGCACGGCATATCCGTCCATAGCGCTGTTGGCAAACGGCGAGATGTCGATATCGGCCACCGCGTCCTCGGCCAAGGGAAGACCGGCGGCCTGCCACACGGGAATCTCGACGAGATCGGTCGGAGCAACGTGCGACAGGACAATCGACTGCGCGTCCTCCAGCGGAATGAGTTTCTCTGCCATATGCACCTCTTAATGCCACGGCGCACAACAGGGGCGCCGATTCTTTATGCTTGTCTCAGTATAATCCCCCGACGCACGACCGCGACTCGGCCTGTACCCGCAAATACACCTGTCGGTTGCAGGCCGCGAAACAGAATGGAAACCAACCCACCGGCTCGTCGCGTTTACCGCGTTTTATAATGCTTGCGTTGCAACCTAAAAGAGGAACGTATGGCTCATAACGACAAAACCGAAAGCGCAAACGAAACGCAGGATCATTCCCAGCCGCTCGACGATGGCGGCTTTTTCTCCCTGAACGACGTCATCACGGCAGGCAGGCATCAGCTCACCCGCTCTGAGCATCTCTTGGCTGCCGACACGCGCCGCAACGCCCGCAACCTACTCGCGAGCGCTAAGTTGCTCGTACTCGTCGTCATCGTCTCGCTCGCCATGGGCGTTGCCGCTTGGGCGTTTTTGGCCTCGCTGAATATCGCGACCGACTATCGTGAGCACCATGCGTGGATTTACGCGCTGCTTCCCGTTGTGGGCATGGCCACCGCATGGGTGTACAAAAACCACGGTCTTGCCGCCAAGCGCGGCAACAACCTGGTCATCGACTCCGCTCTGGGCACGCGCCTCATCCATATGCGCATGGCCGTCCTCACGTTTGTGTGCTCCACGCTCACGCACCTAACGGGCGGATCGGCCGGTCGCGAGGGAGCCGCGGTGCAGATCGGCGGCACCATCGCCAGCAACATCTCGAGCCTCGCCCACCTCAAAAAGCATGACCATCACGACCTCATGCTCGCCGGCATCTCGTCGGCCTTTGGCGCCGTATTCGGTTCGCCCCTTGCCGGAGCTTTCTTTGGCATGGAGATGTGCTTTATCGGCAAGATCGACTACACCGCGGGCATCTACTGCCTGGTCGCCTCGTTTACCGGCTACTTTACATCACTCGCCCTGGGTACCGAGTACGAGGCGAATGTCATCGCCAGCGTTCCCGCTATGACGCCCAAAACGGTTGTCATCGTTGTTATCAGCGCCATTATCTTCGGTCTGACTGCACGCCTCTTTGCCTGGTCGGTTCGAACCGTCAAGAGCCTGTACGGTCGCTTTATCACCAATTACCTCATTCGCGCACTCATAGGCGCACTCGTGGTTTTGGCCGCCTATGCCCTCCTCGACGCCTGGGACTACGCCGGCCTTTCCACGTGGCTTTCCGGCGCCGGATTTGCCGGCAACACCACCCTGGCGGACGCAGCCATCAAGTTGGTCGTCACAGCGCTCACCCTTGGAGCCGGCTTCCAAGGCGGCGAGGTCACGCCCCTGTTTGGCATCGGTGCGGCGCTCGGCGGCTGGATCGGTTGCCTCGTCGGAATCGATCCCAGCTTTCTGGCAGCGCTGGGCATGCTCGGCGTGTTCTGCGCCGGCCTCAACGTGCCCATCACCACCTGCATGATGGCCATCGACCTGTTCCACGGCACGGCAGCCGGGTTCTTTGTCATCGTGGCCTTTATCAGCTACCTAACCGCCGGACACCGCGGCGTGTACCCCGCCCAGCGCATCATCTCGCCCAAGCGCCGTTCGCTTATTGTGGATGAGGGCGGTACGGTAGCGGATGCTATCGAGCGCCACAACGACCTGATAGAGTAGACGTAAGTATTCGCCGTGCAGCCACAATCGGGGGCAATTCGACCTGAGCGCGACCGCACCGTCACGGCATACGCCGGGAGTCGCCCCATGCACGCAACTGATTTTGGCCGCACGCTCATCATCGCCAACCCAGCAGCCCAATCGGGTGCGGCGCACGAAGTTGCCGAGCGCCTGCAACGCTTTTTGGATATGACCGCGCGAGCATCCCAGTTTGACCTGGTGCTGACCGAGCGCATGGGACACGCCAAGGAGCTGGCCGCACAGGCTCAGGGCTATCGCACCGTTATCGCCCTTGGCGGTGACGGCGTGATTCACGAGGTCGTCAACGGGCTTATGACGCAAGAGGAGGACGCCCGCCCCGCTCTTGCCATCCTACCCGTGGGCTCTGGCAACGATTTTGCCCAAACGCTCGGCATCGACGATTTCTCCGGTAAGGATTTTGGCGCGCTGCTCACCTGCGAGCTGCAGCGTCAGGACCTCGGGCGCATTCGCTCATGGAACCCCGCAAACGGTAGCGGCGAGGCTTCCGTTGAGTACTACGACCAGACGCTTTCGGTCGGCATCGATGCCGCCATCGGCCTTGGCACCACCGAGCTGCGCAAAAAGACCGGCTTGACAGGCGCACCGCTCTACACCCTCTCGGGACTTGAGCAGTTTGGTCTACGCTATCGCAACTACCCCATGACAGTCAGCTTTGACGGCGCGCCCGCCGAGCGCGTGAGGGCGATCATCATGGCGATTCAGCTGGGTCCTACCTATGGCTCGGGCTATCGCATCTGTCCCGACGCCGACCCCTGTGACGGTATATTCGACGTCTGCTACGCCTGCGGCCCCGTTCCGCGCGCGGTCGCGCTTCCCATGTTCCTTTCGGCCAAAGATGGCCACCATACCAAGCTGCCACCGGTTCGCATGCGCCACTGCCGCCATGCCGAGCTCACCTTTGAGGAGCCCGACTACCCCATCCAGGCCGACGGCGAGCCCGTTGTCGCCTCACGCATCGAGGTCGACATCCTCGCCGGCGCCCTCGAGGTCTGGCACCCCA
>UQXT01000098.1 GCA_900545075.1 uncultured Collinsella sp. | reverse complement strand
CGCCGCCGCCATCGGCCTCAACCTCACAACGAGCGCCTGCGTCGCCGGCGCCGAGGGCGGATGCCAGGCCGAGGTCGGAAGCGCTGCCGCCATGGCTGCCGCCGCGCTGGTCCAGATGCTGGGTGGCACACCCGAGCAGGCGCTCGACGCCAGCTCCATCGCGCTGAGCAACCTGTTGGGCCTCGTTTGCGACCCCGTCGGCGGCCTTGTCGAGGTGCCCTGTCAAAACCGCAACGCCATCGGCGTGGCCGCAGCCTTTAGCTCGGCGCAACTCGCCCTCGCCGGCATCAAGAGCCTGGTGCCGTTTGATCAGATGGCGCACGTCATGCTATCGGTGGGCCACGCCCTGCCCGCCACGTTGCGCGAGACGGCCAAGGGCGGCGTCGCGCAGGCTCCAGCAGCGCTTTCGGCGTGCGCAAAATGCGGAATATGTGGATAACGAGCAAAGTGAACGATAGGTGGGACATATGTCCCACCTATCGTTTATCGCCACCGTTTTCGTAACACAAGCAACTACGTAATCGCTATAATTCAAGCCCAGTTAAAACACGATGAGCCGCAAAGCGAAACTCGAAGGAAATATACACGATGTCGCAAATCGACCGCAGCCAACTGATTCCCGATCCGCAACAGCCAAGTAGGCAGCCCGGTGGCATCCAATCGCCGCGTCCCATCGCGCCAGCCCATGGTCAACAGCACGGCGCGGCAAAGACCTCCCCGCGCCGCAATCAGGGCCAGCATCAGCAGCGTAAGCAATATCAGCAGCACCAGCATCGTTCCGCAAATGGAGCCGGTCACAACCAGGGCCCTTCGCACACTCGAGTTTCCAACAACCGCGGCCCCGCCGACAAACGATCCGCAAAGGGCAAAAAGACGGGCGGCAAGACAGCGTTCTTCGTCGTCCTCGGCCTCGTAGCTATCGTCTACATCGTAGGCGTCGTGGCGTTTTCGCAGATTGCTTACCCCAACACCACCATCGCCGGCGTCGATATCTCGTTTTCCAACGCCTCTTCCGCCGCCACTAAGGTTAACTCGGCATGGAAGCATTACAAGCTCACCGTCTCGGGCGACGACTTTAGCTGGACCTACCAGCCCAAATCCGATGAGCCCATCGTCGACGGCGAAACTGCCGCAAAAGAGATCATCAGTCACAATGAAGCCTTTATGTGGCCGGCCCGCCTTGTCGAGTCGTTAAGCGGCAAGGCCAAGACCACCGTCGCCAATAATGAGGTCAACCTCGATCAAGATGTCGACCTGTCCATGCTCTCCAATGCCTTTGATCAAAAGCAGTTCGAAGAGGATCTGGGCGCCGCCATCGATGCCTTCAACGAAGGTCGTTCTGGCACCTTTGAGGCCTCGAGCTCCTATGACGAGCAAGCTGGCAAGTTCACCGTGGAGAAGGCCCGCTCCAACGAAAAGCTCAGCCGCAAGCACGTGATCAAGTATGCCGAGCTTGAGCTCGCAACGCTGGCCGAATCCGTTGACATTACCAAGATCGGCAACGACGCCTACGAGCCCCTCAACGGCACACTCACCAACGACCAGATTCAAGCCGCATGCGATGCCGCCAACAACTTCCTGGGCGTCAACGTGAGCCTCAAGCTTAACGGCGATGAGGTCGGCAAGGTCGACGGCAGCTCAGTGCTGCAGTGGATCAGCTTTACTGATCCGGCCAATCCCACGCTCGATACCTCACAGATCAGTAGCTGGGCTGCAGAGCTCGCCAATGGCTTTAATACCGTAGGAACCACACGCTGGTGGACACGAGCCGACGGTAAGGAGTGCGCCGTCGAGGGCGGCGACTTTGGCTGGTCCATTGACAGCAAAACGCTCGCCAAGCAAGTAGAAGACGCCATCAACAACAAGCAGACGGGCGACATCGAAATTTCGTATTCCAAGAAGGCCGATACCTTCACCGCAAAGGGCGAGCCCGACTGGAAGGCCTACATCGACGTCGATCTTTCCGAGCAATATGCCCGATACTATGACGAAAATGGTTCCATCGTCTGGGAAGCACACTTCATCTCGGGACGACCGGATGGGCATGCCACACCCGAAGGCGTATGGCAGATCAACAGCAACAGTGGCGGAACAACGCTTATCGGCAAAAAGGACCCCGAAACCGGCAAGCCAGAATACGAAAGCAAGGTCGACTACTGGATGCCCTTTGAGGGCAACATGGTGGGTTTCCATGATGCCTTCTGGCAGAACGATGCAAGTTTTGATAACCCCAACTCCTACAACTGGTGCGGCAGCCACGGCTGCATTAATTTGCGGCCGAGCGATGCCAAAGCACTGCACGATTGCATCAAAGTCGGTCTGTGCGTGGTCGTGCACTCGTAGCACATCACACGCGACACAATAAAGTCCAGAGCCGCCTACCTTTCATTGCTGAAAGAAACATGCCCATGCGCCCGCCCCAACCGGCGGGCGTATATACTAATCGCGGTATGTTCTATAAAGGAGACGCTATGTCAAAAGTCCCCACCATCACTCCGGGCCCCGACGATTCCGGGAACGCGCAGCAAGACGCAACCGAAACACTGCCGCTTATCACAAGCGCCCCCACGGCACAGCAAAACGACAACGAGCAAGGCGGCTCCGGTATATCCGACGACGAGGCCTACGCAAAGCTCAAGACCAAACGTGCCGAACGTCGACACAAAAAGCTCGTCCGCCGCGGCATTGCGGTCGGCATCGTGGGCGCTCTTGTGCTCATCGCCGTTGTCGTGACTTTAGTCGTCAACGCAATGCCAGCTGGTACCAACGGGCCGGTGACCGACATGGTCATGGAAGGCACCTTTACCACGACTGTCGAGGCAAAAGGACAGCTCAAGCCCATTTCCGCCTCGGTCGTTTCCCCTTCTGTCGACGGTACGGTGGCACAGATCAACGTGCAGGCCGGTCAAAGCGTCAACGAGGGCGACGTGCTTATGACCATCAAAAACGATGAGCTCGATAACGCCGTTGCCGAGGCGAAGCGCGCGGTCGCGGCCGCCCAGGAAGACCTGAAAAACGCGCAGGCGGCGCTCGCCGCCGCACAGGCAGCACCGACGCTGGATGTCGACGGAGCGACCGCCCCGACGGATGCAACCGCCAACGCCAGCGCCGTCTCGAGCGCCCAGCGCAATCTCGCCTCGGCCCAGGCAACCTTGGACCAGGCAAACGCCAAGGCGGCCGAACGCACCGTAAAGGCCCCCAGCTCGGGTAGCATCGTCGAGCTCAACGCCAAAGTGGGCGCCACGGTGACCGGAGGCATGATCATGGGCGAAGGCGACACGAGCGGCGGCAAGCAGTGCATGCAGATCGCCGATCTCTCCAAGATGAAGGTGACGGTTCAGGTGGGCGAAAAGGACATCGCCAAGATCGCCGTGGGCCAGAGCGCCAACGTTACCTATCCCGCGTTTCCCGATATCGTGAGCCAGGGCACCGTCACGGCTATCGCGTCGGTGGCAAACTCCGACGCCGCCAACGGTGGCGGCGGCAACGTGACCTTTAACGTCGACATCCTCATCGAGGCACCAGATAGCCGCCTGAAGCCCGGTATGACTGCCGAGGTCTCGGTGGTAACCGAGCAGCTTGACGACGTGGTCATGGTGCCCACCATGGCACTGATGACCGAGGACGGCGAGCACTATTACGTCAACGTGGCCACCGATGACGAAGGCAAGGAGACGCGCCGCGTGAAGGTGACTGTCGTGACGCAAAACGACAACGACGCCGTGGTCGGTAAGACGCAGGTCAAGCGCGACGACCAGGGCAACGAAATCAACCCCGACGTGCCGGTTACCAAGCTGCGCGATGGCGACACTATCGTTATGGATACCGGCGCGGGCATGACGGCAGACGGCGGCGACAGCATGCCTGCCGACGAGGGCATGTAATGCGCCCCGTCATCGACATCCGCAACGTGCACCGCATCTTTGAGAGCGAGGCCGGTTGCGCCCACATCCTGCACAACGTGAGCCTGGCGGTAGACCCCGGTGAGTTCGTCGCCATCACCGGCCCCTCGGGCTCGGGCAAGTCGACGCTCATGAACATCCTGGGTTGCTTGGACAAACCGACGGCGGGCGACTATTACCTGCAGGGGCTCAATGTCGCCGAACTCGACGACGATGAGCTCACCGAGGTGCGTGCGCTGAGCATTGGCTTTGTCTTTCAAAGTTTCAACCTGCTGCCGCGTCTGTCGGTTATCGAAAACGTCATGCTGCCGCTGTCCTACACCAATCTGCCGCGCAACCAGCGCGAGATGCGCGCCGTGCACGCACTGCAAGCCGTAACGCTTCCGGTCGACCATTGGGACCACCGCATATCGGAACTCTCGGGCGGACAAATGCAGCGCGTCGCCATCGCGCGCGCCCTCGTCAACGATCCGCCCATCATTTTGGCCGACGAGCCCACGGGAAACCTTGACTCGACAACCGGAGCACTCGTCATGGAAACGTTCCATAAGCTCCAAGAACGAGGCAAGACCATCGTGCTCATCACGCACGATCCGGGCATTGCAGCCGAGGCAGACCGAGCCGTAACCATTCGCGACGGGCGAATCCATGACGGCGCATATATCGCGCATGCGCCGAATACGCTACGCGGCGCCATCAGCAACCTACCCGCGACTTGTACATCTTCCACGTGGCCGAAAGGAGCGAAGGCATGAGCACCCGAGATCTTGTACAAGAAGCCCTGCACTCGCTCGAGGCCAACAAGGGTCGTAGCCTGCTCACCATCCTGGGCATCGTCATTGGCATCGCCTCGGTCATAGCCATGACCTCGCTCATCGGCGGCATCCAAAACAGTCTGGTCAACAGCTTGGGCCTCAACGCGGCCCGCATGGTGCAAATCTACTCGTCCCAAGAGCTCACCGATTCGGACGTCGAGAAGCTGCGCAAGATGGTGCCGCAAATTGAGCAGATCGGCATCGTCGACAGCGCCTATTCCGAGCACAAAGTTGGGGATAAAAGCTATACCGTCATGGCCCAGGGTGTCGATAGCGACATGCTCGACGCCGTGGGCGCCAGCAAAATCGTCGCCGGTCGCACCTATAGCGACATCGAGTCCAAATCCGGCGCGCGCGTGGCGCTCATTGGCCGCGGAGGCGCCGATCAAATTTACGGCAACGAACAGGACGCGATTGGCAAGACCATCAAGGTCTCGAGCGGAGACGTGCAGATCATTGGCGTCATCGACGGCGGCAACGACTCCATGGGCTCGCTGAGCCTGTACATGCCTCGAACAACGATCGCCGAGCTCTTCGGCGATGACAATCCGTCGTTTCCCAGCGTGACGGCACTCGCCGCCGAGGGCACCGATATGGATGAGCTCTGCAAGACGATCGAATCCAAAGTACGCAGCATGAAGGGTATCTCGGAGGACGACGAGTATGAAAGCGTGTCGGCAAGCTCCATGAAGAGCGCTATCGATGCCCTCAACTCCTTTATGGGCGCCTTCTCGCTCATCATGGGCGCGGTTGCCGGCATTTCGCTCCTTGTGGGCGGAATCGGCATTATGAACATGATGCTCACCAACGTGACCGAGCGCATTCGCGAAATTGGCATTCGCCGCGCCCTGGGCGCAAGCCGACGCGATATCACGACCCAGTTTTTGGCCGAATCCTCGGCGCTGTGTATCACCGGCGGCATTTTAGGTGTCGTGATTGGTTATCTGCTGGCATGGGGGCTTACATTCTTTGCCTCCAACTCGAGCATTATGAGCGAGTTTGGGGCCACCGGGTCGATTACGCCGAGCTTCTCCATTACGACCGTGCTGATCGCGTTTGCCGTATCGGTCGGCATCGGCGTGATCTTTGGCTTCTACCCCGCCCGCCGCGCCGCAAAGCTCGATCCAGTCGAGTGCCTGCGCTATCAGTAAGCCAACACCAGATAAGTTGCGGTGAAATAGAGATTGTTTATGCTGCTAAAAGGCCATATCTGACCCTATTCCACCGCAACTTAGAGCGCGTCCGGTATAACGCTTCACCCCAAATCAAATTGATTCGTTGAATAGACACATTACAAATCTTTAAACTTCGTTTAATCCACAAGTGGGTATTATCACACACAAGGCACACGTGAAAGGATATACCTATGTCGCTTACACAGTCAGCTGAGCGTGCAGCGCTCAACAAGCTCATCGATTATCTCGACGACAACCCTCAAGAAAATATCGACAAAATCATGGATCTCGTGAACAAACTAGTCCCCAATCGCGTATTTCCCGTACAGCGCGAGGCGTTTACCAACGTCATCAAGAGTCACGGCAATTGGTATGACCTGATCATGCGCATCTTCGACCTTAATCCCAAAATGCGCACCAAGTTGCTCAAGGCGCTTATAGTCGACGGCAACCTGCTCGCTTGGCCCCAACAGGAAAAGAACCGCGAGAAATACCAGTGCAATATTCCGTGGGCCATCCTGCTCGACCCCACAAGTGCCTGTAACCTGCATTGCACGGGCTGCTGGGCCGCCGAGTACGGCTACAAGCAGAATCTCTCGTTCGAAGACATCGACTCTATCGTTACGCAGGGCAAAGAGCTCGGTACGCATATCTACATCTATACCGGCGGCGAGCCGCTCGTCCGCAAGCACGACCTGATCAGAATTTGTGAAAAACATCAGGACTGTGTGTTTCTCTGCTTCACCAATTCCACGCTCATCGACGAGGCGTTCTGTGACGACATGATCCGCGTTGCAAACTTTGTCCCTGCCATCAGCGCCGAGGGCAACGAGCACACCACCAACGCCCGCCGTGGCGAGGGTACGTACGAAAAGATCGAACACGCCATGAAACTTTTGCGTGAGCGAAATCTGCCGTTTGGTATCTCGACCTGCTGGACCAGCGCCAACGCCGATACTGTCGCCACCGAGGAAAATATGGACTGGATGATACGCGAGGGAGCCCTCTTCTGCTGGTATTTCTACTTTATGCCGGTCGGCCGCAGTGCCACCAACGAGCTTATGCCCACGCCTGAGCAGCGCGAACACATGTATCGTTTTATTCGCGAGATGCGAGAGAAAAAGCCTCTCTTTACCCTCGATTTCCAAAATGACGGTGAGTTCGTGGGCGGCTGTATCGCCGGCGGGCGACGCTACCTACATATCAACGCGGCGGGAGACG
>UQXT01000097.1 GCA_900545075.1 uncultured Collinsella sp. | reverse complement strand
ATCGACGTCACCCCCAAGAACACGAGCCGCATCGCCGCCCAGCACGCCAAGGCCGAGATCAACGCCATCGTGCGCAACTCCGCCCGCGAGCAGATCTACGAGGAGTTCGCCGGCCGTATCGGTGACCTCATCAGCGGTACCGTGCTGCAGTCCACGCCCGACTTCACGATCGTCAAGATCCGCGATGGCGTCGAGGCCGAGTTGCCGCATTTTGACCAGCGCCGTTACGAGAACGAGCGCAACGAGCGTCCGATGGGCGAGCGCTACCTGCACAACCAGCACATCAAAGCCGTGATCATCGACGTCCGCGACCCCAACTCCAACCTGCAGCCGGTTCGCGGCGAGCACAGCCGTCCGCCGATCGTCATCTCCCGCACCCACCCCGAGCTCATGCGTCGTCTGTTTGAGCAGGAGGTGCCCGAAATCTATGAGGGCACCGTCCAGATCAAGTCGATCGCCCGCGAGCCCGGCCAGCGCTCCAAGGTCGCCGTCCATTCGCTCGACGACCGCCTGGATCCTGTGGGAGCCTGTGTCGGCCCCAAGGGCAGTCGCGTACGCGCCGTCGTGGGCGAGCTTCGCGGCGAGCGCGTCGACGTCATCCTGTGGGATGCCGATCCGGCCGTCTACGTCGCCAACGCCCTGTCGCCCGCTAAGGTCACCCGCGTCCTCATCGACGAGGAGAAGGCCTACGCCGGCGTCATCGTGCCCGACGACCAGCTTTCGCTCGCCATCGGCAAGGAGGGCCAGAACGCCCGCCTCGCCGCTCGCCTGACCGGCTGGCACATCGACATCAAGTCCGAGACCCTTGCCGCCGACATCCTCAAGAACGTTCCCGTTCATGAGGAGCCCGCCGCCGACCTGATCGGTGACGAGGAGGACGACGACGTCCGTCGCTGCGAGTACGTGTCCGAGGACGGCGTGCAGTGCCGCAACCAGGCCCGCCCCGGCTCCCGTTTCTGCGGTGTCCACGACACCGACGCCTTCGATGATGCGGAGGACCTGATCTAGCGCGCGGTCGCGCCGGGCAGGTCCCGGCGCATCTCCCACGCTCGTTCAGTCTCTAGGCACCCAAGGTGCCAGAAAGGGTAGGTGAAGTCATATGGCAAAAGTCCGTGTGTCCACCCTGGCCAAAGAGTTCGGCATGACCTCCAAGGAACTGATGGGTCATCTCGCCGAAATGAAGATTCCCGCTAAGTCCGCTTCCTCCGCCCTAGAGGACGCTTACGTCGCCATGGTCCGCAAGCAGCTCGCCTCGGTGATCGAGGCCCGCGCCCAGGAAGTCGAGGCCGCCAAGCAGGCCGAGGAGCAGGCAGCTGCCGCCGAGGAGGCCGCACGCGCTGCCGAGGCCGAGCGCGAGCGCATCGCCGCCGAGAAGGCACGCGAGGAGGAGCGCCGCCAGTTCGCCGCCGCCCAGGCTGCCGAGGAGGCCGCCCGCGCCGAGGCCGAGGCTAAGAAGAAGGCCGAGCAGGAGCGCCTTGCCCGCGAGAAGGAAGAGGCTGCCCGCGAGGCCCAGCGCCGCGCCGTCCCCGCTTCCGACTCCGGTTCGCGCTTCCGTTCGCTGCTCGACCAGATCGCCGCACAGGAGACCGTGCTCAAGGAGAAGAAGGACGCCGAGGAGAAGGCCAAGGCCGAGCGCGCCGCCGAGCGCGGTAACCGTCGTGGCGGCAATAACGACCGTCGCGGTGGCCGTCGTAACGATCGCAACGCCTCCGACAACAACTCCGAGCGCAACGCCTCCGAGAGCCGTCCGCACAGCCATCGCACCAACGCGAGCAACAACGTCGCTGCGGGCATGGACTTCCCCAACCCCGATAAGCAGGGCAAGGGCAAGAAGCGCAAGGGCGGTCACGGCAACGATGAGGACCACTACAGCCGCATGGCGCGTGAGGCCGAGGAGTACAGCCGCGAGAAGGTGCTCGAGGAGGCCCGCGCTGCCGTCGAGGAGGCCTCTCGCGAGTCCACCGGTCGCCGCAAGAAGCGCAAGGAGAAGCGCGAGCGCGAGGCTGCTAAGGCTCAGGAGGAGCGCAAGATTGAGGAGGCGCTGGCCCAGGGCGTGAACCCCGAGGAACTCGACGCTATCAAGGTCTCCCAGGGCGTTACCGTCCAGGAGCTTGCCGAGGCGCTCGACGTTCCGGCCAACGACATCATCAAGCGCCTGTTCCTGCTGGGCACGCCGCTCACGATGACGCAGTCCATGTCCGACGACCTCGTCGAGCTCGTTGCCGACGACCTGGGCCGTCAGATCAAGATCATCACCCCCGAGGAGGAGAACACCTTCTCGTTCTACGACGATCCCGCCGACCTTAAGCCCCGCGCCCCGGTTGTCACCGTCATGGGTCACGTCGACCACGGCAAGACGAGCCTGCTCGACGCTATCCGTCACACCGGCGTCGCTGCCGGCGAGGCGGGCGGCATTACCCAGGCCATCGGTGCTTCGCAGGTCATGATCAACGACCGCAAGATCACCTTCATCGATACCCCTGGTCACGCGACCTTTACGGCCATGCGTGCCCGCGGCGCCAAGGTGACCGACATCGTCATCCTGATCGTCGCCGCCGACGACGGCGTCATGCCTCAGACCATCGAGTCGATCAACCACGCCAAGGCCGCCGGCGTACCCATCGTCGTCGCCGTCAACAAGATCGATAAGCCGGGTGCCAACCCCGACCGCGTGCGCCAGGAGCTCACCGAGTACGGCATCATCCCCGAGGAGTGGGGCGGACAGAACATGTTCGTCAACATCTCGGCCAAGCAGAAGATCGGTATCGACGACCTGCTCGAGACCGTGCTGCTCCAGGCCGACGTGCTCGAGCTCAAGGCCAATCCCGACACCTTTGCTTCCGGTAACGTCCTCGAGGCTAAGCTCGACAAGGGCCGCGGTTCGGTTGCCACGGTTCTCGTGACCCGCGGTACCCTGCACGTGGGCGATACGCTGGTCGCCGGTCTTACCTACGGCCGCGTTCGCGCCATGCTCGACCCCAAGGGCAACGCCGTCACCGAGGCCGGCCCCTCCGACGCCGTCGAGATCTTGGGCCTGCAGTCCGTGCCCAACGCCGGCGACGAGTTCCGTGTGTTCGAGGACGAGCGCGAGGCTCGCGCCCTGGCCGATGAGCGCTCGCTCAAGGCCCGTATCGAGGAGCAGAGCCGCGTGAAGCACGTCACGCTCGAGAATCTCTTCGAGACCATCGCCGACGCCGAGGTCAAGGAGCTCAACCTGATCATCAAGGCCGACGTCCAGGGTTCCATCGAGGCCCTTCAGGACTCGCTCGACAAGATGGATCAGTCCGAGGTCCGCATCAATACGATCCACTCCGCCGTCGGTGCCATCAACGAGACCGACGTTGTCCTGGCCGACGCCTCCAACGCCATCATCATCGGCTTTGGCGTGCGTCCCGACGGCAAGGCCCGCTCCGCTGCCGAGCGCGAGGGTGTCGAGATCCGTTGCTACGACGTTATCTATAAGTGCCTCGAGGAGCTCGACGCTGCCCGTATCGGCATGCTCAAGCCCACCGAGGTCGAGGTCTCCACGGGTACCGCGACCGTCCTGGACACCTTCAAGGTGCCCAAAGTCGGCATCGCCGCCGGTGTCCGCGTCGAGGAGGGCGAGATCGCCGCGACCGATTCCGTGCGCCTGGTGCGCGACGGCATTGTGGTCTTCAACGGCAAGATTGCCTCGATGCGCCACTACAAGGACGAGGCCAAGAGCCTCAAGAGCGGTTCCGAGGGCGGCATTGGCCTGGAGAACTTCCAGGACATCAAGCCCGGCGACCAGATCGAGGGTTACCGCATCGACCAGGTTGCCCGTACCGAGTAGGGGGTAGCGCTATGAAGCAAACGCAGGCAACCCGCCGTCTGGGCGAGCAGCTTCGCGAGAAGCTTGGTTATATCCTGCTCTTTGAGGTTTCCGATCCGCGTCTCGACCTGGTTACTTTGACTGCGGTCGAGGTCGCGGTGGACCGTTCGTTCGCGCGCGTGTACGTGTCGTGCGATGCGAGCCGCTACGACGAGGTCATGGAGGCGCTCGCAAGCGCTAAGGGCCGTATTCGCAGCCTGTTGGCTCGCTCGCTCGATTGGCGTGTCACGCCCGAGCTCGATTTTCGCATCGATCGCTCGACCGATGAGGCCGAGCGCATTACGCGTGCGCTGGAAAACGTTCCGGCCACGCTTGCGATCGAAAAGGACGAGGACGGCTACCCAATTATGGATGCCGCCCAGGAGGCAGCTTTAGATGACTAATTCCGCCGATCTCGCCTCGTGCGAGTCTGCAGATATTAAACGACGCATCCTCGAGCTTATCGAGGGTGCGTCCTCCATTGCGATCTCGGGTCACACCTCTCCCGACGGCGATGCCCTGGGCTCCGTGTTGGGCCTGGGCCTTTCGCTTATGAAGGTGTTCCCCGACAAGGACATCGCCCTGCTGCTGGCAGACGACGATCCCGTTCCGCGCATCTACCGTTTTATGGAGGGCGCCGACCTGCTGGTGCCGGCATCTGCCTACACCGGCAACCCGGACCTGTTCATTTCGGTAGACGTGCCGGTCGTCGAGCGTCTTAATAATTCCGCCGAGGTATTGCGTCGTTCGGCCCACGTGGCGTGCTTTGACCATCACCCGGCGCGCGAGGAGTTTGCCGAGGTCAGCCTTAGGTGTGTCAATGCCGCTGCTTGCGCCATGATCATTGACCGCTTTTTGGCTGATTGCGGCATTACCGCAAGCGATAGCATCGCCACCTGCCTGCTGTGTGGCCTGGTCACCGATACCGGTCGTTTTCAGTATCAGAATGCCGACGCTGCCGCGTTTCATGCCGCCTCGCGCCTGGTGGCGCACGGTGCCGATCCGGCGCGCGTCGCGCTCGAGGTCTATCAGAGCATGCGTGTCGAGTTCTTGCACCTCAAGTCCATCGTCATGGGTCGCATCAAGACGGTCGCGCACGGGCGCGTGGCGTATAGCTACGCGTACGAAAGTGACCTTAAGGAGTGCGGCGTCACCTCGGACGAGTGCGACGGCCTGGTCGATGTGGTGCGCTCGGTGATGGGCGTCGAGGTCTGCCTGTTCCTTAAGGGCATCGAGGGCGATACCAAGGTACGCGGTAACCTGCGCTCCAAGGGCGATCTTGATGTTTCCGAGATTGCGGCCAACTTTGGCGGAGGTGGGCACCACGCTGCCGCCGGCTTTACCAACGCCGGAACGATTTCCGAGACGCTCACCGCGGCACTTCCCATGCTGGCCGAGCTGGTAGGGGAGGATCCCGCTTCGGTGACCGTCGAGCTCTAACTTTTTGGATGGTACATGGCTCGTCGTACGCCTTCTCAACTTAATATGCTGCTCGCCGTCGATAAGCCGGTGGGCTGTACGTCCCATGACGTGGTTTCGCAATGCCGTCGCGCCCTCCATGAGCGGCGCGTCGGTCATGCCGGAACGCTCGACCCCATGGCATCGGGTGTCATGGTGGTGGGTGTGGGCCAGGCCACGCGTCTGTTGGGCATGCTCACGCTCGATACCAAAAGCTACGTCGCCGACATCTCGTTTGGCGTCGAGACCAATACCGATGATGCGGAAGGCGAGGCCGTCCGCACAGTGCCTGTTGCCGCCGACCTGCGCGATCCGGTCTATGCCCGCGAACGCCTGTCCTCCATTCTGGGCCCGCAGATGCAGGTGCCGCCGGCGTTTTCGGCCATTTCGGTCAACGGCGTGCGCGCCTATAAGGCTGCACGCGAAGGCAATGCCGTTGAGTTGCCCCCGCGTCCGGTCGAGGTTTACTCCGCCGACCTGATTGCCGTGGGTGGTGATGTCGACGCTTGCGTTTGGACCGTGGCGTTTTCGGTGAGCAAGGGCACCTATATCCGTGCGCTCGCTCGCGATCTGGGTCGTGCCTGCGACAATGCGGCACATATTTCCGCGCTGCGCCGAACGGCTTCCGGCGTCGTTTCCATCGGTGCTTGCCATGCGGTCGAGGAACTTTCTGCTGAGTCCGCTGGCGGCTTTGCCTTAGATCCCATTGCGGCACTGGGCGCCACGCGCGTCGACTTGCCGGGTGATCTTGCCGACGATCTGCTGTGTGGACGTCGTATTCCTATTGAGCGCGCGCTTGCGGGCTTCGATGCGTCGAAGGCTCCGTTTGCGCTGGTGCTCGATGGCGGGCTCAAGGCGCTCGCTCGTATCGAGGGCGGCCGCTTTGTCATGGAGCATGTCTTTCCGCAGGCGATCGGCGGTGTTCGATGATGCTGGCCTCCCACGAGCTCGCGCGTATCTTTTTCGCGGGCGAGTCGGATGAGGCTCGTATCGTTGCCGCCGATGCATTTGATGATTGCGTGAGCCTGGGCGCCGCGTCGATCGCCATCGGCGTGTTTGACGGCGTGCATCGGGGACATCACGAACTGATCGACGCGGTCGTTCGCGATACGCATGCTCACGGCTGCAAGGCGGTTGTGGTCACCTTTGATCCCGACCCAGACGTGGTGGTGAGCTCTTCGCCCGCTCAAAAATTGATGACGACGGCCGACCGTCTGCATGCCCTGGCTCTCACCGGGGTCGATGCGGTCGTGGCCGTTCCCTTTACGCCTGCGGTGGCGGCACTCGACCACGTGGGTTTTCTTGAGCTACTGTCGCGCGTGGTTGATATCCGCTCGATTCGCGTGGGCATTGACTTTAGGCTGGGTCGCGGCGGCGCCTCGGGCGTTGCCGAGATGCAGACATGGGGTTCCGAGCACGGAGTTGACGTCTATGGCCACGAGTTGCTGTGCGTCGATGGACAGACGATTTGCGCCACCCGTATTCGCCAGGAGCTCCGCCAGGGACATGTTGAGCTTGCCGCCGAGCTGCTCGGTCGTCCCTACATGCTGCGAGGTGTTGTTGCCGGCGGTCGTCACCAGGGCTCCGACATGGGTTTTCCCACGGCAAATATTCAGGTGCCTGCTGATGGCGTCTATGAGGGCCTGGTGCTGGTCGACGATACCGTGTGGCCCGCTGCCGTCAACGTGGGCCTGCCGCCGACGTATGCCGACGATGCCGCCTCGGCGCATCTCGAGGCCAACTTGATCGGGTATGCGGGCGACCTGTATGGCGCCTCGGTGTCGCTGGCGTTTACGCGTTGGCTGCGCCCGTCGCGTGTGTTCGATTCGCTGGACGAGCTTATCGCGACCGTCGAGGGTAATATTGACGATATTCGCCATAACTTGGGTG
>UQXT01000096.1 GCA_900545075.1 uncultured Collinsella sp. | reverse complement strand
CCCCCGCCGGCGAGCTCGACATCGATGAGCTGGGCCTGTCCCTCGAGGAGCTCAACGACATTGACCGTGTCTACGTGATCGCCTGCGGCACCAGCTATCACGCCGGCCTCATCGCCAAGAACCTTATTGAGGGCTGGGCTCGCATTCCTACCGAGGTTGAGGCGGCTAGCGAGTTCCGCTATCGCAACCCCATCATCACGCCGACGACGCTCGTCGTGGCCGTGTCCCAGTCGGGCGAGACGGCCGACACCCTTGCCGCCATTCGCGATGCGCGCATCAAGGGCGCCAAGGTCTTTGGTATTACCAACGTGGTGGGCAGCCCGGTGGCGCGCGAAAGCGACGGCGTTATCTACACCAAGGCCAACAAGGAGATCGCAGTCGCCTCGACCAAGAGCTTCATCGGTCAGGTCGTGAGCCTCACGCTTTTGGCCTTGCTGCTGGCGCAGGTGAAGTACCGTCTGACCACCAAGCAGACGCGCATGCTGTTCCGCGAGCTTTCCGATACGGCCGAGCAGATCCAGTGGATTCTGGATACGCAGACCGAGGCCGTGCACGAGGCCGCGCTTGTGTGCAAGGACGCGCAGTCTGCACTGTTCGTGGGTCGCGGCATGGGTGCCGCCATCTCCTACGAGGGTGCGCTCAAGCTCAAGGAGGTCAGCTACCTGCACGCCGAGGCATATGCTGCCGGCGAGATGAAGCACGGCCCCATCGCGCTGATCGATCCGGGCTTCCCTGTCATCGCTGTGGCAACCAAGAGCGCAACGTACGATAAGACGGTGTCGAACCTTATGGAGTGCAAGGCGCGCGGCGCCAAGGTCATCGTCGTTGCCACCGAGGGCGACGAGGAAATCAACAAGATTGCTGACTGCATCATTCGCGTGCCGGCCGTCCGCGACGTGTTCAGCCCCATCACGGCGAGCGTTCCACTGCAGCTGCTCGCCCGCGAGGTTGCCATCTTACGCGGTTGCGACGTCGACCAACCTCGAAACCTCGCCAAGAGCGTCACGGTAGAGTAGTTGGTTCCGCCGTTCTAGCGACTAAGGCCCGGCTCCGCATCAAGACGGAGCCGGGCCTTGTTGCATTTGACCAGATAAAACCTGCCAAAATAAACCTGTCCCTTTTTGGCGGGTTAGCGGAGCTTGCTGGTCTCGAAGTACTTGGGATATTGGTCCAGGACCTCGGTCTGGTTGCGGAACATCATATGCAGGTGCTTGCTGACCAAAAAGCTCGCCTCGATGGGGTCGCGACCGGCGATAGCGCGGCGGATTTGCTTGTGCTCGTTAACAGTCTCCCGATTGTCGAGCGTCTGCGTGGCGGCGCGCAGCCAGCGGAAGCGCTCCAGGTCGGCATTTGTCTCCTCGAGCCATGCCCACACGGTGCTGCGGCACGCGATGCTAAAAATCATGCGGTGCATGAGGTTGTCGCTTAAAAAGAATCCGATGCGATCCTCTTCGGCCATGGCCTTTTCCTGCAGCGCGATGGCGCGGTCGAGCTGTTCGATGCCTGCCGAGGTGGCACGGGCGCAGCACTCCACAATCACCTGCTTTTCCAGGTGCTCGCGAATGTAGCAGGCGCTCTCGGCAAGGGTGAGGTTGATGGGCGAGACATAGGTGCCGCTTTGGGGCACGGTGCGCACCAGGCCCTCTTGCGCCAGACGCACCAGTGCCTCGCGCACGGGGGTGCGCCCCATATCCAGGTCGTCGCAAAGCTGCTTGACGCCCAGCTTTTCGCCCGGCTTGTAGTCCAGGTAGACGATTTTGCGTCGAATGGTGTGGTAGGACTGGTCCTGTAGGCTTGTTTCCTGCTCGCCGACGTGCATCGATTCTTCCATAGCGCCTCGCAACTGTTCTATCAAACTCATATGTCAGTTGTTAATTATGCCGCGAATCAGCTCTCCGCGGTGGGTAATTCGGCTGTTGCTCAAGAACGATTGCGGCATCTTAGTCTGTATTTGCGCAGGGCTGTGCTCAATGTTGCCGTATCATAAGCCGTCGCAAACGTGAAATAGAAAGAAGGAATCCCATATGCAACTGGCAAATATCGTACGCGAGCGCTGGAAGGGCGTCTTGTTCTGCCTGATCATCGCCATCCCCGCGACGTTGCTCGGCAAACAGATTGAGGTGGTCGGCGGGCCGGTATTTGCCATCCTCTTTGGCATGGTTCTGGCGCTCGTCTTTCCCAAGAATCGCCGCGAGCAGCTCGCCGCCGGCGTCACCTATACGTCTAAAAAAGTCTTGCAGTACGCGGTGATCCTACTTGGCTTTGGCATGAACCTCTCGCAGATTCTGTCCAAAGGTGCCCAGTCGCTGCCGATTATTGTGGCGACGATCTCGACCTCGCTTGTCATCGCCTTTGTGCTCTGCCGCGTCATGAACGTGCCGGGCAAGATCGCGACGCTTGTGGGCGTGGGCTCGTCGATTTGCGGCGGTTCCGCCATCGCTGCGACCGCGCCCGTCATCGATGCCGACGATCGCGAGATTGCCCAGGCTATTTCGGTCATCTTCCTGTTTAACGTTATCGCGGCGCTCGTGTTTCCGACGCTCGGCGGCATGCTCGGACTGACCAACGAGGGCTTTGGCCTGTTTGCCGGCACCGCCATCAACGACACCTCGTCCGTAACGGCTGCAGCGAGCGCTTGGGACAGTATGCATCCCGGCGCCAATGTGCTCGAGAGCGCCACGGTGGTCAAGCTCACCAGGACGCTGGCTATTATTCCCATCACGTTGGTCCTCGCATGCTGGCAGATGCATCTGGCGCGCAAGGCCGGCGGCGACGCCAAAAGCACGTTCTCGCTTAAACGCGCGTTTCCCATGTTTGTGCTGTTCTTTGTGCTGGCGAGCGTGATCACCACGGTGCTTCAGCTTCCCGCGTCCTTTACGGCGCCCATTAAGGAGCTGTCGAAGTTCTTTATCGTGATGGCCATGGCGGCTATTGGTTTTAATACCGATATCGTCGAGCTGGTCAAAAAGGGCGGCAAGCCCATCGCGCTGGGCTTTTGCTGCTGGATTGGCATTGCGTGCATGAGTTTGGGAATGCAGCACGTGCTGGGAATCTGGTAGAGAAGTAACTGATTTGCATGCTGGTTGCTGGCGAGCGCATGCCTGCGGTGGAGCGATAGGAGCTCTTGCGGGTATGGCTTGTCCGCAGGTTGATAGGTCCCGAAGAGCTCTTATCGCCCCGCCAGGATGGCGATGCGGGGCAACACTTATACTCGCAGGACGGCGCTTTCTGCCCTATAGTGTTTGGTGAACATTATCGTTCAATTTTGAAACACTTGAGATGCCGGGTCTCAGATGGGGCCGCGGCTGGAGACGGGGCGAACCATGGACAGCGATGCCAAGCTGCAGATTCTGATTGAGACATTGTCCGCAGCCGGAGCATCGGTGCTGGCAATCGACGGGTGCGGTGGCGTTGTAATCTCGACTATGAGTGACGCTGCACTCGAGCAGGATGTCGCCGCTTTTGTTTCCGAGCGTCTCGCTCGCGTGGGCGATGGAGCGCGCCTGGTGATGGGCCACGAGGGCATGCGGTTGAGCTTGACGGTGCGCCCGACGGCCAAGGAGCACGGAGCGTTTTGGGTGGTCGTGGCGCGTGAGGTGCGCGCCGCCGCAGCGCATGCGGGTATCGAGTGGCTCAATGCCGACGAAGTCGAGGCTCGTTACGAGTCGAGCGCGTACGGCATCGTCGAAGACGCGGCGGCGGTCGCTGCCCCCGTACGGGAGAGCTATGCGCGTGGGGTGCCCCTTATGCTCGAGGGCGAGCTGGGCGCGGGGCAGGATCAGATTGCAAAACGCCTGTACCTGGATGGACCCTATGCCGATCAGCCCTTTGTGTCCGTTGCGCTCGATGAGCTTACGGATCGCGGCTGGCGCCATCTGCTCAAAAGTTCCGAATCGCCGCTATTCCAAACGGGGCTGACGCTTTGCATGGGTGGCTGGCATGCCGTTGGCCCCCAACGTTTGCGCGAGCTCGTGTCCGCAATGATCGACACGGCGCTCGCAACTCGTTGCCATGTGGTGTTGACGGCAAACGATATGCCGGGCGGCGGCGAAAGCGATCAGGCTGCTTTTGTAACCGAGCGTCTGGCCTGTGCCGTGAGTGTGGCGCCGGCGATTGCCGAGCAGGGCAGCGCGTCGGAAAAGGTTGCGCGCTATCTGGGGTATCTGGCAGATATGTTTGAGACGGCAACACCTGCCTTGTCGTCCGCGGCGGCAAAGACACTCGATGCCTATCGATGGCCCCGTAACTATCTACAGCTGCGCGAGGTTTCGGAACGACTTTATATATTAGTGGGGACGGGCACGGCCGAGCGGGCGGTGGCGGAGGAGGTGCTCGCCCAGGAGGACATTATCAAGACCGCGATCTTTGGTGCCCCGACGCTCGATAGTGATCTGTATATCTTGCGTCCCCTGGTCGATACCGAGCGCGATATCGCGCGGTTGGTCCTTCAGCACCTTCACGGCAACCGGACTCGTGCGGCAGAGGTGCTCGGTATAAGCCGCACGACCTTATGGCGCCTGTTGAAGGAAAACGACCGCTGAGCGAGGTGCCGTGACCGCGTGCGGCGCGTGTGATACAGTCCAAAGCAGTATTGTTTCGATTGTGTTACGGCGTGCGGGGGAGTATGGCGGAGACTTCAAAACCGAACCGAACAAAACGGAGTGCGGCGCCGGTCAGCCGACGTACGACTTCGCGGACGTGGGGCAAAAGCGCCTCGGGGTTCGACGGCTCGTTCAAGCGCACAAAATATGGCTATCCTTCGGCAAGCGCTCGCTTGGCCATGCAGGCCGAGTCCTCGTTGTGGAGACGAAGACGCGTGGTGGGCTCAAAGCTCAAGCACGATGGTACGCTTGGCTACATTAGCCGTGGTGCTGCCCGCCGCAGCGGCCTCAATCCTGCAGGCTGGCATCGTTACGTGCCGATCGTGGTCGTTGTCGCGATAATCGCCATCGCACTCGCGGCGCTCGGGTATGCCGGCGGCGGCGCCAACTTGGACGCAGTGCTTAAATCGCCCGAACTCGCGCATGCAGGCACAGAAGTTGTCGAGGGCGCTCAGACCCAGATGGGCGTCGCGCCCCAGCGCGGCATCGTTGCGGCGGCCTCCACCATCGCCGATGCGCAAAAGGACGAGGACGAACAAGGCAGCGAAGCCGAAACGGCCCAGACGAACGAAACGACGACAACTCAAATATCAACATAGCTTGCCGGCAGAAGGGGACGTTCCTTTTCTGCCGGCAGTTTGGGACACTCCCGCGCTACTTGACGTATACCACGTTGTCGCGGCGCGGCTTTGCCTCGGGTAGCGTGTCCTCGGCATAGCCCAGAATGCAGTTACCGACACCGCGCAGGCTGCCGTCGGCGGGCAGGCCCCAGCTGGCCAGCAGCTCCAGGCCCTCGGGCGAGTCAAAGACCTCATGCGCGCGGTGAATCCAGCACGAATCGACACCCAGCGCATAGGCGGCGTTGAGCAAGTTGCCCATGGCGAGCGAGCCGTCTTCCAGATGGGTGGGCACGCTGCGGTCAACCAGCACCACCACAACGGTCTTGGCGCCATAGAAGGGGTCGCTGTTGCTGTCCATGACCTGGGCGTTGAGCTGTGAGAGACGCTCGACGGTCGCGGGGTCGGTGACGGCGACAAACGTCACCGGCTGGCGGCCCATGCCGCTGGGCGCATACTGGCCGGCCTCGATAATGCGTGCGAGTTTTTCTGCCTCGACGGGGCGATCACTGTAGTTACGGCAGCTACGGCGATGGATGAGCGCTTCGATGGTCTCCATGGGTTCTCCTAGCGATGACGTTGCAGATGCTCCGTTCTTACCCGTCGTGCCGTAGCCGTAATCGCGCAGAGGGCCCCAAACAGCAATAGCCAACAATCGGAGAAGTCGGCTTGCATAAAACTGCGGCAAGAATGTGAGAAGCTGATGAGATGGTTAAACGTTTTATCCCGTCTACCCTGCGGTTTTTTACCACTTGCCTAAATGATGCGCGCATAAGCTCTGATAAAGGTTTTACTAAAGGAGCACCAACGTTTATCAACGCGCCATGGTGGCGCCGGGCCAGGAGGTAACATCATGTTCCAGGCTGGAGATGTCGTCGAGACCGACTTCGAAGGATTTCTGAAGCTGCTGCGTTCCAAGACGCGCGCTTTTGTGACGATCGACGATCACGAGTACTACATCACGCACACCGATGGCTATTGGCGTGTTCAGGATTGCGAGGCCCTCAACGATAAGGGTCACTTTACTGACTGCTCCGAGCTGGTTAACACGGTCTGTGAGGTCGTCGAGCTGCCGTGGATTGCCGGCAAGAGCCTGCATGACAGCTTCTCGGGCGCTACGGTCTATGAGGCCGTCGCCGCTTAACAGGCAATAAAACCCGATTTTCACGTGACCGCTGGCGCCGCCCCCGCGCCGGCGGTCTTTTTCTGTCGATAGGCCATAAAAATGCACGCATTTGCGGAGAGCCTGTTGACGATAGTCAAAACTCGGACTAATCTAGAGACACAAAATTGGTCAAAAATCGGACAATTGAATGGTGGGATAGATGAATAGTGCGGTTACGCTGGTCGACTTCGATCGGTTGCTCAATGGACTCGACCATATCTATTCGGAGTTCTCGCGCGCCTGCGGCCTTTCGGACTGCGCCTACTGGATGCTCTTCGACACGAGTGCAGCGGGCGGAAGCGTTGCCGTGAGTCGGCTGACGAGTGAATGGTTCTACAGCAAACAGACCATCAATTCGGCGATTAAAACGCTTAGGGCGCGAGGGCTTGCGACGTTGGAGTTTGCCGAGGGCAGTCGTAAAAACAAGGTTGTACGACTGACCGAAGAAGGCGTGCGGTTTGCCAAGCGCTACGCGTTGCCGGCGCAAAAAGCCGAGCAACAGGCATTCGAGGCGCTCGAGCCGTGGGAACAGTGCGAGATCATGCGCTTGGTCGGTAAGTTCTCCCATGTTCTTAACGAAGAGTGCGAGGCATTTAAACGGCAAGTGGCCGCCGAGAACGAGACTGACGATAAGGGCGAGGGGGACGCATGCGACTCTTAATGAGGTTTATGAGGCCGTACCGCGGTCTGATTGCGGTGACGCTGTTTGCGGTGCTGATAGATAACGTCGGTACGCTGTTGGTTCCCACGATGCTGGCGAACATGGTCAACACCGGTATTACCACGGGTGATGTCGACTATATATTACGCAACGGCCTGTACATGCTTATCGCGACCGGCATGGCCAGCGGCGGCACGGTGCTGGGCTGCT
>UQXT01000095.1 GCA_900545075.1 uncultured Collinsella sp. | reverse complement strand
TGATCAACTACAACAAGTTCAAGGCCGCTGCCGAGTAACTCTGCTGTACGCCCCGGCCACACCTTTCCCTCGTGTTCACGCGCTTCGCGAGGGTCGCCCGAGGGAAAGGTGTGGCCGGGGCTATCGCGACGTTCTCGTTGGGTCTTGAGAAACGCTAATAAATAGACTTGCTTGATGCCGCCTCTGTTATCGGGGCGGCTTCTTTTTGTCGAAAACCACCACAAAGGGGACAGGCACCTTTGTGGTGGTCCGCGGTTTGTCTCGTTCTGTAACAGGTAGACCCTTATTTGCCGAGTAGTTATTACAGATTTAGATAAACGGGAACTGCTGAACATTTCGTCTCGATCTGTAACATCTGAGGTCCAAAACGGCAGCTAGATGTTACAGATCGAGATGGTGAACGCCGGGGCCGAAGATCATCACAAAGGCTCCTGTCCCCTTTGTGGTGGTGGGGGCGAGCTCGATGTTGCCGTGCTCGTTGAACGACATTCTAATGAGCGTCTCTACAGAATTTCATCCGGGCTGGCGGGTTTGGTTGTTTTGGGGATGCCGAGTTTGGATGACGCGAAATCGTCAACATTGTCCTTAATTCCGTCTTTGGTGTAGACAGTGACCATATAGGTGCTGTGTCCGAATTCGCCCTTGTCGCGTGTTGCCCAGGCATCCCAGTAGGCGGCCCCGTTTCGCCCTTTGATTTTTCCGACACGGCGGAGTTCTGTTCGCTTTAATTTCTGGTTGCTATAGATGGTTCGACCGGTCTCCTCGGTGAGCCCGCACTGTCCAAGCATCTTGTCGAGGACTTGGTTCATGTGGCGCTCATCGGTGTTTGGTGCGTAGTCGTAGGCGAGGGTGATGGAGTCGAGTGGCTGGTCGTCGATTAGATAGTTTAGCGCCTGAGGTTCAAGGCAGAAATAGGGGGAGCATCCGTCGACCTTGCCGAGCAACGGTAACTTGGACTGCCAACTTCCGGTGGGAATTGCATATTCGTAGAACACGCCACGGCAGACAAAGGAGAGCGAGGTGGCACGCGAGCCGGCGTCGATCATCCCGCAAAGATCGAAGGGCGAGGCGATACCAAAAGAAAAGGGCGTGATGACGATAAGGAAGAGCATCACGATGGGTATGGCGAGAATGGCGATGACGTTACGACCGGTGGAATGAGACGGCTTCACATGCGCTCCTCGAGACAAAGATCTGTTGAGGATAGGCAGAAATGGATATGTTCAGAGAACAATTCAAGTTTAATCTCATGGCGCGAGATGGTCGACCGTTAGCGTCGAAAACCACCACAAAGGTGCCTGTCCCCTTTGTGGTGGTGAGGAGCGCGCGGCTTCTTTTGGTAATAGTGTTAGCTGGCGGTATCATTAGTGCAGGTGGCGAAGGTTTGCATTGTGGGGTGTTTTGCCGTGAGCCGTTCTGCCCGTATTGGATTGATTGTCTTGGCGCTTGCGATCGCTGTGGTTGGAGCGGGCGCTGTCGGTATGGCATTTCTACCTGCTGCGGTGACGGAGCCGGTGGTCAAGCCTGTGACTCAATCTGTCGAACTTCTGACCGGCGACGACAAGCCCGAGGCCATTACCGTTGATTTTGATGAGCAGCCGGCTGTGCTGGGTATTAGCAATTATCCGCGTATTCAGCTTGGGGCCATGCGCTATACCACGGATACAAGCCTGATCGATAGGGCGTCCGAGCTACTCAAGGGCAAAACATTTAAGCGTTGGTACGGATATGCGTCCTATCGGGCAAAAGCGAACGACATGGTTGGCGGATGCCACTCTTCCATCGAGCTGGACACTGCAAACGGCGCCAAGTTATGTGATGTCTCGTACGATCCGGGCTACGAGGGCAATGAGGGTCCGGGCATCTACATCATGGACGGCGATGTCGCCTATGTCATGGAGGGCGACCAGACCGAGCTCAACGATTTTATGGGTCAGTGTATCCAAGATGCCTATAAACAGACCTGCTTGCCTGACCCGCAGACTGCACGCGATAGTGGGTCTGCCCGTACATGGCTGTTCGAGGATGAGATGCCCTGGACCGTCGAATCGGGAAGTACGGGTTCGGCGAAGGAGTAGAGACCTCGACCACCACAAAGGTGCCTGCCCTCTTTGTGGTGGTTTTCGGTCTGTCTCGATCTGTAACATCTAGAGCCATAAACAGCCGCTAGATGTTACAGATTGAGATAGTAAGGGGACGAGGCCGCAGTGGGTGAGCGTGCCTGCCCCTATCTCTTAATCACTCAGAAAATCTTATATATAGAGACTTAGATTTGTGTATAAGATCGCGCAAAGCTGGCAACAATACTTCTCGAACAACGTGAAGCCGCCCCGTAGGGTGGCCGCCCCAAGAGAGGTGATTCCATGAGAATCGATAAGCTAGCAATGACGTCGCGCGAGGCGCTGCAGACCGCCATGAGCACGGCCGCTGACGCGCAGGCCGGCGCGGTGGAGCCGATCCACCTGCTGTCTGCCCTGCTCGGTGCCGGCGAGCGCAATATCTCCGTGATTATCGAGCGCATCGGTGCCGACCCGGCTCAGCTTGCACGCTCCACACAGGATGCCATCGACCGCGCGCCCAAGGTTTCGGGCGAGGGCCAGCAGATGGGTCTTTCCAATGAACTCGTCCGCGTCATCGAGAAGGCCGAGAAGAAGGCCACCAAGATGGGCGACAGCTTTGTGGTGACTGAGCATCTGCTGATGGCGCTTGCCGAGGACAAGGGCGAGGCGGGCCGCGTGCTGCGCGATGCCGGCGTCACCAAGGAGCGCATCGAGCAGGTCTACGAGGAGCTGCGCGGCGATGACCGCGTGACGTCTGCCGAGGACAAGACCCAGTTTGAGGCGTTGGAGCAGTACGGTCGCAACATCTGCGATCTGGCCCGCGCCGGCAAGCTCGACCCGGTCATCGGCCGTACCGACGAGATCCGCCGTACCATTCAGGTCCTGTCCCGCCGCACCAAGAACAACCCCGTGCTCATCGGCGAGCCGGGCGTGGGCAAGACGGCCATCGTCGAGGGCATCGCCCAGCGTATCGTGGCCGGCGACGTGCCGAGCACCCTGCGCGACCGCGACCTCATCGAGCTCGACATGAGCGCGCTGGTCGCCGGCGCCAAGTACCGTGGCGAGTTCGAGGACCGCTTGAAGGCCGTACTCAAGGAAGTCCAGAAGTCCGAGGGCAAGGTCATCCTGTTCATCGATGAGCTCCACACCATCGTGGGCGCGGGTGCCACCGAGGGCTCCATGGACGCCGGCAACATCCTCAAGCCGGCGCTCGCCCGTGGCGACCTGCACGCGATCGGCGCGACCACGCTCGATGAATATCGCAAGTACATCGAGAAGGACGCGGCGCTTGCCCGTCGTTTCCAGACCGTTATGGTGAGCGAGCCTACCGTCGAGGACACCATCTCGATTCTGCGTGGCCTCAAGGAGAAGTACGAGATCTTCCACGGCGTGCATATCACCGATAGCGCGCTCGTGGCGGCTGCCGACCTCTCCGATCGCTACATCGCCGACCGTTTCCTGCCCGACAAGGCCATCGACCTGGTCGATGAGGCGGCAAGCCGCCTGCGCATGGAGCTCGATAGCATGCCGGTCGAGATCGATGCCACCACGCGTCAGCTCACTCAGCTGCAGATCGAGGAGCAGGCGCTCATGAAGGAGACCGACGACGCCTCCAAGGAGCGCCTGGAAGCCCTGCGCCAGGAAATCGCCGAGGTCCAGGAAAAACTCAACGTGCAAAAGGCTGGCTGGCTCAACCAGAAGAACGCCATCGACCACGTGCAAGAGCTCAAGGGACAGCTCGACGAGGCCAAGAGCGAAGAGGAGCGCGCGACGCGCAACGGCGACCTGGGCCGTGCGTCCGAGCTGCGCTACTCCGTGATTCCGGGCCTGCAGCAGCAGATTCAGGATTCCGAGGCCGCGCTCGAGGCACAAAAGCAGCAGGACGGCGAGGGTCTCAACGAACAGGTGACCTCCGATGAGATCGCAGAGGTCGTGAGCGCCTGGACCGGCGTGCCCGTGTCCAAGATGATGCAGGGCGAGCTCGACAAGCTGAAGGGCTTGGAGGGCGAGCTGCATAAGCGCGTCATCGGCCAGGACGAGGCCGTCTCCGCTGTCGCCGCGGCCGTGCGTCGCAGCCGTGCGGGTCTCTCCGATCCGGACAAGCCCATCGGCAGCTTCTTCTTCCTGGGCCCCACCGGCGTGGGCAAGACCGAGCTCGCCAAGGCGCTGGCCGAGTGCCTGTTCGATGACGAGCGCGCGCTCGTGCGTATCGACATGTCCGAGTACATGGAGAAGTTCAGCGTCCAGCGTCTGATCGGTGCGCCCCCGGGATACGTGGGCTACGACGAGGGCGGCCAGCTCACCGAGGCCGTGCGCCGTCGTCCGTACTCCGTGATCTTGCTCGACGAGATGGAGAAGGCCCATCCAGATGTCTTTAACGTGCTGCTACAGGTGCTTGACGACGGCCGTCTGACCGACGGCCAGGGTCGCCAGGTGTCCTTCAAGAACACGATCATTATCATGACGTCTAACGTGGGCTCCAAGGCTATCGCCGAGCTTTCCGGCAAGGACGAGGAGGAGATGCGCCATCAGGTCGACGCGGCCATGGCTCAGACCTTCCGCCCCGAGTTCCTCAACCGTATCGACGATATCGTGGTGTTCCATCCGCTCGGCATGGCGCAGATCGAGAAGATCGTCGACATCCAGCTCGCCGACGTCCGCGCGCGTCTGGCCAAGGAGCGCATGACGCTTGCCATCACCCCGGCGGCCAAGCAGATGCTCGCCGTGGGCGGCCTGGACCCGGTCTTTGGCGCCCGTCCGCTCAAGCGTCTGGTTCAGCGCGAGGTCGTGGATGCCATCGCCGCCGCTATCATCGACGGCACGGTGCGCGAGGGCGATCAGGTGACGGTCGATGTCGACAAGGACGGCGGCTTTACCGTCGTGTGCGACAACACGCCGGCGGCCACCTACGAGGTCCCCGACGCCGAGTAGATTTATGGGACATGCCTTAAAATCTGCCAGCCGTCTCTAAACGCCAAGGGTGGCGGATCCAATTGGGTCCGCCGCCCTTTTTCGTGCGACAATCGATGGTGTTAAACGTGAGTACATGGCAAGGAGCTATGCAGATGAACGTCGAGATCAAGACGAACACGCCGGCGACTAACGCCGCGTCCGCCGCACCAAAGCCCGCACCGAAACCGGCGCCCAAGCCGTGCGACCCCTACATTCGTGCCGAGAACGAGGACGATGACGGTTACGACCCCTACAGCGACCGACGCCCCGAGCGTGAGCCGATGTTCGAAGCTGACCCGTGGCGCTGAGTGCTACCCAAAAGGCCACCAATAAGTTGCGGTGAAATAGGGATTGTTTTGCGGTTTGACCAGCAAAAACAGTCCCTATTTCACCGCAACTGCGTTAGGGATGTGGGTGTTGGGCGGCTGTCTTTGGGCTGGCTAGTCCTGGGCTTTGATGCTCGGCAGGAGAATCTGGGCGAGGTAGTCGGTCTCGAGTTTGGTCGCGGCGTCGGCCTTGCCGTCTTTACCGACCAGGTCGTTTTTGATCTGGCTGTATGTGTAGCGGTTGCCGGTCGTAAGCTCGACAAGCTCAATGGCCATGTCCATGGGGTAGGTCGACACGGGGTCATGCGTGCGTCCGTTGATGGTCTGGGGCACCACATACGGATAGACGGGGCCGCTGGCGTAGACGGTGTAGCCGTTGCCTAGGCTGACCGTGCCCAAAACCGTATCGCCGTCGTCGGGCGTAAAGGTCTCGCCATCGCGCACCGCGACGAGCGTCACGAGCGGTGTGTTGGTGTCGCCGTCCAGATAAATGCACAGCGTGTTGCCGTTCTGCCAGGTTGCGACCTTGCCATACCACTCAACCGGAATATCGAGCTGATACAGGTTCGTCGCCTTGTGCCGAGCGTCGGCATCGCGGGCGGACTGAGCCTCGCTTGCGCTTACGGCGTTGGCGGCGGCATCGCGGCGCGTAATTGCCGCCTGCTGGAGTATCTTTGCCGCGGCGGCAGAGCTCGCGCCGCCTTCTTCGGCGTACTTGGCGGCGGCATCGATCTGGTCGTCGGTCACCGTGTCGGCTGAGGGCACCTTAAGCTTAAAGGTGGCTTGAGCGTGCAGATCCTGCCCGTCATTCTTGACCGTAACCTGGGCCTTGGTGGTCGGGACGGTGTAGATGGTGCCGTCGGCCGCGATGGGGGAGGCGGCGATGGAGAACGTGTAATCGCCGGGCAGCAGCTTAATGCCGCGACCGTGCTCGTCAACGTAGAGCGTTTCGCTCACGGAAGAACCGTTGGAATCCTGCCCGCTCACCTGCACGGGAATCTTGGAGCCAGTTGAGCAGTCGAGGCCCGCGGCATGCACGCCAATCTGCACCGACATCATGGTATGGGCGTTTGCGGCAAGCACGGCGGCCTGCTCTTGCTGGTATCCGTTCCAAGCCGCATAGCCTGCGCCGCCGGCGACGAGCGCGACGGCCACAACGCCGGCAACCATCAGGTTGCGCCGCTTGGGCGACATCTTACGATGACGAACCTCGGCTTCGCGTGCCGAAGGAACGGACGGTAGGGGAATATCGCCCATGGCGATGGTCTCGTCCACGGCAGGCGCAGAGCCTAAGCCAGGGAGCTCGCGGGTCAGCGAATCTTCGGCCGGCAAGTTGTCGAGCAAGATGGTTTCCTCGCTCGTGTCGGATTCGGGCTGGCCGTCGGCCTCGCATTCGGATTCCTCGTGCCCCGCCTCGTCTTCGGCGGGCGCGACGCCATCGTCTTTTGTATCCTGATCATCGGGCTGCGCCTCGATTTCCGACTCATCCTGTACATCAACGCTCGAATTGCCAAACGCAACATCGTCAAGCGAAATCCGGTCTAGGCTCTCCAGGGCCTCGGCACACGCTTCTGCATCTTGGACCGCGTCCTCTTGGCCCGTCGTCTCATCTTTCATATATCCCCCAAGCTCAATATCGGGACAACACTGTACCCAAAAACGGGACCCTATAGAGCCGCCGCATGATTTGAAATCCGATTTTATATATGCGCATGTTTTTGAATAGATGAATAGAGACGCAATGACAAAAGCCCCTGAAAAGCGAGCGAAACGCTTTCCGGGGGCTCTGCGAGACATTGGATGAAAAACCTGGCGGGCGGGCCTATGCCCAGGCGCCAACAGCGACCAACATGTTACTCGGCGTGAGCGTAATCGACCTTGGCGCGACGAGCGGTGGCCTTCTCCCAATCGCTGGTGCCCTCAAAGACATCCTGCTTGTAGGGATTGCGGC
>UQXT01000094.1 GCA_900545075.1 uncultured Collinsella sp. | reverse complement strand
ACGCCCGCCCAAATCTCGTCATCGCCGGCGCTTAAACAAAAACCACCACAAAGGTCTCCTTTGTGGTGGTTGAGCATCAGAAGTGAATGTGTCGCTACTTGGACAGCTCGTCAGCAAGGGCCTCGATCTGAGCGCGCGAGGCGTCGTTGAGCGAGCCCAGCACGGTCACCTTGTTCTGCGCCAGAGTGATGTCCTTCATGCCCTCGAGCTCCTTGGTCATAACCTTGGCAGCGGTGGGCGCCCAGGAGCCGGCCTCAACGAGCGCCACCGTACGGTTCTGATAGGCGTGCTCGGCAAGCGTGTGGATAAAGGTGCTCATGAACGGGAAGATCTCGCCCTGATAGGTAATGGAGGCGAGCACCAGACGGTCGTAGCGGAACGCATCCTCAACGGCCTCGGCCATGTCGTCGCGAGCCAGGTCAAAGACGGAAACCTTCTGGCCGCGAGCCTCGAGCGCAGTTGCAAGCTCCTCAACGGCAGCCTTCAGATGGCCATACACGCTCGCATAGGCGATCGTGATGCCCTCGTCCTCGGGCTGATAGCTCGACCAGGTGTTATAGGTATCGAGGTAATAGCCCAGATTCTCGGTCAGTGCGGGGCCGTGGAGCGGGCAGATGATCTGGATGTCCAGGTCGGCGGCCTTCTTGAGCACGGCCTGCACGAACTTGCCGAACTTACCGACGATGCCAAAGTAGTAGCGGCGAGCCTCGCAAGCCCACCCTTCCGGATCCTCGATGTCGTTGGCGCCAAACTTGCCAAAGCCGTCGGCACTAAAGAGCACCTTGTCGGTGGACTCGTAGGAGAAGATCACCTCAGGCCAGTGAACGTTGGGGGCGCCGATAAAGGTCAGGCTGTGGCCACCCAGGTCGAGCACGTCGCCCTCTTTGACGACCATCTTGCGCTCGGGGTAGTCGGTGCCAAAGTAGTTGACCATCATGCGAAAGGCGCCCATGCTGGCCACAATCTGTGCCTGGGGATAGCGCTCCATAAAGGCGGCGATGCCGGCGGAGTGATCGGGCTCCATGTGATGGACGACCAGGTAGTCGGGCGTACGGCCGTCAAGCGCGGCCTCGAGGTTGCCGAGCCATTCGTCGACAAAGCCGGCGTCGACCGAATCGGCGACAGCGATTTTATCGCCCAAGATAACGTAGCTGTTGTATGCCATACCGTTCTCGGACACGTCGTACTGGCCCTCGAACAGGTCAATGTCGTGATCGTCGACACCGATGTAGCGGATATCCTTGGTGATCTCCATCAGGCAAAGCCTCCTAGATAGACAAAAGAACCCGTCTATCATAACACTCGGCAGTATCCCAACTGTTATCTGCCAGCATCCATACCGATTGTTATTGAAATACGATAAATCGACGTTTACCTGCGCAAACTATGAGTGTGGTATCGCCGTGCTATGTCGAATAATGAGCTGGCCGGGAATACGGATGGCAACGGTTTTGCCCGCCGTACCCGCCTCGGGAACCGCATGCTCAAACACCTCGCGTCCGCGCTGATGTAAATCGAATCGCACGGTCGTGAGCTCGTTGTGTGCCACAAAATCATCGAGCGAATCGTCGACGCCCACCACGCTCACGTCCTCGGGCACACGCAGGCCGCCATCGCGTAGCGCCGCAATTGCGCCGTTTGCCATCTGGTCGTTTGCCGCGTAAATCGCCGTCATGGTGTGATCGTGCTCGGCCAGGTGCCTGCCGGCCTCGTAGCCGCTGTTGGCAGACCAGTCGCCCTCGAGCGGCTCTGCCGGCTCGATGTGTTTACGCTCGAGTGCATCCTGCCAACCGGCGCGACGAAATTGCTCGTCGACCGAGAATGACGGGCCGCCAATATAGCGAATTTGCTCGTGACCCAGCTCAAACAGGTGATCCATAAGCAATAGCGAGCAGCCGTAATGATCGGAGTCGACCGTGGTCACCCGCGGGTGCGCGTACATGGTAACGATGACCGTGCCAATGCCCGGCAGTGGATCAAACGTCTCAAAATCGGGCGCCATGCGGCTCATGCCGATGATGATGCCGTCCACCGGCAATGCGGCCATACGACGCGTGGCCTCGGCAAGCGAAAACTCCTCGGTCTTGGACATCTCGACCAGCGTGATAGCGCAATTATGCTCGCGAGCAGCGCTGGCGATGCCGTCGATCATTGAGAGGTTGCCAAACTTGGTGACGTCGTTGACGCACAGGCCGACCGAATGGTAGCGGCCGTCGCGCAGCGAGCGACCGGCATAACTCGGACGAAAGCCGAGCTCTTGCATAGCGGCCTGCACGCGCTGGCGCGTCTGCTCGTTAACGTTGGGCAAGCCGTTGGCGACGCGCGAAACCGTCTGCTGCGAAACGCCAGCAGCGCGGGCGACGTCGGCCATGGAGACCGGACGCGTACCTGTATCGTTGGACGGGCGCCTTGCCACAGGATCACCTTCACCCTTGCGAGATCTGAATAGCGTGAATGCCGGCCCGGGCAGGAGTTTAGCCCGCGCCGAGGCCCGCTATCGTCGGACGCATGTTAACGTACTCTACTTTTTCTATCTGCATCTCTTCTGCTTTATAAGTCCATACGGCACTACCGTTCACGGCCAAATATCGACCGATTACCAGATTCTCAAAAAGTGACAAGCGTTGTGTTATGAGTACGTTAACATAGCTCGTAACGTGCGGCATCGTGAACACTTAGTTCATGCCGCTTCAAGTTGTTAACGTACTCATAACGACGCAAAACCCACCCGGGCGCGCCAAGGAAAGGACTCCCATGACCACCCCCGACGAAAAGACATTCGCCACGCTCACCAAGCTGTTCGAGGAGGAGTTTGGCCCCATCGGCGATCGCCAGGTGCTCTATGTGCACGCGCCCGGCCGTTCCGAAATCAGTGGCAACCACACCGACCACGAGGGCGGCCACGTCATCGCCGGCTCGCTCGATGTCGCCGTCGACGGTATCGCCGTGGCAACCGACTCCAACAAGGTCCGCGTCGCCGACGAGGGCTATCCCACGTTTGAGATCGCGCTCGACACGCTAGACGTTCAGGAGTCCGAGAAGGGCACGTCCGCAAGCCTCGTCCGCGGCATGGCCCACGAAATCGCCTCTCTGGGCGTTGAGCCCCAGGGCTTCGACTTCGCCTTCACCTGCTCTGTCCCCTCGGGCGGCGGCCTTTCGAGCTCTGCTGCTGTCGAGGCGGCATACGGTCGCGCCATGGAGACGCTCTGGGGCGCACCCGCCATCGAGCCCGTCGCGCTCGCCCAGATGAGCCAGCGCACCGAGAACAACTACTATGGCAAGCCCTGCGGTCTGATGGACCAGGCCGCTGTGTGCCTGGGCGGCCTTGCCTACATGGACTTTGAGGACCAGGCTCAGCCTAAAACCCAGAAGCTCGAACTCAACTTTGAGGATCACGGCTATGCGCTCGTGCTCGTTAAGGTTGGTGCCGACCACGTGGCCGCCACCGACGATTACGCTGCCGTTCCGCGCGAGATGCAAGACGTCGCCGCCGAGTTTGGCAAGGCACGCCTGTGCGAGGTCGATGTTGCCGATTTTGACGCCAAGCTCCCCGAGCTGCGTGCCAAACTGGGCGACCGTGCCTGCCTGCGCGCCGTTCACTACTGGTACGAGAATGGCCTGGTCGATAAGCGCTGGGCGGCCCTGAACGCCGGCGACATCGATCAGTTCCTGGTCCTGACGCGCGAGTCCGGCGCCAGCTCTGCCATGTACCTGCAGAATGTCGTTGCCAAGCTGGGCTCCGAGCAGCCTTCCATGTATGCCCTGGCGCTGGCCGAGCACGTGCTCGACGGCCGCGGCGCCGTTCGTATCCACGGTGGCGGCTTTGGTGGCACCATCCAGGCCTTCGTGCCGCTCGACCTGGTCGACACCTTCATTGCCAAGATGAACGGCTGGCTGGGCGAGGGCTCTGCCCGTCACTACGCCATCTCTGACAAGGGGGCTTACGCGGCATGGCTGTAATGACTGACGTGCGCGAGGCCGCGCAGAACCTGATCGAGTACGCTATCCACCGATCGATGATCGGCCAGGACGATCGCATCTGGGCATACAACACCATTTTGGAGTGCATCGGCGCCACGGGCCCCGCACTCGACATGACTTGGGCACTCAAGACCGAGAAGATTTCGCTCTTGCACCCCGATACCCTGCCCGACTTTGACCTTGAAGGCACACTTGCCGCGCTTGCCGAGGCGGCTGTTGCCAACGGCGCCGCCGAGGACACGGCATCGGGCCGCGACCGCATCGCCATGCGCATCATGGGCGCGCTCATGCCAAGGCCTTCGGTTGTAAACGAGGAGTTCAACGGACGCATGGGTGTCAATGAGCCCCGCGCCGCGACCGACTGGTTCTACGGCCTGTGCTGCGACGCCGGCTACGTGCGCCGTGCCGCTATCGCGCGCAACATAAAATGGAGCACCCCCACCAACTGGGGCGACCTGGAGATCACCATCAACCTGTCAAAGCCCGAAAAGGACCCGCGCGATATTGCCGCAGCCGGTGCCGCCAAAAACACGGGCGAGAAGTATCCCGCCTGTCAGCTCTGCATCGAGAACGAGGGCTACCCCGGACGCTCCGCCGCAGCCGACGGCGGCGCTCATCCCGCCCGTCAGAACCTGCGCGTTATTCCCATCCAGCTCGACGGCGAGCGCTGGGGCTTCCAGTACAGCCCGTACGCGTACTTTAACGAGCACTGCATTGCCATGAGCTCCGTGCATCGCCCGATGCACGTCGACCGCAAGGGCCTGACCTGCCTGCTCGACTTTGTCGACCTGTTCCCGCACTACTTTATTGGCTCCAACGCCGACCTGCCCATCGTGGGCGGCTCGATTCTGTCGCACGACCACTTCCAGGGCGGCGCGCACGAGTTCCCCATGATGCACGCCGCCGAGGTCTCGCAGTTTAGCGTGCCCGGATTTGACCAGGTCACCGGCACTGTGCTGCAGTGGCCGCTTTCGGTGCTGCGCCTGCGCTCGCACGACCGCGCCCAGCTGCTCGACGCCGCCGAGAAGATTATCCTCGCCTGGCGCGAGTGGACCGATGAGTCTGTGGGCGTCATCGCATACACGGCTGACGGTGTGGCCCACAACACCGTGACGCCCGTCATCCGCCGCGTCGACTCTCGCGGAAATGCCGGCGGCGAAATCTACGAGGCCTACCTGGCGCTTCGCTGCAACATCACGACCGACGAGCATCCGCTGGGCGTGTTCCACCCGCATGCCGAGTACCACCACATTAAGAAGGAGAACATCGGCCTGATCGAGGTCATGGGCCTGGCCATTCTGCCGCCGCGCCTGGTTCCCGAGCTTGGCGCTGTCCGTGAGCATCTGCTGGCAACCAAGGTCGATGCCAGCTACGATCTTGCCGGTGCGCTCGAGGTCGATGATCTTTGTCGCAGCCATGCCGCGTGGGCCGAGGACGTCTTTGCTCGCCGCGCCGACGAGCTTACGGCCGACAACGCCATCGATATCCTGCACGAGGAGGTCGGCGTGGTGTTTGGCCACGTGCTCGACAACGCCGGCGTCTTTAAATGGGACGAGGCAGGACGCGCCGCCCAGCAGCGCTTTATCGACTCGCTGTAGCACGCGAGCTCGAACGCACGCACTTAACAAATAGCGCCTACACGACCACGGCGCCCGCCGGCAACATCGCCGACGGGCGCCGTTTTCTGATGCAAGGGTAGCTAATTTGCACCAAAACAAGGAGTGTTCCAAACTGCCGGCAGAGAAGGAACGTCCCCAGGTGCCGACCTAAACACCCACATTATTCGATGGGAAAACGTGGTTGCCTCACACATTATTCGATGGAAAAACGTGGTTTACTCCCACATTTTTCGATGGAAAGACCGAAACGGTCTTATACTAACCATGATCGTTAGGAGGCAGTATGCAGCGACAGCTAATGGACGAACTCATCGCTTGGAAATCTAGGGCAAACCGCAAGCCCCTCCTGCTTAAGGGGGCCCGCCAGACGGGAAAAACCTGGCTTCTTAACGAATTCGCAGGCCAGCAGTATCAAAACGTCATCCGCTTTGACTTTATGCTCGAACCGGGCGCACGTTCGCTGTTCGACGGAAGCCTTGACCCCAAACGCATCATCTCCCAGATAGAGCTCCTGCGCGGCCAGACCATAACGCCGACAGACACGCTCATCATCTTCGACGAAATCCAAGAGGCACCGCGTGGCATCACCTCGCTCAAATACTTCAACGAGCTGGCGCCGGAATACCATATCGTGGCAGCCGGCTCCTATATGGGGCTCGCGCTCCGACGCGAAAACGAGTCGTTCCCCGTCGGCAAGATCGACCAGCTCACCATGCGCCCCATGGGGTTTGTCGAGTTCGTTCGTGCCGTCGATGGCGATCCGCTCGCAGATGCCATCCTTGCCGCAGACATGGACCTGCTGACAAACGTTTCCGAAAAGCTCGAGCGCCTGCTCAAGGAATACCTCGTTGTCGGTGGCATGCCAGAAGTTGTCTCCGCTTTCGCCGCCTCCCACGATTTCATCGAGGCCCGCAGGCTTCAGCAGCAAATCATCGAAGCTTACGAATCCGATTTTGGCAAGCATGCGCCAGCCCGCATCGTCGAGCGCATGAGGCTGGTTTGGAAATCCCTTCCCGGCCAGCTCGCAAAGGAAAACAAGAAGTTCGTCTACGGTGCGCTTCGTCCCGGGGCGCGCGCACGCGATTTTGAGGAAAGCCTCCAGTGGCTCATGGACTATGGAATCGTTCATAAGGTACCACGTGTTTCCGCCCTAAGAGCGCCGCTCACAAGCTACGAGGATCTCTCGGGCTTCAAGCTGTTCTGCATCGACACCGGCATCCTCGGAGCACTCTCCGGCCTCTCGCCAGCCATTGTTCTGAACGGGCCCGCTGTTTTTACGGAGTTCAAAGGCTCGCTGACCGAGCAATACGTCGCACAGGAGCTTTTGCTCCAAGGCAAAACTCCCGCGTATTGGTCATCCTCCTCCGGCAATGCAGAGACTGACTTTGCCATCGACCATGCGGGGACCGTGCTTCCGCTCGAGGTCAAGGCGGCAGAGAACCTCAAAGCAAAGAGCCTGAGGATTGCCTGCGAGAAGTTCAAGCTCGAGCGCTGCGTGAGAACATCGTTAGCGGCATATAGAGACGAGGGCACGCTCGTCAACATTCCGCTCTGGGAGATTGGGCAAATCGACAAGCTGGCATAGGCGCTGTGGAGGGGGTGTCCCGTAAGGAGTGTCCCAAACTGCCGGCAGAAAAGGAACGTCCCTATCTGCCGCATTCCCGAAGCAAGGCAACGCCGATGTTTTGGCAACGGCAGCGAGCGGGCCGCATTTGAGACAAGGTGACGTG
>UQXT01000093.1 GCA_900545075.1 uncultured Collinsella sp. | reverse complement strand
CGCTGGTGTCGCGTCTGGTCGACATTCGATCGATTCGCGTTGGCAGTGACTTTAGGCTGGGTCGTGGCGGTGCTTCTGGTGTTGCCGAGATGCGCTCCTGGGGTGCCGAGCACGGCGTTGACGTGTATGGTCACGACCTGCTTTGCGAGGGCGGTGAGGCCATTTGCGCCACCCGCATTCGTCATGAGCTGGGACAGGGCCATGTGGAGCTTGCTGCTGGGTTACTCGGCCGTCCGTATATGGTGCGTGGCGGTGTTATTCGCGGCCGTCACGAGGGTTCTGGCATGGGCTTTCCCACGGCAAACTTGCAGGTTCCCGACAGCATTCAGGTGCCATCCGATGGCGTGTATGAGGGTCTGGTGCTGGTCGATGACACCGCGTGGCCCGCTGCTGTGAACGTCGGCCTGCCGCCAACGTATGCTGACGATGCGGCATCTGCGCATCTCGAGGCTAATTTAATTGGTTATACGGGCGACCTGTACGGCGCTTCCGTTTCGCTGGCGTTTACGCGCTGGCTGCGTCCCTCGCGTGTGTTCGATTCGCTGGATGAGTTGATCGCGACCGTCGAGGGTAATATCGAGGATATTCGTCACAACTTGGGCGATCAGGGGGTGAGCATCCGTGATTAGCGATGAGGAAAAAGACCAGGTGCGCGCTGCATCCGACCTGGTTGCCATCGTGCAGGAAACGGTTGAGCTCAAGCCCCGCGGCCATGAGTTTTGGGGCTGCTGCCCCTTCCATGGCGAGAAGACGCCGTCCTTCCACATTATCCCCGCCACGCAGGTGTGGCACTGCTTTGGTTGTGGAGGGCGGCGACGTCTTCACCTACATCATGAAGCGCGAGAACCTGAGCTTTCCCGAGTCAATCCGTTACTTGGCCGATCGCGCGGGTATTGAGCTGCATGACACCGGAGATCGCCGCGAGCGCGGCACCAAGCGTGCCCGCATCTACGATCTGTGCGCCGAGACCGCCCAGTTCTACCACACCATGCTCATGCGCGGTAAGGACAGCCGTCCGCGCGAGTACTTCGCCAGCCGCGGTATGGGCGGCGACGTCTGCCGCCGCTACTGCCTGGGCTTTGCGCCGGGCCGCAACGCGCTGGTGTCGCATCTGTCGCAGGCGGGCTTTACCCCGCAGGAGATGATCGACGCCAACGTGGCCGTGAGCCGTGGGCGCGGGCAGCTTGCCGACCGTTTTTACGACCGTGTGATGTTTCCCATCTTTGACGAGCAGGGTCATAACATCGCCTTTGGCGGGCGCATTATGGGCGATGGCCAGCCTAAATACCTCAACACCGCCGAGACGAGCGTGTTCCATAAAAAGCGAAACCTCTACGGCTTTAACTGGGCCAAGGAGTTTATCGTCGCGCAGGATACCGCCATCGTGGTTGAGGGATATACCGATTGCATCGCCTGCTGGGAGGCAGGGATCAAAAACGTCGTCGCCACGCTGGGTACGGCGCTGACGGAACATCATGTAAAGACGCTCACCCGTTTTGCCAAGCGCATCGTGTATATGTTCGACGGCGATGCCGCCGGTCAAAAGGCTGCACGCCGCGCGATTCAGTTTATCGAGCAGGATTCGATGGATCTGCGCTGCGTGGTGCTTCCCGACGGCAACGACCCCATGGAGTTCATCACCGCGCATGGCGGCGAGGCACTACAGGCGCGCATCGACGCCGCCGAGCCCCTCATGGACTTTGTGTACCGCTCACTGCAGGAGTCGAGCGACATTACCACGCCGGGCGGTCGTGCCAAAGCGCTCGAGGATGCGCTGACGCTTATCTATCCGCTGCGCGATAGCTACATGATCGATACGTACTTTATCCAGATTGCCGACCTGCTGGGTTTGGATCTGGAGACGGTGCGCTCGAGCTCGGGCCGTGTGTTTCGCAATGTTGCCAAACGCGAGGACGCCGAGCGTCGTCGCGAGCAGAACTACGAGCGCCAGCGGGCGCAGGCCGAGCGTGCAGGCAGCGCGGGCGGTCGGGCGTCTGGTTCGCAGGGGGCGTCTCGCGGTGCTTGGGCGTCGGGGGCGACGCCGCCGGTGTCCACGCCGGTCGAGGAAGAACCGTACGACTATGTTCCGCTCGAGGCCTACGGGGCTGCGCCGGTCGAGGTCGTCGATGACATGCCGCCAATCGATGTGCCGGTTGGGTTGGATGGCGCGGCGCCGGTGGCCGATGCAACGGACGCGTCTGCGTCACCGACGATGCCGATCGTGCTGACCGACCTGGAGCGAAAGTCTTTGGCGGGGGAGCGCGAGCTGCTGACGATGCTCACGAGCTACCCCGACCTGTTCCGCACGTATGCCGACCGCATCTGCTCGATCGAGTGGGTGGACCCGCGCCACGAGTCCATCGCGTGGGCCGTGCTCGCGACGCCGCCGGGCACCGATCCCACGGCGTGCATGGATGCGGCGCGCGCGGTGTGCCCCGAGGCAGCGTCGCTTGTCAGCGCCGGGCGCATTTCGTCGACGAGCAAGCACCCCACCGAGACGAACATCGTGTTTATGCTTGATACCCTCGAGCTCTACACCATCAAGCGCCGCATGCGCGCCGCACAGGCCAAGCTTCGCCAGGACCGGTCGCTCGACGATGAAGCACGCCGTGTGCTGACGATGCAAGCGATGCAAGATTCTCAGCGCCAGCGCGAGCTCCAAAAGTCGATCGGTGGCGTGGCAGACCCGTTCCGTTTGATCGGTTTAGAGACAGCGGGCGCCGACCAAGCCTAGATGTTGTGGTCAACCAGCGTATTTGCGCCTATATCCAGTCTGAATTTTGGGTATAGACGTCAATGTGTGTGCTAAAGTAATGAGTCCTGTGGACTATGAAGGGAGAATCTGTGCCAAAAAAGACTGAGAGCACGGGTACTGGGCTGGAATCCTACGTTGCAAAGCTCATGGGCAACGGCTCAAACAGGACTTCGGTAACCGAGGACGAGATTCAGGTCGCCCTGAAGGATATCGATGTTTCTGACAAGCAGCTCACCGCGGTGTATTCCGCGCTGCGCAACAGCGGCATCCAGATTATCTCCGCGAGCGGTAACGACGACGCCCCCATGGGCGTCGACGATGACGATACCGATACCGATACCGATACCGACGATTTCGATGACGACGAGCACGATTCCGGCTCGCTCGACGATCACGAGCTTAAGATGGCCCGTCAGGCCGACGCCGAGATGGGTTCTTCTAAGAACAAGAAGAAGCGCACCGTGCGCACGTCCCGTTCGCGCTCGCGCGTGCGCGGTATCGATGCTTCCACGGTAATGCTGACCGGCGACCCGGTTCGTATGTACCTTAAGGAGATCGGCAAGGTCGACCTGCTGACCGCCTCCGAAGAGGTCGATCTGGCTATGAAGATCGAGGCCGGTCTTGAGGCCACCGAGAAGCTCGAGGCTGCCGATGCTGGTGAGCTCGAACTCACGCGTGCCGAGATGCGTCGCCTTACGCGCATTGAGAACGTGGGCCTCGAAGCCAAGCAGGCGCTCATCAGCGCAAACCTGCGTCTGGTCGTCTCCATCGCCAAGCGCTATGTTGGTCGCGGCATGCTGTTCTTGGACCTGATCCAGGAGGGCAACCTCGGTCTGATCCGCGCCGTCGAGAAGTTTGACTACCAGAAGGGCTTTAAGTTCTCCACGTACGCCACGTGGTGGATCCGTCAGGCCATCACGCGTGCTATCGCCGACCAGGCCCGTACCATCCGTATTCCCGTGCACATGGTCGAGACCATCAATAAGCTTGTCCGCGTGCAGCGCCAGCTCCTTCAGGACCTGGGTCGCGACCCGACCCCCGAGGAGATCGGTGCCGAGATGGACATGAGCGCCGACCGCGTCCGCGAGATCCAGAAGATTTCGCAGGAGCCCGTGTCGCTCGAGACCCCTATCGGCGAGGAAGAGGATTCCCAGCTGGGCGACTTTATCGAGGACTCTCAGGCTATCGTTCCGCCCGATGCCGCCAGCTTCTCCATGCTGCAGGAGCAGCTCACCCAGGTGCTCGACTCGCTTGCCGATCGTGAGCGCAAGGTTATCGAGCTGCGCTTTGGCCTTGTCGACGGACATCCCCGTACGCTCGAGGAAGTCGGCCGCGAGTTTGGCGTCACGCGCGAGCGTATCCGCCAGATCGAGTCCAAGACCCTGGCCAAGCTCCGCCATCCCAGCCGCTCCAGCAAGCTGAAGGACTATATCGAAAGCTAGTCAAGCAAGAGGCGCCCTCAAGCACATCCGCTTGGGGGCGCTTTCATGTAGTCATTGGGGACGTCTCCAATGACTAGGTCGGAAAAATTCTCAAAAAAGTTCTTGCCCTAAGCTGATTCGTCCGTATAATAAACTTCGTTGCTTGAGAGCACGCACCTATTCCTCGGTAGCTCAATGGTAGAGCACGCGGCTGTTAACCGCGCTGTTGTAGGTTCGAGTCCTACCCGGGGAGCCAGGTTGTAAAACCCGTCGCTTATGCGGCGGGTTTTTTCTTGCCGCGATAGTCCGGCGCGAACGTTGCCATATCAACATTTCGTGTCGAGGATGTAATCCCGTGACCCACCACCTCAACATGGCGCGCTCGTTGTAGAATATTACGATGATTGCTCCCACGACATGGTGCCGCGAGCACCAGATAAGGAGATTCTTGTGTCTGAGACCATTAACGGCAGTCTGAGCGTCTCGAACGACGTTATTGCCGATATTGCCGGTTACGCCGCGATGACGTGCTATGGCGTCGTCGGTATGGCCGAACAGCTCCAGGGCGCCGAGAGCGTGCGCCTGCTTGCCGGTCAGCGCCTCCGCAAGGGCGTGCTTGTCTCCGCCGACGAGAACGGCCTTACGGTCGATCTTCACGTCGTGCTCGAGAACGGCGTCAACATGAAGTCCGTTTGCCACAATCTTTCGAGCTCCGTTGCCTTTACCCTGCAGGAGATCGCCCAGATCGATCCCGCCAGCCTTAAGATCGGCATCCACATCGACGCGCTCAAGAGCCGTCTGAACTAGCATCCGAAAACGGAGATTCAAATACCCATGATTGCAAAGACCATTCGCACCTGTTTTCCGATCGCTGCGGCTGCCGTTTCCGACAAGGCCGAGGAGATCAACAAGCTCAACGTCTTCCCCGTACCCGACGGCGATACCGGCACCAACATGTCGCTCACGCTCGCCTCGGTGACCAAGGAGCTCTCCGCCCTTCCCGCCGATGCCGACATGGAGGCCATCGCCGGCGCCATCACTCACGGCTCCCTCATGGGCGCCCGCGGTAACTCCGGTGTTATCACGTCGCAGATTCTGCGCGGCGTGGCCGAGGGCCTCGTCTCTGCCGATGAGCCCATTACCTCCGCCAACATCGCTTATGCGTTCCGTCGTGCCGTCAAGGTCGCCTTCCAGGCCGTCCGCAAGCCCATCGAGGGCACGATCCTCACGGTACTGCGCGATGTCTCGACCAAGGCCGACGAATGCGAAAAGAAGAAGTTCTCGGCCGAGGACGCTCTCGATGCCATCGTCGTCGAGGCCTACCAGTCCGTCGCCCGCACGCCCGACCTGCTGCCCGTTCTGAAGGAGAACGGCGTGGTCGACTCCGGCGCCTTTGGTTTTGCCATTTTCCTCGAGAACTTTGTGGCTGCCGCGCTTGGTCGCAGCACCGTTGTCGAGGATTTCTCCGCCACGTTTGATTCTGCCGGCTCTGCCCGCGATGCGGCCCTCGGTCGCGTTGAGATCGAGGCCAACGATGACTGGGAGGGCTCGGAGTTCCGCTACTGCAACGAGTTCCTCTTTAAGGCCGATGCCCCCTTTGACGAGGACGAGTGCCTTAAGTTCCTGGGTTCCATGGGCGACTGCGAGCTGCTCGTGGGTGCCTACCCCGACTACAAGATCCACGTGCACTCCAACACCCCCAACCTGGTGCTCGAGCATATGCTGCAACTTGGTCAGATCTACGAGGTCTTTATCCACAACATGGAGATGGAGGCCCACGACCGTACCGCTAAGATCCACGAGGATCAGGAGAAGGCCGCCGAGCCCGCGAAGGCCCTGGGCTTTGTCGCCGTTGCCGCCGGTTCCGGTGAGGCCGACATCCTCAAGTCCCTCGGCGTTGACGTGATCGTCTCGGGTGGCCAGACCATGAACCCCTCTACCGCCGACCTGCTGGGCGCGGTGGACCAGGTCAACGCGACCTCGGTCGTCATCCTGCCCAATAACGGCAACATCCGCATGGCTGCCGAGGCCGCAGCCTCTGCCTGCACCGACAAGAAGGTCGCCGTCGTTCCCACCAAGACCGTCCCGCAGGCGTTCTCCGCGCTGTTCGCCGTCCTGCCCGATTCTGAGCTCGAGGACGCCGTTGCCGCCATGGTTGACGCCATCAGCGAGGTCCGCGATGGCGAGGTCACCCGCGCCGTGCGTGATTCCAGCGCCTCCGACGGCTCTCCGATTCACTCCGGTGACGTCATGGGCATCATCGCCGGCTCCATCGACGTGGTCGGTTCCGACGTGAAGCAGGTCACGCTCGACTGCATCAACCGCATGCAGGAGGAAGAGGAGGGCGACGCGCTGACGATTCTTGCCGGCGAGGAGCTGTCCGATGAGGCCTTCCAGGAGATCGTCGACGCCATCGAGGAGGCTCAGCCCGACCTGGAGATCGATGCCCATCGTGGCGAGCAGCCGCTCTATCCCGTGATCTTCTCGATCGAGTAGGCAACTGCCCATGTCCGAGCTGTGCTCCGTGCCGCGCGTCTCGGAGCGCTTTGCCCAGAGCAATGCGCTCGACGAGGATATCGCGCGACTCAAATATGTTTCGGGTAAACGTGAGGAGGCCCTTCGCCGTTTGGGAATTCAGACGGTGGGGGACCTCCTTCTCCATATCCCTCATCGATACCTGGACTTTACGCGCTCCTGGTCCATCGAGATGGCGCCCATCGGTACCGTGTGCACGATCGTCGCCACGGTCGATCGTATCGTTCAAAAGCAGCCCCGCCCGCGTATGCAGGTGACCGAGGTCTCGCTGGTGGACGAGACGGGCGTGCTGCAAGTCGCCTTTTTCCGTCAGCCCTGGATTGCCCAGCAGTTTAAGCAGGGAGACCGCCTGGCCGTGATGGGTAAGGTCGAGTTTGCCTACGGCTTTAAGCAGATGGCCTCTCCGCATTTCGAAAAGCTCGAGGAGGGGCGTGCCGCTGGTACTATCCTGCCGGTCCATTATGTGAGCGATGGCGTGAGCCAGGCGTGGATGCGCCGCATCGTTAGCGGCGCGCTCGAGGTCGTCGGCAATCCCTTTGATCCCATTCCGGCACGCTTGCGCGTTAAGCGTCGCCTCATGAGCAATGCCCGCGCTTTGCGCTCGATCCACTTTCCCTCGAGCATGGCTGAGCGCGATATCGCGCGCCGTCGCCTGGCCTACGAGGAGTGCCTCTACCTGCAGCTGGCGCTGCGCCTGCGCAACGACGGCGGCCTGGTCGAAGTCGCTCCCTACGCCCATGCCGCGGGCGAGCACCTGGCAGCGCTCAAGGAAGCCCTGCCG
>UQXT01000092.1 GCA_900545075.1 uncultured Collinsella sp. | reverse complement strand
CGCCCCCGCGCCGGCGGTCTTTTTCTGTCGATATGCAATGTAGAGCCGACCATATATAACGAACTTATTGACGATGGTCAAATCTCGGACTAATCTAAAAACAAATTAGTCAAAACTCGGACTATCGAATGGTGGGAGAGATGAATAGTTCAGTTAGCCTGGTCGATTTCGACCGGATGCTCAACGGGCTTGACCGTATCTATTCGGAGTTCGCGCGCACCTGCGGTCTTTCGGACTGCGCCTATTGGATGCTTGTCGACACCAGCACGGCGGGCGGTAGCATTGCTGTAAGTCGTCTGACAAGCGAATGGTTCTATAGCAAACAGACCATAAACTCGGCCATTAAAACCTTGACGGCGCGGGGTTTCGCCACACTGGAGTTTGCCGAAGGCAGTCGCAAGAACAAGGTTGTGAGCCTGACCGAAGAGGGCCGGCGATTTGCCGAGCGTTATGCGCTGCCGGCACTCAAGGCCGAGCAGCGAGCCTTTGGTGCACTTGAGCCGTGTGAGCAACGCGAGGTTATGCGCTTGATCGGTAAATTTTCTCAGGTGCTCGGTGAGGAGTGCGAGACATTTAAGCGGCAGGTGGAAGCTGAAAGTCAGATGCAAGATCGACGTGAGGGGGAGCCGTGCGACTGCTAATGAGGTTTTTGAAGCCCTATCGAGGGCTTGTCGCAGTGACGCTGCTGGTGCTGCTGGTGGATAACGTCGGTACGCTGCTGGTTCCCACGATGCTGGCGAACATGGTCAACACCGGTATTACCACGGGCGATGTCGACTACATTTTACGCAACGGCCTATACATGTTTATTGCGACCAGCATGGCTAGCGGCGGCACGGTGCTGGGCTGCTATCTTTCGGCGCGCCTGGCCGCCAACGTGGCCTGCGATATCCGCAATGCCGTGTACGACAAATCGCTCGAGCTCGCTGCCAGCGACTTTGAGCGTTTTGGCACGGGATCGATGATCACACGCTCGCTCAACGACATCAACGTGATTCAGCAGGCTATCTTGCAGACGATTCAGCTGGTGCTGCCGGTGCCGTTCTTGGCCGTCGCGGGCATCATTTTTGCTTGGTTCATCGATCCCGCTATGGGAACGCTGTTGGGCGTGGTAGTTGCGATCGTGCTGGTGGCGGCGGTCTTTACGGTGGCTAACGCCGCGCCGATTTTTATGCGCCTTCAGAGCTTTATCGACCGTATGAACGTGGTGCTGCGTGAGAACATCGTGGGCGTTCGCGTCATCCGCGCTTTCAATAAGGAGCGCCACGAGGAGCAGCGCCTGGACGAGGTATTTAGCGATTACGCGGCCAACGCCATCAAGGTCAACCACCTGTTTGTGGGGCTCGACAGCTCCAGCTTCTTTTTGATGAACATCGCCGAGGTAGCGGTGCTGTGGGTGGGCGGTAACCGGGTGGGCGCCCATGCGATGCAGATCGCGAGCATCTCGGCGGTGCTGGAGTACGCGATCCTGATTCTGTTCTTTGTGATGATGGCGCAGATGGTGATTTTGACGCTTCCGCGTGCCGCTGCGTGCCTCAACCGTGCGCAACAGGTGCTGGAGATTGAGCCGAGTATCGTCGATGGTGAGCGAACGCTCGACGCGGGCACGTCAGACTCAAAGGACGGAACCGGCGCGGTTGCCGTGTTCGACCATATGTCGTTTCGTTTTGACGACGCCGACGAGGACACGCTGTGCGATCTGAACTTTACCTGTCGCCGCGGTCAGACGACTGCGATCGTCGGCTCGACGGGTTCGGGCAAGTCGACGGTGGCCAAGCTCCTGCTGCGCTTTCACGATGCCACCAAGGGCGCCATTCGCCTGGACGGCGTTGATCTGCGCGAGCTTTCGCAAGGCGAAATTCGCGGGCGTATTGCCTATGTGCCGCAGAAGGCGTGGCTGTTCTCGGGCACCGTGGCAAGCAATCTGCGCTTTGGCAACGAAGACGCGACCGAGGCCGACATGCTTCATGCACTCCAGGTTGCCCAGAGCACCTTTGTGCTCGATCAGCCGCAGGGGCTCGATACCCCGGTGGCGCAGGGCGGCACGAACTTTTCGGGCGGCCAGCGCCAGCGTCTGGCTATCGCCCGTGCGCTCATGAAGCATGCCGATCTATATATCTTCGATGACAGTTTTTCGGCCCTGGACTTTAAGACCGATGCTGCCCTGCGCCATGCGTTGCAAGACGAGACGCGTGACGCCGCGGTGCTCATCATCGCGCAGCGCATCTCCACGATTTTGCACGCCGACCAGATTGTCGTGCTCAAGGACGGCGAGGTTGTGGGGCTGGGCACGCATGGCGAGCTTATGGAAACCTGCGAGGTGTACCGTGCCATCGCGGAATCGCAAATGAAGGGAGGTGAGTAGCATGACCGAGGAGCTCGAGAAACAGGGCGGTGTTGTTGATACCGCCGCTGCGGACGCTGCCGATAAAACGGTCGAACAGACTGTCGTAGCACCCGAGCTGGATGAGGCCGCCAAGGCTGCAGCCGCGCGCGAGGCTCGCCGCCAGGCGCTCTATGAGGAAAATGAGCGCGCGGAGGATGAGCGCGCTCGAGCCGAGGCGGAACGCATGCACGATGTGGACGATGAAGACGAGGACGTGACGCCTCGAGATACCTGGGCGACGGTGCGCCGCCTGTGGAGCGAGGCTGCCGGCGACCATTGGCGCTTCTATATCGTGTTCGCGAGCATTGTGTTCTATGCCATCTTTAACACCGCTGCGCCGGCATATAGCGCCCGCGTGATCGATGAGCTGTGGGGCCACATTCAGGTGGCGTTTGCCAACGAAACCACCTTCAACATCACCTGGGAGAACTGCGGCAGGACCATCTTCATCTACTTTATGATTTGGACCGCCGCTGCCTCGTTCTACGCGCTCCAGAGCTTTTTGATGTCGAGCGTGGCCGAACGCCTCAACCTGCGCCTACGCAACCGCATCGCACAAAAGCTCAACCGTCTGCCGCTTGCCTTCTTTGACGCGCATCGTCCCGGCGAGGTCGTCAGCCGTGCGACCAACGACCTGGACAAGATGTCCGAGAGCATGCAGCGTGGCTTGCTGCAGCTTCTGGTGTCGATCGGTACCGTGGTGGGCGCCGTGAGCGTGATGTTCGTGTTTAGCGTGCCGCTCACGCTCGTCTTTTTGTTCTTTACGGCGCTGTCGCTGCTGGTGACCAAGGTGGTCTCGCGTCGCACGCATGACGTAACCGGTGAGCGCCAAGAGTGGGTGTCCAAGATTACGAGTGCGGTCGAGGAAGGCTACTCGGGCCGTCTGGTGATTCGCGCGTTCAACCGTGAGCGCCAGAGCTCTGCCGAGGTGCACCAGGCCTCGGGCGAGCTGGCACGTGTGAGTGCCAAGGCCGACTTTATGATTAACGCCGTCGGCCCCGCGGTGCGCTTTATCGGCCGCCTGGCACAGATCGTGATTGCGATTGTGGGCTGCAGCATGCTGGTTGCCGGCCACATGACCGTCGGCGTGTTCCAGGCGTTCTTCCAGTTTATCTACGAGGCATCTGAGCCCATGACGCAGCTGTCGTTTACCTTCAACTCGCTGCAGAGCGCGCTGGCGAGCGCGGAGCGCGTGTTCGACCTGCTCGATGAACCCGAGATGGAGGCAGATCCGCGGCCGGGCGAGGCTGCCAAGCTGCCGGGTCGCGTGGAGGGCCGCGTCGCTTTTGAGCATGTGCGCTTTGGCTACGCGCCCGACAAGCCACTCATGCGCGACGTGTCGTTTACCGCCGAGCCGGGCCAGAAGATTGCCGTGGTGGGAACCACGGGCGCGGGCAAAACCACGCTCATCAATCTGCTCATGCGCTTCTACGAGATTGACGGCGGGCGCATTACGCTCGACGGCGTGGACACGAGCCGCATGGATCGTGGCGAGCTGCGCCAGCAGTTTGGCATGGTGTTGCAGGATGCCTGGCTGTTCGACGGAACGATTGCCGAGAATATCGCCTATGGCTGCCCCGAGGCGACGCGCGAGGAGATCGTGGCGGCCGCACGCGCCGCGCAGGTTGACTTCTTTGTGCGCACCATGCCGCAGGGCTATGACACGCGGGTGGCCAACGATGCCGAGAGCATTAGCCAGGGTCAGCGCCAGCTGCTGACCATTGCGCGCGTGTTGCTCAACAACCCGGCGATTCTCATTCTGGACGAGGCGACGTCGAGCGTGGACACACGTACCGAGCTCGCCATCGGCCGTGCCATGGACGCTCTCATGCATGGGCGCACGAGCTTTGTGATCGCGCATCGCCTGTCGACGATTGTGGATGCCGACCTGATTCTGGTCATGGACCACGGCAACATTATCGAGCAGGGTACGCACAAGGAGCTACTGGCTGCCGAGGGTGCCTACGCCGACCTCTACCTAAGCCAGTTCGCATAAGGTGACAAGGGGGCAGCCTCTTTGTCACATCACAAATAAGGCGCGCTGGGGGTGAATCCTCTGGCGCGCCTTTGCGTTGGCGTCAATGTTGTCGGTGGCCGTCCGGCTCTAGCGCTCGTCCACGAGCTTGGCGACGAGGGCCTTGAGCTCGGCCACCTCTCGCTCGAGTTCCTTGACGCGGCGGGCATTCTCGGTGATGCCCTGGCGGTTGAGCGCGGACTGCTCGGCGGCATCGTCGGGCATATACTCGCGGTGCTGCTTGGCATCGAAGCTCTCCTCGAACACGCGGCAGCCGTTGCGCTTGATGATGCGTCCCGGCACGCCCACGACGGTGCAGTTGTCGGGCACGTCCTTGACGACAACCGAGTTGCCGCCGATTTTGACGTTGTTGCCGATGCGAATGTTGCCGAGCACCTTGGCGCCCGTGCCCACGGTGACGTTGTTGCCCAGGGTGGGGTGGCGCTTGCCGGTCTCGTTGCCGGTGCCGCCGAGCGTAACGCCCTGGTAGAGCACGCAGTTGTCGCCCACGACGGTGGTTTCGCCGATGACGACGCCCATGGCGTGGTCGATAAAGAAGTGCTTGCCGATCTGCGCGGCGGGATGAATCTCGACGCCGGTGATGTGGCGGGTGATTTGCGAGAGCACGCGGGCGAGCGAGCGATGACCGTGCTCCCAGAGCCAGTGTTCGGGCACGTGGTTCCACTTGGCGTGCAGGCCAGGATAGGAAAGAAAGATGACCAGACCGTTTTGCGCGGCGGGGTCCTGCGCCTGGACGGTCTTGATGTCCTCGCGAATGGTATTGATAAAGCTCACCGGCCGCCCTCCCTTAGCGCCATGGCAATGCGATTCAATAAAGTATAGCGATTCGCTAGGGATTAAAAAGGACAATCTTGGCGGCTTTGCGCTACAAGTGTCAGTTATGCAAACTTGCTGGTAATGGAGTCATGCTTTTGTGGGGTTGCGCACGAGGGGGCACCGCAACCGTATACTGGTCAACTTGGACGTATCCGCGCCCACAACTGAGAGGTTTTACTTCATGGGTTTCATCAATTTTATCGCCGAGCTGCTCAAAGACCCGCGCACCGCGATTGCCAGCTGGATCGCCGCCGGCCCGCTTATGGCCTACGGCTGCGTGTTCCTGATTATCTTTATCGAGACGGGCGTGGTGTTCTTCCCGTTCCTTCCCGGCGATTCGCTGCTGTTTGCCTCGGGCTTCTTTGCCCACAACGGCGGCTTTAACATCGTGGCGCTTCTGGCCACCGCATGGGCCGCAGCCATCCTGGGCGATCAGTGCAACTTTATGATCGGCCACTTCTTTGGCCGCAAGATCATCGCCTCGGGCAAGGTAAAGGCCATGACGCCCGAGCGCATCAAAAAGTCCGAGGATTTCTTGGACAAGTGGGGTCATCTGGCCATCTTCCTGGGCCGCTTCTTCCCGTTTATCCGCACCTTTGTGCCCTTTATTGCCGGCATGGGCGGCATGCACTGGCGCAACTTTGTCGTCTTTAACGTGCTGGGCGGCATTACCTGGTCGACGGTCTTTACGCTGCTGGGCTACTTCTTTGGCGGCATTCCCTTTGTGCAGGAGCACTTTGAGCTGCTGATTATCGGCATCGTCGCCGTGTCGATCATCCCGACTGTGGTTGGCCTTGTTAAGGCTAAGCTGGGCAAATAGAACGCCTAGCTCGAGCTGGCGCGCAAACTGTGTCGTTGAAGCCCGTCACCGTTTACGGTGGCGGGCCTCTTTAGTTTCGGTCAAATGAAAATACTTTAGTTAGTTAAAGAAAAGCGTTTTATCAGACGCGTGCGGGGAGTACAATCTCGTGCATGCGAATCGACATGCCATCGGCTTCGATGCCGTTCGCGTGTCCCGTCCGGCTCTACGCTCCGGGTGTGCGACGTTGCGACGCGGTCGGCCTCGGTCCTTGCGTGCGGGTTCGCGAGTATGCAACTGTGTATGTAAGGAGCGACATATGACTGTCGAGAAGAAGGATATCGATTGGGGTAGCCTCGGCTTTGGCTACATGAAGACCGATTACAGCTACGAGGCCCATTGGAAGGATGGCGAGTGGGACGAGGGCGGCCTGACCACCGACCACACCCTGCATGTCTCCGAGTGCGGCGGCATCTTCCATTACTGCCAGGAGGTCTTTGAGGGCCTGAAGGCCTACACCGCCGAGGACGGCAGCATCGTCTGCTTCCGTCCCGACATGAACGCCGAGCGCATGTATAACTCTGCCCAGCGCCTCGAGATGCCGCCGTTCCCCAAGGACAAGTTCGTCGAGGCCGTCAAGCAGGTCGTTTCTGCCAACGCCGCCTGGGTTCCGCCCTTCGGCTCCGGTGCGACCCTGTACGTGCGTCCGTTTATGATCGGCTCCGGTGACGTGATTGGCGTGGCTCCCGCTCCTGAGTACACGTTCCGCATCCTCGTGACCCCGGTCGGTCCGTACTTTAAGGGTGGCCTCAAGCCCGTCAAGCTGCGCGTTTCCGAGTACGACCGCGCGGCCCCGCACGGCACCGGCAACATCAAGGCCGGCCTGAACTACGCCATGTCCCTTAAGCCCACGATGGAGGCCCATCGCGAGGGCTATGCCGAGAACCTGTATCTCGACTCCGAGTCCCGCACCTATGTCGAGGAGACCGGTGGCGCCAACGTCCTGTTCGTGAAGGAGGACGGCACGCTCGTCGTTCCGCAGTCGCACACCGACTCCATCCTGCCCTCCATCACCCGTCGCTCGCTCGTTCAGGTTGCTCAGGACCTGGGCATGACCGTCGATCAGCGTCCCGTCGAGTGGGCCGAGGTCAAGGCCGGCACCTTTGTGGAGTGCGGCCTGTGCGGTACCGCTGCCGTCATCTCTCCGGTTGGCGAAATCGACAACAAGGTTTACGGCGCCGACGAGACCGTGACCTTCCCGGCTGGATACACCGAGATCGGCCCTGTGATGAAGAAGCTTCGCGAGACCCTGACTGGTATCCAGTCTGGTGCTGTCGAGGACAAGCACAACTGGGTTTACACCGTCGCGTAATTTGTCTTACCTATCCGGGCAGAGAACAAGTTCCCTCCCGGCGCGTCCTCGGACATGCAAGAAGCCCTCGCTGCGCACTTCGTG
>UQXT01000091.1 GCA_900545075.1 uncultured Collinsella sp. | reverse complement strand
CGAGCTGGGTTCAGAACGTCGTGAGACAGTTCGGTCCCTATCCTCCGTGGGCGCAGGAGAATCGATGGAGGCTGCCCCCAGTACGAGAGGACCGGGGTGGACGCACCTCCGGTGAACCGGTTGTCGACCAACGGCACGGCCGGGTAGCCGCGTGCGGCGCGGATAACCGCTGAAGGCATCTAAGCGGGAAGCCGTTCCAGGGATTAGTTCTCCTTCCGGTAAGGGCCCAGGTAGACTACCTGGTCGATAGACGGCAGGTGCAAGGGCGGCGACGTCCTCAGCCGAGCCGCACTAATCGCCCGAGCTCTTCCGGAACCGCACCTCGCGGCCCGCGGGACATGCGCTCATGCGCGGTCCGGGCACGAGGATGCCCCCGAGTCATCTCCCCTATGCGCCATGCGGCCCCCAGGGCACGTGAAGAGACACCGGACACCGTAACGGTGGGCGCCGCCCACCGGTCAGCGGCCAGAGCATGGGGGGCACGCCCGGTCCCGTTCCGAACCCGGAAGCTAAGCCCCATCGCGCCGAGAGTACTGCGGGGTCAGCCCGTGGGAGGCCAGGGCGCCGCTGACCGGTGGACGGCACCGAGCCGCCATCGACTTGAAGAAGGGGGAGGCCTCGCGGCCTCCCCCTTTTTTGCGTTTATAGGGCCATCACTCCACTGTCGCTGTGTTTTTGTCCCTCGTTTGTCGCATCTTCTGCGAACGGGCTACAATGTCATAGTCTGTGCAGCATGGAGGTGATTATGGCCGAAGCCGGAATCGGCGTTGATATCGTCGAGATTTCCCGAATGAAATCAATCCTTGAGAAGACACCCGCGTTTGCCCGTCGCGTGTTTACTGATGAAGAGCGCGCGTATTGCGACGCATCGTCTCGTCCTGCCGCGCATTATGCCAGTCGTTTCGCTTCTCGCGAAGCGGTGCTTAAAGCGCTTGGAACGGGTTTTAGCCAAGGCGTTGGCCGTAAAGACGTTTCCGTAACTCGCGATAAGCTCGGCAAGCCAAAAGCGCTGCTTTCGGGCCGTGCTCTCGAAATCGCCCAGGAATTGGGCGTTGTCGAGGTTGCTCTTTCTATTACTCTGACGGGTGACTTGGCTGTCGCTAATGCCATTGCGATTACCGAGGATGCTCGACCTAAACCCAAGGAAGAAAAGGTGAGCACGAAGGAGCGCGTTGCTCAGACATTTAAAGAGGCTCGTTCTGTCTTAGACGAGCTCGAACAGCTGCAACAATCTGCTTTGTCGGAACATCTGGATGATGATCCGCAAGATGCGCTAGGAGCATAGATGAAACCGGTTTTGAGTACCGAGGAAGTCGTTCGCCTCGAAGATATTATCGAGCGTGAGGGCACCTCGAAGGCCGAACTCATGGAGTTGGCGGGCGAATTTGCCGCTAATGAGATTTTAAAGCTCAACCCCGATCGCGTTCTTGTATTGGTCGGTTTTGGCAACAATGGTGGAGATGGCTGGGTTGCCGCTGATATTCTGACTCATAAGGGCGTTGATGTGGATATCGTCTCTCCGGTTGAGCCGGATGAGATCCCTGCCGCTCTCGCTCGTCATGTCGCCCGTCGCACTGCTGGTCGTGACGTGCATGTGTGTGTCGGCCCCTCTCGCGATGAGCTGGAAGTGCTGATCGATAAGGCCGATGTTGTAGTCGATGCCATTTTTGGTACTGGTTTTCACGGTGATCTTCGTGCGCCGTTTTCAATTTGGATTCCCACGGTCAATGAAAATGCCGATTGCGTTGTCTCCATCGATGTTCCCTCGGGCCTTAATGCCGAGACGGGTGTGGTTGATGATGACTGCATTCGTGCTGAGCGAACGGTGACGATGATTGCTCCTAAGATTGGCCTATACAGCGCTGACGGTCCCGAATATGCAGGCGATCTGGTCTGCGGTGGCCTGTACGACCGCCTTGATGAGGTCATTGACGATGTCGACCATGCTGCCGAGATCGTAGAGCCTAGCGACCTTGTGGACTACTTTACTCCGCTGCCTACGAATATCGATAAGTACTCGCGCGGCTCGGTGCTCATTGTTGCTGGATCGGCGCAGTATCCTGGTGCCGCCATTATGGCTGCTAAGTCCGCTGCCCGCGCAGGTGCCGGCTATGTGGCGGTCGCGACGCCAGATGCATGTGCCAACCTTATTCGCATGGCGCTCCCCTCGATTCCGGTCTTTGCCATTCCATCTGATTCCCGCGGGTCTTTTGGTGCCGCTGCGCGCATGACGGTATGTGAGATTGCCAAGAAATACAGCTGTGTGCTGTGTGGTCCCGGCATGACGACGTCTGCCGGTGCCATGCAGGTGGTTTCAGGCCTGCTCGAGCTCGACGTGCCACTTATCTTGGATGCCGATGCTCTCAACTGTCTTGCCAAGATTGCAATCGACGGCATCGACAGCAATCCCGAGATGTATCGTCGCGAGCAGCCGCTCGTCATGACGCCGCATTATCGCGAGCTTTCGCGTCTCGTTGCCGGCGATGAGGTCAATGACCTTGGCACCGCGATTGCTGCTGCGCAAAAGGTTGTCTGGGCCGCCGGTTCCGATAACCTCGTTGTTATCGCTAAGGGCCCGACGACGGCCATTTGCGGTGTTGAGCGCGTGCTACTGCCGCTCTCGGGCCCGGCGTCGTTGGCGACCGCTGGCTCGGGTGACGTCCTTGCAGGCATTCTGGCCGGCACACTGGCCACTATGCGCGACGAGATGGACCGTTGGGAGCTGCTGTACTCCTATGCCGTCGCACTTCATAGCTATGCCGGTTTTGCCGCGGCGACGGAGTTTGGCGAGAAGAGCGTTATCGCGACCGATCTTATCGACTTGATCGGTCCCGCCATGGAGTTGGCGGCAAAGGATGCGCTTGATGATCTGGGAATCACGGACGAAGGGTCGGATGACTAATTATGAATAAAGCCGATTTGACGCGTTGGTCCTGGGTCGAGATTGACCGCGGGGCGCTCCGCCGCAACACGAGGGCCTATAAGAATTTGCTGAATCCGCGTCAGCGCCTGTGCTGTGTGGTTAAAGCCGACGCTTATGGTCATGGAGCTGTTGAGTGCGCCAAGATTATGTATTCGGCCGGGGCCGACATGTTTGCCGTGGCGACGGTTAACGAGGGCGTTGAGCTCCGACAGGGCGGGATTACGAAACCCATCCTCATCCTGAGCGAACCGCCTATCGAGGCCATTCCTACGTTGCTCGAGTTCGATATCATGCCCTCGGTCTATACGTCTGACTTTGCTCTTGCGTATGGCGAATGTGCCGTCGCGGCGGGCAAGGTGGGCAAGTATCATCTCGCCATCGAGACGGGTATGAACCGTATCGGCGTACATTACACGCAGGTGCTCGACTTTGTCCGTGGTATTGATTTCCATCGCGGCATTCAGTGCGACGGCGTATTTACGCACTTCGCTACTGCCGATGAACCTTCGGGCTGGGACTACAAGCTGCAGTGCCAGCGCTTTACCGAGGCCGTTCAGGCCATTAAGGATGCGGGTTTTGAGTGCGGTATCGTGCACTGCGCCAACACGCCGTCCTCGATGCTCGACCCTTCGATGCATTTTGATATGATTCGCGCCGGCGTTGGCTTGTATGGCATGCAGCCGTGCGAGCTGAGCGGCCACGTGATGCAGCTCGATCCCGTTATGAGCGTCCATGCGCGCGTGACGCGCGTGGCACACCCTGCGATGGGTGAGGGTGTGGGCTACGGTTTTACCTACCGCGTACCGCGTACGCGCGTTCAGATCTGCACGCTGCCGATCGGTTATGCCGATGGCCTATCGCGTACGCTTTCCAATCGTATGGATGTGCTGTATCGCGGCGAGCGCGTGCGTCAGGTTGGCAATATCTGCATGGATCAGTTTATGGTCGCCATTCAGTCCAACCCGGCACACGAGATTCCCGAGGCCGAGTATGGTGACGAGATGATTATTGTCGGCCGCGATGGCGATGCCGAGATCACTATGGACGAGATGGCCCGACTGCGCGGAACGATTAACTACGAGGTCGCCTGCGGCTTTGGCATGCGTCTCGACAAGGTCTACGTGTAGGAGCCGCTATGGGCGTCATGCACATCCCCGGCCATACCCATCAGGCGCCACGTGAGGTCGCACTCGAGGAGATTGAGGCCGTTCTGGGCGATTGTCACTTCTGCCAGCTCTACCAGTCGCGTCACAATATCGTGTTTGGAGTGGGAAACCCCCGCGCCCGCGTCATGTTTATTGGTGAAGCACCGGGTCGCAACGAGGATTTGCAAGGCGAACCCTTTGTGGGGGCGGCAGGTGAAGACCTCAACGGCATTTTGTCCCTGGCAGGTCTTAAGCGCGAGGATGTCTATATCGCCAATGTGCTTAAGTGCCGTCCGCCGGGAAACCGCAATCCGCGCCCCGAGGAAGTGCTGGCTTGCTCACCGTTTTTGCGTGAGCAGATTCGAAGCATCTGGCCCGATATCATCGTGACGCTCGGCAACCCCGCAACGCACTTTGTGCTCAAGACCGAGATTGGCATTACCAGGCTGCGCGGCAGGTTCCATCAGATGGGGCACTTTGTGGTGATGCCGACGTTTCATCCTGCGGCGGCGCTGCGCAATCCGGCGTGGCAGGAGTTGCTGGAGGAAGACTTTAAGATGCTGGGCGACTATCTGGAGCGGCACCCCGCGCCGGAGACCGCCTCGGAATAATAAGGAGCGCATATGTCCCTGGAGCGCCTGGGGGTAGGTACCTATAGAACGGCCCGTACTGCCGATACGGAGCATTTTGGCGAGCTGGTCGCACCGTGTCTAGAAGATGGCGATGTGCTGATTTTGACCGGCGGCTTGGGTGTAGGAAAAACCCACTTTACTAAGGGCGTCTCGCGTGCCCTGGGCGATGAGCACATGGTCACGAGCCCTACGTTCGCACTCATGGCTGTTCATGACCAAGGGCGTATTCCGCTGTTCCATTTTGATCTGTACCGTCTGGAGCATGCCTACGAGCTAGAGGATACGGGCATTTTTGACGTGCTGGGCTATGAGGGTGTTTGCCTGCTGGAATGGGGCGAGCAGTTTCAGGATGAACTGACGGATGAGTATCTTTCGGTGACGCTTAAGCGCGATGAGGACGACAGCGACGTGCGGACGATAACGCTTGAGGCACACGGCGAGCGCGCGAATGAGCTTTCCCATTTGATAGATAAGGCTGTACAAGATGAGCTTGCATAACGACAACGCGCTGGTGGTGGCGCTCGACACATCGACCGACATGCTTGCCTGCGCGGCAAGCTGGATTGATGTGCAGACAGGCGAGGCAAAGCTGGTAAGTGGGGACCATCTGTGTCGCCGTCATGCCAACGTGGAACTCGTGAATACTGTTGATAGCGTACTGAAGCAGGCCGGCCTGGATCGCAGCGATGTCGGCTGTTATGTGGTCGGCCGCGGCCCGGGTTCGTTTACGGGCGTGCGTATCGGCATCTCCACCGCAAAGGGTCTGGCACGCGGTGCCAACGTGCCGTTGCTCGGCGTGTCGACACTTGATGCTTGCGCCTGGACGGCATGGAAAGCCGGCATACGCGGTAAGCTTGGTGTTCTTGCCGACGCCATGCGCGGCGAGGTGTACCCGGCGCTGTATGTGCTGGGGGATGAGGGTCCCGAGCGTCTGTTTGAGCGCGAGCGCGTGGTCAAGGCCGCCGTGGCGCTTGATGAGTGGCGCCAGACCGCGGCCTGGGATCAGGTTCAGCTGACTGGTGACGGTCTCGTGCGTTATGGCAAGCTGCTGGGTGAGGACGAGGCGGCGCGCTGCGTGGAGCGAGACCTGTGGTGGCCCTCGGGCGAGGGCCTGCTAATGGCGCACGCCGCAGGCGATGGCGATCCCGCTCACGTCTTGCCGATCTATACGCGCCTTTCGGACGCCGAGGAAAACGAGCGCAAGCGCCTGGGTCTTGCCGAGAGCGCGCAGAGTGAGGTGACAGGTGTTGCCGATGAGCTCGCCGGACGTCATCTGCAATTCCGCCCCATGGGCGCGGCAGATGCCGAGGGCGCGAGCGCACTGGAGACCGCCTGCTTTGAAGGCGCCGGACACGAGGCGTGGACGCCGGGCATGTTCTTGTCCGAGCTGGGCGAGGACGTTGCCGCTCCGCGTAGCTGGTGGGTGGCGCACGACGACGGTCAGCTGCTGGGTCTTGCCGGCGGCATGGTCGTCGACGGGGACGTGCAGATTATGGACGTTGCCGTCGATCCGACTCATCGCCGTGAGGGTATCGCCCGCAAGCTTCTGTCGCACGTGAGCTATGACGCGCAGATGCTCGGCTGCACTACGGCTTCGCTTGAGGTTGAGGACGGCAACGAGGGCGCAATTGCACTCTATGCCGCCCTGGGCTTTGCCGAGGCGGGTCGTCGCCGTGGCTATTACGGTGCCGGCAAGGATGCCATCGTCATGACGGCGCCGCTGCCCCTGGTGCTTCCTCTCGACAATGCCTCGCCCGAGCCGACGGCAGCCGAGCAACGCGTATGGCCCCTGCCTGCGCCCGAACGCACCGCTGAGGAGCGTGCCGAAATCGAGCGCCGTCGCCTGGTGCTTGCCATCGAGAGTTCCTGCGACGAGACGGCTGTGGCGATTATCGATGCGGACGGCAAGATGCTGGCCAACCAGGTGTCGACGCAGATTGATTTTCATGCTCGCTTTGGCGGCGTGGTGCCCGAGATCGCCTCGCGCAAGCACGTTGAGGTGATTGTGAGTGTCGTAGATGCGGCGCTTGAAGATGCCGCGGCATCGCTTGGCCTTGAGGGTGGGGCGATTGCGCCAAGTGAGCTTGCCGCCGTGGGCGTGACGCAGGGTCCGGGCCTGGTGGGTGCCCTGGTGGTGGGTGTCGCCTTTGCCAAGGGCTTTGCGTATGCTGCCGGCAAGCCGCTCGTGTGCGTCAATCATCTGGAGGGCCACCTGTTTGCCAACCTGTTGGCGCAGCCCGACCTCAAGCCCCCGTTTATCTTTACGCTTGTCTCGGGCGGGCACACCATGCTCGTGCACGTGAAGGCGTGGGGCGACTACGAGGTGCTCGGTGAGACGCTCGACGACGCCGTGGGCGAGGCCTTCGACAAGGTGGCCAAGGCGCTGGGCCTGGGCTATCCCGGCGGCCCCATCATCTCCAAGCTTGCCGAGACGGGCAACCCCAAGGCGATCGATTTTCCCCGCGCGCTTAACAGCAGGGGAGACTACCGCTTTTCGCTTTCGGGCCTCAAAACGGCGGTGGCGCTCTACATCGAGCAGGAGACCAAGGCCGGGCGCACGATTCACCTGCCCGACCTAGCGGCCTCGTTTGAGGCGGCGGTCTTTGACGTGCAGTACAAGAAGGCCAAAAACGCCCTGCACGCTACCGGGTGCAAGGAGTATTGCATCGGCGGCGGCGTCTCGGCCAACCCGCATCTGCGCGAGATGATGATCAAGAAGCTCGGTCGTCAGGGGATCCGCGTGACGGTGCCGCCCTTGTCTGCCTGCACCGATAACGCCGCCATGATCGCGGAGGTCGCTCGCCGTAAATTCGACCGAGGTGAAATCTCGTCGTTCGACGTCGACGCCGATCCAAACATGACGCTGTAGTCGTACGGGTGCGGTCCCCGACCGGAGGGGCCGGATATAAGGTTTCCTGCTCTACAGTCCTGCGCAAGACGAAGGCCACATTAAGTGGCCTTCTTTGCGTGCGGAACT
>UQXT01000090.1 GCA_900545075.1 uncultured Collinsella sp. | reverse complement strand
GTGCGGCGGGAGCTCCTCCGTCCTGCGGAAAGATTTGGGAGGTAACCCTGCGCCCGGCCTGCGGCTACTAAGGAGTCGCCGCGTTTATCTTGGGGTGCTGCATATACAAAGTTGGGAGGGCTGAGTTGCACTTTGCTGATATGGGCCCACTTCCCGGAGGAAGCCCTTGCTTGGTGCGGGCCTGATTTATTTGTTGCCGAAAAAACAGGGGCGCCCTCTTTGGGGACGCCCCTGTTCTGGCTTGTATGCGGTTGTTGAGGCGATACTTTGCCTCGTCTTACCTTAGGCCAAGAACTCCTTGGTGGTCGCCACGATGTTGGCGGCGTCCAAGCCGTACTTGTGCAGGAGCTCGGCGCCCGGGCCGGACTCGCCGAACGTGTCGTTGACGCCGATCTTCTTGAGCGGCGTCGGGCACTGCTCGCACAGGACGTCGGCAACGGCGCTGCCCAGGCCGCCGATCACGGAGTGCTCCTCAACGGTCACGACGTGGCCGGTCTTGGTAGCGCTCTTGACGACCAGATCGGCGTCGATGGGCTTGATGGTGTGCATGTTGATGACCTCGGCGTCGATGCCCTCGGCAGCGAGCTGCTCGGCGGCCTCGAGGGCCTCGCCGACCATCAGACCGCAGGCAATGACGGTAACGTCGGCGCCCTCGCGCATAACGATGCCCTTACCCAGTTCAAACTTGTAGGTCTCGGGGTCGTTGATGACCGGCGAGGCCAGACGGGCAAAGCGCATGTACACGGGGCCGTCGCACTCGTAGGCGGCGCGGACCACGGCGCGGGCCTCGACGTCGTCGGCGGGAACGATGACGGTCATGCCGGGAATGACGCGCATAAGGGCGATATCCTCGCAGCACTGGTGCGTGGCACCATCCTCGCCCACCGAAATACCGGCGTGCGTGGCGCCAATCTTGACGTTGAGGTGCGGATAGCCGATGGAGTTACGGACCTGCTCAAAAGCGCGGCCGGCAGCAAACATGGCAAAGCTGCTCGCGAAGGCAACGCGGCCGGTGGTCGCGATACCGGCGGCGACGCCCATCAGGTTGCTCTCGGCGATGCCCACATCGAAGAAACGATCGGGGCAGGCGGCCTTAAACTTACCGGTCTGCGTGGCGGCGGCCAGATCGGCGTCGAGGACCACAAAATCATCGTGCTCGTTGGCGAGCTCGACGAGGGCCTCGCCGTAGCTTACACGCGTGGCGATTTTCTTGACGTCTGCCATCCTAGAGCTCCTCTCCGGCGGCCGTGAGCTCTGCCATGGCCTGCTCAAACTGTTCATCGTTGGGGGCCTTACCGTGCCAACCCACCTGGTTCTCCATAAAGGAGACGCCCTTGCCCTTTGTGGTCTCGGCGATAATGGCGGTAGGCTGACCCTTGGTGGCGCGGGCCTCGGCAAAGGCGGCGCGAATCTTGTCAAAGTCGTTGCCGTCGGCGAGCTCCACCACATGGAACTTGAAGGCGCGGAACTTGTCTGCCAGCGGCATGGGGTCGTTGACCTCCTCGACGGGGCCGTCGATCTGCAGGCCGTTGTGGTCGACGATCACGCAGAGGTTGTCGAGCTGCTGGTTGCCGGCAAACATGGCGGCCTCCCAGACCTGGCCCTCCTCGCTCTCGCCATCGCCCAGCAGGGCGTACGTGCGGTAAGTATCGCCCCAGTGCTTGGCGGCAACGGCCATGCCCACGGCAGCGGAGATGCCCTGGCCGAGCGAGCCGGTGGACATGTCAACGCCCGGAGTGTCGTTCATGTTGGGGTGACCCTGCAGGTGGCTGCCAATATGGCGCAGCGTCTCGAGGTCCTCCTTGGGGAAGAACCCGCGCTCGGCGAGCACGGCGTACAGGCCCGGAGCGCAATGGCCCTTGGAGAGCACAAAGCGGTCGCGATCGGCCTTGCGGGGATCAGCCGGGTCGACGTTCATTTCCTCAAAGTACAGATAGGTCATGATGTCGGCAGCGCCGAGCGAACCGCCCGGATGGCCAGACTTGGCAGCGTGCACGCCGGTGACGATGCCCTTCCTTACCTCGTTGGCAACCTTTTTGAGCTCTTCGTCGCTCATTGTGCCTTCCTTTCATCCTCTTAAGACAAGATGCGCACGGCACCGAAGGTAATCCCAACACAGCCGCAATGCACGTACGTCATTCATTATGCTGGAAACTGATAGCTTTACCAGAGTTTTTTATCAGTATTTGAACAATTTAGCAGGCAGAACCGCAGATGAAACGGTTTATCAATGTGAACGTCTTTTGGATGGAACGCAGTCGGCCCTACGCGTTAATGTCCTTGAATCCCTCACCGAAGGCTTCCGTAACGTCGGCGACCGTCACAATGGCGTGAGGATCGCGTTCGCGCACGATCGTTTTAAGGGTGTTGAGCTCTCGACGGCTAACGATCACCATGATCACCGGCTTCTCGATGCCCGAATACATACCGGTCGCCCTAAACTTGGTGCAGCCGCGTCCCAGACCATACATGATGTCGGCCGCGATATCGGGGAAATTGTCCGAGATGATGAGCACCATACGACGCTTATTGCCGCCATCGACCACGGCATCGATCACATAGCCGCTGATCACCATCGATAGTCCTGCATACAGAGCATTTTCGAGCGAGAAGACCGGGGCCGATGCCGCACAAACGGCAACGTCGATTGCCATGACAGTCGAGCCCACCGGCAGCGAGGTGTTACGCGAGATGATTTGCCCAATCGTGTCCGAGCCGCCGGTGTTGGCGCCGGCACGCAACACCATGCCGTAACCAATGCCCGTAATAATGCCGCCCCACATAGCGGGAAGCATCAGGTCCGCATCTGCCAGAGGCGCTACAAACGGGGCAAACAGGTCGGTAAAGAAGCCCAGCAGCACAAAGCCCGTCGCCGTCTGCACCACATAGAACATGCCGCCCTCGCGCATAACGACCAACAACAGCAAGGCGTTCATCACGATCGTCTGAATACCAACGGGAAGCGATAGGCCGCGCGCCGCGCCGACCGCCTGGATAATGGTGGCAAGGCCCGTAACGCCACCGGCGGCAAGACCGTTGGGAATCAAAAACAAGTCGGTCGCGATGGCGGCCAGAGCGCACCCCAACATGATCTGGGGCAGGTCGTGAAAGAAGTTCATCGAAAGAATGCGCTTGATGTCCAGACGATATGCCATGCTGCCTCCCTCAAAAAAGCGCACCCCATCGGATGCGCTTTGAACTTCTTCTTGTATTCGATTCTACCGATTCGCCGGACAAAAACCACCCCTGTGCAGGGTATGTTCTGGATACAAAACCACCCTGCTCGGAGGGTTTTATCCATTCCCACATAAACCGAGCGGTTTAGGCAGACGGGGCCTCCACGTCAGCGTTTCCGGTAGCCCAACGGTGATAGCCAATCACGAACGAATCCAGATCGCCGTCGTCAAGAACCGCCTCGACGTTGCTAGTCTCCACGCCCGTGCGTAGGTCCTTAACCATCTGGTACGGGTAGAGCACGTAGCTGCGGATCTGGTTGCCAAAACCAATTGTGGTCTTGGGTCCGCGAATCTCATCCAAGGCCTCAGCGCGCTTTTCGAGCTCAATCTCGTACAGACGAGCCTTGAGGATCTGCATACAAGCGGCCTTGTTTTGAATCTGGCTGCGCTCGTTTTGACACGTGACCACAATACCACTGGGGAAATGCGTCACGCGCACGGCGGAGTCGGTGGTGTTGACGCCCTGACCGCCCGGCCCGCTTGCGTGGTACACGTCGACGCGAATGTCATCGGGATTAATCTCGATATCGATATCGTCGGGTAGCACCGGAATGACCTCGACGCCGGCAAACGTAGTCTGTCGGCGCTTCTTGTCGTCGGTGGGGCTAATGCGCACCAAGCGGTGGACGCCGGCTTCGGCGCGCAGCATGCCAAATGCGTCCTTGCCCTCGACGGTAAAGGTCGCGCGGTCGATGCCGATGACCTCGGCCGCGGGACAGTCGTTGATGGTGACCTTCCAGCCGCGACGCTGGCAGTACTTCATGTACATCTTAAAGAGCATGAAGGTCCAGTCCTGGGCCTCCAAACCACCCTGCCCGGGCTTGATGGTCACAATCGCATCGCCATGGTCGAACTCGCCGGTAAACCAGCTCGCAAGCTCAAGCTCGTCGATGGCGCGGGATAGGCGCTCCGCCGTGGCGGCAGCCTCCTCACGCAGCGCGGCGGCATCGGGGTCATCGCCCATTTCCTCGGCAAGCTCCAACGCGGCGCGAGCATCGGAAAGCTCACCGCGCGCCGTATCCACGGCGGCGATGTCCTCCTTGGCGCGTGCAATCTCCTCCATCGTGGCGCGAGCGGCATCGGCATCGTCCCAAAAACCCGGGGCGACGCTTTTGGCCTCGAGCTCCGCTACGCGGGTGCGCTTCTCGTCCAAATGGAGATATGACTCGACCTCGCCGAGTCGGTCCGCAAACGCGTCCAACTCGGCGGGCGTTACCTCTAGAGCCTCGGCCATTAACGATTCCTGCCGTGGCAGTACTTGAACTTCTTACCGCTACCGCAAGGGCACGGGTCGTTGCGGCCCACGTTGACATAGGGGTCATCGCTCTCGGACTTGCGGTAGGTCGTCACTTTGCCACCGTTGTTAACGGCAGCCGGGCCACCCTGGACGGCGGTGCGAGCCTGCACCTGAGCCTGCTTGCGCAGTACCGAATCGCCGTTGTCGCCATCGACCTCGGCGGGACCAGAGAAGTGCGCACCCTTGAGGGCGGGGTCCTCCTTGTGCTCCACAGCCTGCGGGGCAGCCTTGATCTCAATGCGCAGAACGGTGCGCAGGTAATCCTCGTACATGGTATCGACGAGCATCTGGAACGCGCTGTAGGCCTCGGTCTTGTACTCAACCAGCGGGTCGCGCTGGCCAAAGCCGCGCAGGCCGATGCCGGTCTTGAGGTAGTCCATCTCCTGCAGGTAGTTCATCCAGCGGGTATCGATGACGCGCAGCATGACCTGGGTGTTGAGCTCGCGCATCAGGTCCTCGCCCAGACGCTCGGCCTTCATGTTGTAGCACTTCTCAACATAGGCCAGGACATCGGCAGCCAGGGCCTCAAAGTCCTCGTCGGGGAACTGAGGGGTATCGATATGCCCGGTCAGCTCGACGACCCATTTGCGCAGACCCTCAAGATCACGCTCGCCCTCATGGCTGTCCTTGGTGCAGAACTCCTGCACGCAGCGGTACACCGTGTCGTGCATGACCTCGGTGATGTGGTCGGTCAGGTCCTTGCCATCCAGAATCTTGTTGCGCTCGGCGTAAATGACCTGGCGCTGCTTGTTCATGACGTCGTCGTACTCAAGAACGCTCTTACGCATGGAGAAGTTGATGCTCTCGACCTTGTGCTGGGCGCTCTCGACGGCCTTGGAGATGATCTTGTGCTGGATGGGCATGTCGTCGCCCATGTCGGCCGTGACCATCATCTTGGAGACGCGGTCCATCTTGTCGCCGCCAAACAGGCGCATGAGGTCATCCTCGAGCGACAGGTAGAACTGGGTCTCGCCCGGGTCGCCCTGACGGCCGGAACGGCCGCGCAGCTGGTTGTCGATACGGCGGGACTCATGGCGCTCGGTGCCGATAACGGTCAGGCCGCCGGCGGCAAGCACGCGCTCGCGCTCGGCCTTGCAGGTCTCCTTGGCCTCGGCGTTAAACTGCTCGAGCTGCTCGGGCGTCACGTCCTCCATGGTCAGGCCCTCGTACTCCAGGCGCTCGCGCACCAACTCGTCGGGGTTGCCGCCCAGCAAGATGTCGGTACCACGACCGGCCATGTTGGTGGCAATGGTCACGGCGCCGTAGCGTCCGGCCTGGGCCACGATATGGGCCTCGCGCTCGTGGTGCTTGGCGTTGAGGACCTCGTGCGCGATGCCGCGCTTGGTAAGGGCGGCCGACAGCTTCTCGGAGCTCTCGATGGAAACGGTGCCCACCAGGACCGGCTGGCCCTTGGCGTGACGACGCTCAACGTCGTCGGCAACGGCGTTGTACTTGGCCTGAATGGTGCGGTACACCAGGTCCTCGTGGTCAACACGCTGCACGGGTTTGTTGGGGGGAATGACCTCGACGGGCAGCTTGTAAATCTCGCGGAACTCAGCGTCCTCGGTGAGTGCCGTACCGGTCATGCCGGAGAGCTTGTCATACAGGCGGAAGTAGTTCTGCAGGGTGATGGTGGCAAGGGTCTGGTTCTCCTCGCGCACGAGCACGCCCTCTTTGGCCTCGATGGCCTGATGCAGGCCCTCGGAGTAGCGGCGGCCCTCCATGATGCGGCCGGTGAACTCGTCGACAATCTTGACCTCGCCGTTGGTGACCACGTACTGCTTATCGCGGTGGAACATGTACTGGGCCTTCAGCGCTTGCTGCAGGTGGTTGACCAACTGGCCGGAGAGATCGGCATAGATGTCATCGATACCCAGGCGGTGCTCAATCTTCTTAAGGCCGCGCTCGGTGGCGGCGATGGTGTGCTTGGCCTCGTCCATGACGAAGTCGCCCGTGGGCTCAACGTCCTCGGTGGCGGTGAGCATGTCGTGCGAGACGTCCTCGCCGCGCTCAAGGCCGCGCACGGCGCGCGCGAAGTCCTTGTAGGTGCTGGCGGACTTGGTGCCGGCGCCCGAGATGATGAGCGGCGTTCTGGCCTCGTCGATCAGGATGGAGTCAACCTCGTCGACGATGGCGTAGTTGTGGCCGCGCTGCACACGCTGCTCGGGGCGGGTGACCATGTTATCGCGCAGGTAATCAAAGCCGAACTCGGAGTTGGTGCCGTAGGTGACGTCGGCCTGGTAGGCCGGGCGCTTGAGCTCGAGCGGCATGTTGTTCTGGAGCAGACCGACGGTCATGCCCAGGTACTTATAGATGCGGCCCATCCACTCGGAGTCACGCTTGGCAAGGTAATCATTGACAGTAACGACGTGCACGCCCTTGCCGGCAATAGCGTTGAGATAGCCGGCCAACGTGGAGACGAGGGTCTTGCCTTCGCCGGTCTTCATCTCGGCGATGTGGCCCTCGTGCAGCGCCATGGCACCGATGAGCTGTACATCAAAGTGACGCATGCCCATGGTGCGCTTGGAAGCTTCGCGCACGGTGGCAAAGGCCTCGGGGAGCATGTCGTCGAGCGACTCGCCGTTGGCGTAGCGCTCACGGAACTTATCGGTCTGGGCGCGGAGCTCCTCCTCGGTCATCTTCTCAAACTGGGGCTCAAGACCGTTGATCTTGTCGACGATCTTGTAGTAGCGCTTCAGGTCCTTATCGGATCCAAAGGACAGCAGCTTTGACATGAATCCCATGTGGTTTTCCTTTTTGGCCATCGCCCGTGGCATGAAACCTTGGACGAGTTAAACACAGATATTTGTACTTTAGCCAAACAAGGCGCCGCCTATGCGGTCGACACGCTCGACCACGTAATAACTACGACCAACCTGCCAAAAAGGGACTGGTTTATTTTGGCAGCTTTTATCTGGGAAAACGCTGCCTCTCTGCCATTTGGTGCAAACCAACCTGTCCCCTTCGCGCCAACCTGGTGCAATGGGGACAGGTTGGTTTGCACCAATAAAAAGATAAGGGCCGCGCACCCAAATGGATGCGCGGCCCTTTTGCCATGAATGCGAGTGTTTCCGCGGCGAGCTATTTACTCAGCAGCCTCGGTGGTCTCGGCCTCAGCAGCGGCCTCCTCGACGGGAGCCTCTGCGGGAGCCTCGGCGGCCTGCTTGGCAGCCTCCTCGGCAAACTTAGCAGCACGCTTGGCCTTCTCGGCAGCCTTAGCCTCAGCGGCGGCCTTGCGAGCGGCCTCGGCCTCAGCAGCCTTGGCAGCCTTGGCAGCCTTGGCCTCCTCGGCCTTCTTGAGCTGGGCGGCAGCGGCGCCACCGAACTTGTCGGCGAAGCGCTGGACGCGTCCACCGGTGT
>UQXT01000089.1 GCA_900545075.1 uncultured Collinsella sp. | reverse complement strand
CCGTCCGAGACGGCGGCATTTCTCGCTGCAGCGACGCAGGGCAAATCGGCCGACAGCACCGTTATGTACAGCGCCCAGCAGTTGCCTGTTCCTGCGGTACGCAAGCCTCCGGTCACAAGGCTCGATGAGCCCATTGCCCGTCAGGTTGCCTACAATTCCTGGGCTGCAGCCGATCTGGATGAGACCTCTACCGGCATGCCGGCGCTCGACGTTCCAGTTAACCCGCTTTTTGCCGCCAACACGAGCGCCGCGGACTATGAGGGCGGTGCGGCATATTCCGATTATTCCGATGACTATGCTGGCACCAGTCGCATCGAGACCGAGGATTATGGCACTGCATCGAGTGATTATCTCAACGATTCGTACGCTACCACGCCTGCACCGGAATATGACCCGGAGGCCGCGCCCGCACCGGCGTATACCAAAAGCACGGGCGAAGAGCGCTTCGCCGATTATTACGCCGAGGAAAAGGCGCTGCGTTTCTCGGAATTTCCGCAGGCAGTCAAGGTTGCCTTTATCGCCATTATCATTGCCCTGCTCGGTGTCATTGCGTTTGAGGGATTCCAGCTGTTCCGCGGCCCCACCCAAGCGGAGTCGGAGACCCAGCAAAGAGAAGACGATAACCAGTACCTGGACATCAACACCCTCAAGGGCGACCCCAACAGCTAGGTTGGAACATAAGCTATGCCGCACCCATGTTTACGTGCAGTTTTACACTTTTCCGTAATTTGGGCGGCTCGAATTTGACACTTTTCCGTACTTTCATACGGCTGATTTCGACACTTTTCCGGATGTTTGCCGAATAATTGCCGCGTAATCAAGCGCCGTCTGCACATCATTTCGCAGGCGGCGTTTGATTTCTGTCCGCGCGCGCTGATAGACTCCATCTTGCCCGCAAGGAGCGGGCGCGTTTTATCCAGAGTCGGGGTAGAGAGTTGGCTCCACGATCCCGACACCAACCGGCCAAGAGGCACGGTGGCCCTGCCAAAGGCCCGGGCATCCCTTTGTTCGAGCCCTGCGCAGTAAAGACAAGTTCGCCCGCGGGATCGACGTAATTTCAACCTCACCCATATTTGGGAAAGAGAAATGGATGCCATTTCCTACGCAAGAATGAGAGTTAAATAGATCAGCGAACGACACCCTTTGACTACTGTTCACAATACCCTCGTTATCTTAGCCATTCTGTTGTTTGGCTACCCGAAATGAAGCCAGCAACCCCATAACCTTGTCTTGAATTATATTCGGTTCCGTGATTTTTATTGCCGAACTCGGCATATTAACGATGAGCGGTATCTATTCTCGCGCCGCAGGTACAGCACAAATTGTTGAACAACAATTCGGGTTCAAGACTCAAACACAGTCCGATATATTGCACCTAGGCACAAATACAATGCAGAATTAGATTTCCACAATCTGCCCTACCTCCCCTCCGCTTTCAGCTTCAGCAGCAGGTCGCCCAGCTCGGGACACTTGCTGGAAAGGCGCGTCTGGGGTCGCTCGCCCATCCCCCACCGCTGGCGGATCTCCTGGGCGCGCGGACTCACGCGGTAGTTCCCGTCCATCGCCTGCTTGAGCAGCTTGGCGGTCACGCGCGCATCGGCAAGGGCGCTGTGGGCGTGGCCCGTCGACTCGTCAAACTCGATGCCAAACCACGTTGCCGCGTCGCCCAACGAAACGCGCCCGTGGCTGCCCACGTCCATGATCGAGGTGTAAAACGCCTGCAGGTCGGCCCAATCCGTAGGAAATGCGGAAAGGTCGATGTGCTTTGCCTGGCACTCGGTCAAAAGCTGTCGGCGATCCGTCCCGCTCCAGCAAACTATCTGGGCGGAGTAGCGGCCGATCCAATCGCTGAGCCTTTTGATCACCACGTAGAGCGGATCGGCCATCGCGGTATCCACAGCCGATATCCCCGTAAGCTCGCGGACGGGAAACGCAACGCCTTCGGTCAATTCCGTCTGCACAAACTGCGAGAACTCGCCCATAACGTTGCCGTGATAGTCGAGCTTGACGGCGCCGACCTCGATAATCTCGTTGCGCAGTCCACGGCGCTGGCGCTGCTTTGGCACCGGCGCAAACTCAAAGTCCAGCACAATCTGGCGCGCAAAGTTCGTCGTATCGATAGCCGAGATACACGGCGTCTTTTCAGCTGACACGATTATGGCCTTTCTCCGTTGCCTGCCGCTTGCTACATAGGCGGCTACATTGCCGTAAGGATAAGCGCTCGCGCGGACATGAAAGCGGGACGCAATGCCATGCGCCAGGCGCTCGCCACACAGACGGTTCTAAAGGGAACACCGCTTTATTCAAATGTGTGAAAAAGTACGGCTTGGCGCCGCATGACGTCGGCGGACGAGGCGATGCGTCCGCCGACGAATAGCACCGAATTGGTTACTTCTTGCTCTCGGGCAAGACCAGATCCACGGCAGCGTCCTTGGCAGCATCGATGTGCTGAGCCACGACCGGCGTCTGCGGAAGGATCAGGTTAAGGACAATGGCCATGATGGCGGTGGGGGTTACGGCATTGGAGCCGATGACGGTGGACACCCAGGCGGGCATACCCTCGCCGGCAAGGCAACCGCTGGCCATCCAGATACCCAGGCCAAAGACGACGGAGGTGCCGACGATGGTGGTAGTGCGCTGCGTGAGGCCCTCGCGGGTGAACATGCGCACGCCGTTCATGGTGATGGTGCCAAAGACGCCGACGGTCGCGCCGCCGATGACGGGCTGCGGGATAGCGGAAAGGACGGCAGAGAGCTGCGGGAACAGACCGGCGATAGCAAAGACGGCCGCGATGATCACAAAGACCCACTTGTTGACGACCTTGTTGGAGCAGATGATGCCCACGTTCTGGCCAAGGGCGCTGGTGGGAAGACCGCCCAGCAGGCCGCCTACCATAGAGGTGAGGCCCTGGGACACGATGGCGCCGGAGAGCTCGCGCTCGGTGGGCATACGGTCGATGGAGCCCAGGCAGGCGGCGGAGACGTCACCGATAACCTGGATGGCAACCATGGGGAACACGACGGCGAGGGTAATGCAGACCTCGGGATCAAACTCGAGCGCGTAGGGCATGAGCTTGGGAAGAGCGAAGACCTGAGCGGTGGCGACGCTGGAGAAGTCGATCATGCCAAAGGGGATGGAGACGATCATGCCAACGATCATGCCAAAGAACACGGATCCCAGCTTGAGCGTGCCCTTGCCAAAGTTGGCGAGCGCAAAGACCACGGCGAAGGTGATAAGAGCGACGCACCAGGCCTGCGGGGTGCCCCACAGCGGCGTGCCCATACCGCCGGCCATATACTTGACGGCCGTGGGATACAGCGAAACGCCGATGGAGAAGATGACCGTACCGGTCACGACGGGCGGGAACAGCCACTTGATCTTGCTGTAGGCCAGACCAAAGAGGGCCGCGACGGCACCGCCGACAATCTCGCCGCCCAGCAGCGCACCAAAGCTAAAGCCCGAGGCACCCATGGCCTGCAGGGCCGGCAGGAACGCGAACGAGACGCCCATGACGATGGGCAGGCCGCCGCCGATGCGACGGAAGGGAGCGAAGGCCTGAAGGGCCGTGTCGAGTGCCGAAAGAATGAGCGCAACCTGAATGATGTCAGTGCTCTGCTGACTATTAAAGCCGTAGACGCCGGCCATGATGACCGCCGGGGTAATGATGCCGGCAAACGATGCCAGTACATGCTGAAGGGCACACGGGATCATTTCCTTAACGGGCGGCATGCCTTCGCGAGTGAACAGGGCTTCGGTGCCGTTCGTAACCGTCTCCTGGGCCATTTGACCACCAATCCTAGAAGTAGTTGTTTTCGCATCTAGCGTCCTATTGTGACGCAGTGCGGGGCTGAGGTTGTGCCTTCGTTGCATATCGTATTGAAGTTTTTCCTCATATTTAATAATAATTTTTTGTTATCAGACTATTCTTCAGCTGAGATAATACATTTCCGCAGTTCAGGAAAGTGTCTGGTCAAAATAACATCTTACTTTTCTTTTGGTCGACCGTTTACCGCCAAAATCCTTCCGCTCATCTGTATTACGCAATGTACCTGCGAATATGCGAGTCAATAGACACCGTGTTACCATGAGAAAAAATTGTTATGAACATTTCCGATTTCACCCAAAGGAGTTGCCCGTGAACGAGACCGTACGTCGCTTTTTGCCGATGGTCGATTTTCTGGAGCAGATACTCGGCAAAAACAGCGAAATCGTGCTGCACGATTTCTCGGATCCCGACCACGCCATCGTCGATATTCGCAACGGCATCGTGAGCGGCCGCAAGGTCGGCGGTCCCGCCACCGATCTGGCACTCAAGATCATGCACGACGCCAAGTATCGCGACCTGCCGTTTATTACGGGCTACGAAGGCCGCGGCGCCGGCGGCAAGACGTTGGAATCAGCAACGTACTTTATCCGCGAGAACGGCGAGATCGTCGGCATGCTGTGCGTCAACACCGATCTTTCGGCCGTGCGCAACATCAATGCCATGGCCCAGCAGCTTATGGCCTGCTTCGACGCCGCGCCGGTCCGCACGGAACCCTCCCCCATCGAAGTCGAGAGCCTTTCGGAGTCTACACAGGAGCTCATCGACCGCAGTATTTCCGAGTTGCTCGAAAGCCGCGGGCAGGATGTCGCCTCGCTCGGCCAGGCCGACCGCATGGATGTTATCCGCTATCTCAACGGCAACGGCGTGTTTATGCTCAAGGGTGCCGTTGCTTGCGCTGCCACCGCGCTTGGGATCTCTGAGCCCAGCGTCTACCGCTATCTGCAAAAGGTCCGCAAGGAGGGCTAACCCACTGATCCCTTGGGGACGGAGGAAAACGGATCATTTTTGCCCGAGAGGCTGCTGAAGACTTTATCCTGCTTAGGCTGCGGGCATCGCCTGCCGCGACGGCGCCACTATACTTTTGAATATCTGAGCATTTTGAAAGGCAGGATATGACCGCAACCGCCAGTCGAACCACCAACCGCAGGCCCGAGCTTTTGGCCCCCGCCGGAGGCCCGGAGCCCTTTGCCGCCGCGTTCGCCGCCGGGGCAGACGCCATCTACTGCGGCATGGGCAGCTTCAACGCCCGCCGCAAGGCAACGAACTTTACCGACGAGGCCTTTGAGCAGGCCTGCCGCGCTGCGCACCTGGCCGGCTCGCGCGTCTACGTCACGGTCAACATCGTCATCAAGGAATCCGAGATGGGCGATGCGCTGCAGCTCATCCATCGCTGTTCCACGCTGGGCGCCGATGCCTTCATTATCCAGGACTGGGGCCTGTTCTTTGAGGTCAAGCGCACCATGCCCGATATCGAGACACACATCTCGACCCAGGCGAACATCCACGATGACCGTGGGACTATCTGGTGCCGCGAGCAGGGCGCTGACCGCGTGACCCTCTCGCGCGAGCTTTCCATCGACGAGATTGCCGCCATTCACAATGCCGCGCCCGATGTGGACCTGGAGGTCTTTAGCCACGGCGCCATCTGCTTTTGCTACTCGGGCCTGTGCCTGCTGTCGAGCTTTGCCATGGCGGGCCGCTCGGCCAACCGCGGCATGTGCGCCCAGCCCTGTCGCCTGCCTTACGAGCTGATCGACGAGAACGGCCGCTCGCTCTCCCCTGCCGGTCGCGAGCGCGCGCTGTGCCCGCGCGACACCAATACTTCGCAGCTCGTTCGCCGTCTGTATGACGCCGGCGCCGCATCGCTCAAGCTCGAGGGCCGCATGAAGGCCCCCGATTACGTGTATTCCATCGTCGACGTGTATCGTCATCAGATTGATGACATGCTGGCCGGGGTCGCCGTAGATAAGGACGAGGACGCCGCCCGCCAGCGCCAGCTCAAGCGCTGCTTTAACCGCGACTTTACGCACGCCTATCAGGACGGCACCTCGGGCGACGAGATGATGAGCTACGAGCGCTCCAACAACCGCGGCCAAATTGTGGGCACGGTGCTGGGCAGCCGCCTGGCCAACCGCGACGTGCGTGGGCTCAAGCCCGACGACCGCCGTCGCCGCGCCGCCATCGCCCGCATTGAGCTGTTTGAGCCCGTGGGCAAGGGCGACCTGCTGGAGCTTCGCCACGACGATGAGTTCGACCAGTTCCTGACCACCATTGCCGCCGAGGATGCCGCCGCTGGCGACATCATCGAGTGCCGCGTGCCCCGCAGCATGCCCGAAGGTTGCCGCGTACGCGTGATTCGAAGCCAGCGCGCTATCGACGCCGCCGGCGCCGCGCTCAAGCGCGACGTGCTGCGCCGCCGCGCCGTAGACGTGTCCGTCGTGGCGCGACTGGGCGAGCCTTTTACCGTGACGCTCACCTGCTGCGACGACCCTTCGCTTACGGCCACCGCTACCGGATTTACCGTCGAGGCCGCCAAGACCCGCGCCGTCGAGGCGTCCGATCTGGTGGAGCACGTCGGGCGCATGGGCTCCTCTCCCTTTGAGGCTGCGAGCTTTGAGGTGTCGCTCGATGAGGGCTGCGGCATGGGCTTCTCCGCCGTACATAAGGTGCGCGCCGCCGCTTGCAAGGCGCTGGAAGAGGCCATTCTGACGCCGTATGAGGAGCGCGCCCGCGCACTCGAGCTGCCGGCGATTGCCACCAGTGATTCCCGTCCCATGCCCGAGCATTACCGCGATGAGCCGCAGATCTGCGTAACCGTCACCTCGCTCGAGGCAGCCGAGGCAGCGCGCGTGGAGGGTGCAACGCGCATCTACATGACCACCGACGCGCTCGATGCGGCCGAACTCTCCCCCGCCGATGCGTTTGAGCAGGGCATCGTACCCATACTCGACGAGGTCTGCCGTGCCGTTGACCACGTACGCGTCGACCCGTGGGTTGTTGCCGGCGCCACGGTCGCTATTGGCAACATCTCCGAGCTTGCCCTGGCCGCCCAGGTTGGCGCCACGGCCGAGATTCGCTCTTGCCTGCCCGTGCACAACACGCCCTGCATGGAGGCGCTCGCCGAGCGCGGAGCCGGCGCTTTTTGGCTCTCGCCCGAGATCACGCTCGACGAGATTATCTCGCTTGGCACCTCCGCGCCCGCAGCCCTGGGCATCACCGTTTTCGGCCGCCCGCGCGTTATGACGAGCGAGCACTGCATCCTGCAGGTTGCCAACGGTTGTATCCACGATTGCGCCCACTGCCGTCTGCGCGCCCGCAAGCTGTCGCTCAAGAATATCGATGGCAAGGTCATGCCGGTGCGTACCGACATCCACGGCCGCTCGCGCCTGTACGACGCCTACCCCATCGACCTCACGCCGCAGGTTCCGCAGCTGCTCGATGCCGGCGTGCGCCGTCTTATGGTTGACGGGACCCTGCTCGAGGCCGATGAGATTGGCCGTGCCGTCGCTCGCGTCCGTCGCGCCGTCGAGGCCGCGCAGGCCGGCCGTAAGCCCGCCGCCCGCCTGCGCGGCGCCACCTCGGGCTGTATGTTTGTGGGAATTAGCTAACCGAAAGGCTTACACGTGAACGAAGAACCCCAAGTCCTCTACTGCGACGCCTGGCTCATGGCCATCGATAAGCCCGCCGGCATGATCGTCCACGGTGACGGCACCGGCGAGCGCACACTTACCGACTACGCCAGCGACCTGCTGCTGGCCATGGGCGACGGCTTTGCCGCAACCGACATGCAGCCGCTCAACCGCCTGGACCGCAACACCACCGGCGTGGTGCTGTTTTCGCTCGACAAGCAAACGCAGCCCGCCTTTGACCAGATGGTCATCGACCACGCATTCGAAAAGCACTATCTGGCGCTGGCCGAGGGCAAGATCGACTGGAATGAGAAGCTCATCGACAAGCCCATCGCCCGCGACCGCCACGACAGCCGCAAGATGCGCGTCGGTGCCAGCGGAAAGCCCTCTCAGACGCGCGTCAAGGTGCTCAAGCGCCTTAAGAGCCGTCGGGGCCTGCCCGCGCGTTCGTATATTGATGTCGAGCTGCTCACCGGCCGCAAGCATCAGATTCGCGTGCACCTGGCCAGCGAGCGTCACCCCCTGGTTGGCGACGACCTGTACGGCACACCGCGCCCCTGTGGCCTGATGCTCCACGCCCACAGCGTGTCCTTTACGCATCCCGTTTCCGGCGAGCACATCCACATCGAAGCCCCCTGCCCCTGGGAGCCCTAAAACCTGCCAATAAGGGACAGGTTTATTTTGGCAGGTTTTATCTG
>UQXT01000088.1 GCA_900545075.1 uncultured Collinsella sp. | reverse complement strand
AGCCAGGCCGGTCAGGTCGAGAAGCGCTCTCGCGAGCTTGAGGAGCTCTGCACTAAGCAGACCTCCGAGCTCGAGCGTATTGCCGACCTTACCCGCGAGGACGCCCACAAGGAGCTCCTCGATAAGGTTCGCGGCGAGGTCACCCACGAGGCCGCCACGATCATTCGCGAGTCCGAGCAGCAGGTTCGCGCCGAGTGCCACAAGACCGCCCAGGAGATTCTGTCCCTGGCGATTCAGCGCTGCGCTGCCGACCACACAGCCGAGGTCACCGTTACCTCCGTGCACATTCCCTCTGATGACCTCAAGGGCCGTATCATCGGTCGCGAGGGTCGCAACATCCGGACCTTCGAGCAGGTTTCCGGTGTCAACCTCGTGATCGACGATACGCCCGAGACCGTCGTTCTTTCGAGCTTCGACCCGGTCCGTCGTGAGACCGCTCGTGTTGCCCTCGAGAACCTCATCGCCGACGGCCGCATTCACCCCGCCCGCATCGAGGAGATGTATCACAAGGCTGCCGACCTGGTTCAGCAGCGCGTGCGCGAGGCTGGCGAGCAGGCTGCCTTCGATACCGGCATTCACGACCTGCATCCCGAGATCGTCAAGACCCTGGGCGCTCTGCGCTATCGCACCTCGTTTGGTCAGAACGTGCTGCAGCACTCGCTTGAGGTCTCCGACCTGTGTGGCGTTATGGCCTCCGAGCTTGGTCTGGATGTTGTGACCGCCAAGCGCGCCGGTCTTCTGCACGACCTGGGCAAGGCCATCGACCACGACGTTGAGGGTCCGCATGCTGTGATTGGCGCCGAGCTTGCCCGCCGTTATGGCGAGAAGCCCGTTATCGTTCACGCGATCGAGGCCCATCATGCCGATGTCGACCCCAACACGGTGCTCGACGTTCTGGTCCAGGCTGCCGATGCCGTCTCCGCTTCTCGTCCCGGTGCCCGCCGCGAGTCGGCCGAGAATTACATCAAGCGCCTTGAGAAGCTCGAGGAGATCGCCAACTCTCACAACGGCGTCGAGCGTACCTATGCCATGCAGGCCGGTCGCGAGGTTCATGTCATGGTCCAGCCGGACAAGATCTCCGATGCCCAGTCCACGGTGCTTGCGCACGATATCGCCCATCAGATCGAGGAAGAGATGGAGTATCCCGGTCAGGTGCGCGTCGTCGTGATTCGCGAGAGCCGCGCTGTCGATATCGCTAAATAACATGAGCGACGCGAACGAGCTCATCTCATTTATCGCGTCGATGTCGGGGGAGGGCAACCTTCGCGTCGAGGAGAACCTTGGCGAGGGGTATGTCCGCCTCCGCGTTTCGGAGGCCGAGCGGCGCCAGGCAAAGCACGACATTCAGCATGTCGAGGATATCGTCATCGAAATGCTCCGTAATGCTCGCGATGCCGGCGCCGACAAGGTCTATCTCGCCACGACCAAGGAAGATGGCGTCCGCACGCTTGTCTTTCTGGATAACGGTTCGGGCGTTCCGCAGGATATGCAAGAGCGAATCTTCGATGCCCGCGTTACCTCCAAGCTCGAGAGCATGAAGATGGACCGTTGGGGCGTTCACGGTCGTGGCATGGCATTGTTTTCGATCAAGCAGAACACCGACGAGGCCCGTGTGGTCACGTCTGGTGTCGACCTTGGCTCGGCCTTTAAGGTGAGCGTTGCGGCCGACCGCCTCAGTGAGCGTGCCGATCAGTCCAGCTGGCCCCAGGCCGTCAAGGATGAGGACGGACGTTATGTCTGTGCTCGCGGCCCGCATAATATTATTCGCGCTGCTTGTGAGTTTGCGCTCGAGGAGTTGCGTGGTTGCGATGTCTATCTTGGTTCTCCGTCTGAGATTGCCGCGACCCTTTATGCTCAGGCGTCAAGTCGGCTCGATACGTCGCGTCTCCTGTTCATTGATGACGAGAGTGAGCTTCCGGTTGTCGATCGTTTAGGCCTTGCCTCTGATGCCGAGGACTTTATCCGTATCTGTTCGGGTTTGGGTCTTGAGATGTCCGAGCGCACGGCTCATCGCATTTTGGCAGGGCAGATTAAGCCCGTTCGCGGTGTGACCGCGCGTCTGCTGCGCGAGCGTGATTCGTCCTCGCATGCGCCGGCTCCTGTCGATCTTGCGAAGGATCGTCGCGGGCTACGTATTGCCAAGGATGACATGGCACAGTTTTCGCGTGCTGTGGAGCGTGACTTTAATGACCTTGCCGCCCGGTACTATCTCAACCTTTGCGGCGACCCAAAGATTCGTGTTTCGCGTGATCGAATCACTGTGACCTTCGATCTTGCCAAAGAGGAATAGTGCCTTTACCGAGTCCACTCGGTACGATACAGTTATTGCAGTTAAAACGTACTTTTAAACGCAGGAGTTTCTTCATGGATTGCCTGAAGGTATCAAGCAAATCATCGCCCGCGTCCGTTGCCGGCGCCATTGCCGGCATGGTCAAAGATGGCGTTCCCGTCAACATTCAGTGCGTCGGTGCCGGTGCCGTCAACCAGGCCATCAAGGCCGTCGCCATTGCGCGTGGCTTTCTGATTCCGACTGGCTTTGATGTCTCCTGCGCGCCAGTGTTTTCCGACATTCTCATTAACGGAGAGTCGCGCACGGCAATTCGTCTTTCTATCTACGTTCACCAGATTAATCGGGCTGCTATGGATAACGTCGTCATGGACGACGTTAAGCCTGTTGCGTAGGCGAGCCTTCGCACGCTTGTAGCACCTATGCGCCCCGTCGATACCATCGTTAGGATGTATGCTCATGGACCAGCGTTCCGTACGCGATATTCTTGCCGGTAAAACCTACTTTATCCGCACATTCGGCTGCCAGATGAACCAGCACGACTCCGAGCGCGTGAGTGGTTTGCTTGATTCGTATGGCTGTCTTATGGCGCTCGATCCCGAGCATGCCGATATTGTCGTGTTCATGACGTGCTGTGTGCGCGAGGCTGCCGATACGCGCCTGTATGGTCAGTGCAATTCCTGCAAGAGCCTTCCTCCTTCGCCTTCGGGTAAGCGCGTGGTCGCCGTGGGCGGCTGCATCGCCCAGCGCGATGGCGAGGGCTTGCTCACCAACGTTGATAACGTCAATGTCATTTTTGGTACCCATTCCATTGCGCACATGGCCGAGCTTATCGCCGAGGCGTTTTTGGATGGCAAGCGCCATATCCGTACGAATGAGCATGAGGATACCGACGCCATGAGTATGCCGTGGCATCGCGAGACGCAGTATCACGCTTGGGTGCCCATCATGACGGGTTGCAACAACTTTTGCACCTACTGCATCGTGCCCTACGTCCGTGGTCGCGAGAAGAGCCGTCCCTTTGAGGAGATTGTCGATGAGGTGACCGGGCTCGTGCGCCAGGGCGTGCGCGAGATTACGCTGCTGGGACAGAACGTTAACTCCTACGGTCGCGATCTCTTTGGCAAGCCGCGTTTCGCCGATCTGCTGCGCGCCGTGGGCGATACGGGCGTCGAGCGCATCTTCTTTACCTCTTCTCATCCTAAGGATCTGCTGCCCGAGACCATTGATGCTATGGCCGAGACGCCCGCCGTCATGCCGCAGCTTCACCTGGCCGTTCAGTCGGGTTCCACGCGCATCCTTAAAGAGATGAATCGTCGTTATACACGTGAGGATTATCTGGGCCTGGTCGATCGTATTCGTAACCGTATGCCCGATATTGCGCTTTCGACCGACATCATCGTGGGTTTCCCGGGCGAGACCGAGGAAGACTTTGAGCAGACGCTCTCGCTTGCCGAGACGGTGCGTTATGCCCAGGCCTACACGTTTATTTACTCCAAGCGTGCCGGTACCCCGGCCGCCGAGATTGAAGACCCCACGCCGCATGAGGTTATCCTTGAGCGCTTTAACCGTTTGGTTAAGGTTATCGAGACGACGGCTCACGAGTATAACCAGGGCGAGCTTCACACCGTGGTGCCTGCGCTCATTGAGGGTACGAGCAAGAAGAACGACGCTGTTCTTCTGGGCAAGAGCCCCAAGAACCAGACGGTGCATGCGCCGATTCCTGCTGGCTATAGCATCGATCAACTTATCGGCAAAATCGTCGACGTTGATGTTGATGTCGCCAAGACGTGGTATCTCTCTGGCTCCGTCGTGGGCGAGCCTCGCTAATGATTTCTCCCGGATCAAGCCTTTCTGCCGTAGCGATTGTCGGTCCGACGGCGGTCGGCAAGAGCGATGTTGCCGATCGTCTGGCTGCTCGCCTTTCGTCTGAAGTGTTGTCGTGTGACGCGATGCAAATCTATCGCGGTATGGACATTGGTACGGCCAAGATGATGCCCGAGGAGTGCTCAGTGCCCCTGCGCCTTGTTGATATCGTGGATCCTGGCGTCGCATATTCTGCTGCACTCTATCAGTCGGATGCCCGAGCGCATATCGAGCGCTTGCTTGGTGAGCAACGGCTTCCGGTCTTTTGCGGCGGTACGGGCCTATATCTCAAGGCCGCACTCGATGAAATGGTTTTTCCTTCGGGAGAACTCGAGGACGAACGCCGCGCGGGCTATCAGGAGCTTGCCGAGCGTATTGGCGAGGAAGCATTGCACGCCCTGCTTGCCGAGCGCGACCCGGAATCGGCTGCCGTGATTCATCCTCATAACGTGCGTCGTGTGATTCGTGCGCTCGAGATGCACGATGACGGCGTGTCGTATGCCCAGCAGAAGTCGAAATTCAGTGTTCCGCGCGAGCGCTATCATGCCTTGTGGTTTGGTCTGACGCGTAGCCGTGAAGTGCTCTATGAGCGCATTAACCTGCGTGTCGACCTTATGTTAGAGCAGGGGCTGGTTGATGAGGTCCGTGGTCTTATGGACCAAGGCCTGGGCGATGCGCTTACGTCGATGCAGGCAATCGGTTACAAAGAGATTATTGATGCCTTGCGTGGCGCTATTACCATGGATAAGGCCCGTGAGCTTATCAAGATGCGCTCGCGTCGCTATGCCAAGCGCCAGCTTTCCTGGTTTAAGCGTGACAATCGTATCGTGTGGTTCGATATGGATGAGTTTACGATCGATGAGGTCGTTACTGATATTTACCGTCGCATCGAGGCTGCCTAATGGCTCGTTTTCCTTTGGTCCCCACGGCGCCTGAACCTGAGCGCGCCATCTTAGTTGGTGTTGAGTGGCGCGATAATGCCTGGCCGCTTGACCGTTCGCTCGACGAGCTTGAGCGTCTGGCCCACACTGCTGGAGCCCAATGCGTTGCACGCTTGTCTCAGCGCCTGGTCAAACCCTATCCTAAATCGTTTATCGGTTCTGGCAAGGTCGAGGAGCTGTGCGGCTTGGTGCATCGCATGGATGCGGATGTTGTTATCTTCGACGACGACCTCACGCCCTCACAGCAGTCCTATCTTGAGAAGGCCGTGGGCGAACCGGTCAAGATTATTGACCGTACGGCGTTGATTTTGGATATCTTTGGCCTGCATGCCCAGACGCGTGAGGGCTGCTTACAGGTGCAGCTGGCACAGTTGCAGTATCTGCTGCCTCGTCTGCGAGGTATGTGGAGCCACCTTGCTAAGGAACAGACGCGTGGCGGCATTGGATCGCGTTTTGGCCAGGGCGAAAGTCAGCTCGAGGTCGACCGTCGCCTGATTCGCAATAAGATCGCTGCGCTTCGACGCGAACTGAAACAGGTTGAACAACGTCGCGATGTGCAATCGAAAAGCCGTATTGAATCGCCAGCGTTTCGCGTTGCGTTGGCTGGCTACACCAATGCCGGCAAGTCGACGTTGCTTAATCGTTTGACGGGATCCACGGTACTTTCGCAGGATAAGCTGTTTGCCACACTCGATCCTACAACGCGCTCGTACCGCTTGCCCGGTGGTCGTGGCATGACGATTACCGATACCGTCGGCTTTATTCAAAAGCTGCCACATGGCCTGGTCGACGCGTTTAAATCTACGCTTTCCGAGGTGCTCGGCGCCGATTTGATTCTTAAAGTTGTGGATGCTTCCGATGAGGATTACGAGCGTCAGCTCGAGGCGGTTGATCGTGTCCTTGACGAGATCGGTGCCGGTGAGCGCCTGACGCTTACCGTGTTCAATAAAATTGACCTGCTCGATTGCGTCGATCGCTTGAGCTTTCGACGTCGCTATCCCGAGGCGGTGCTGTTTTCGGCTCAGACGGGTGAGGGTCTTGATGACTTAGTCGATCGTATCGCTCGTGAAGCGGCTGCTACGGACGTGTTACTTTCGGCCGATATTCCATATCGAGAGGGCGCGTTAATCACGCTTGTGCACGAACAGGGAACTCTTCTGCACGAGGAATACCTCGAAGACGGCGTTCGTATTGTGGCAAAGCTTCCGGCCCGTATCGCACCACGTCTTGAGCGTTACCGAACGGAATAAATCAGCTCCAGTACACCCAAGATAATCGGTTGATGAAGCAGGTAGAACGGCAGTGCATGGCGTCCGAGGTTTGCGAGCGCCGGGATGTGATTTTCATAGGCCCATGCTGGTGTCTCGCAGTTTGCTTTCTGTGCCGTGCGGGCGGCAAAGAAGCCTGTGAGATACATTAATAAGAATGGCATGAGCGGATAGTAATCACCGGAGACAAAGTCTGGACCTGGGAAACCCAGCCAAGCTAGATAGGGGATAGGGTAGACCGCTTTAGGAATGCTCCAGGTTAAGGCAAAGAGTATAAGGCAAATCGGTATACCCCAGCCCGCGGGCACCCTATCGAGAACCGGGCTCGTGAGTGCAACAATGGCAGTGCACGCCGCCATGCAATAAATGATGCCGAAGTTTACCGAGTCATCGACCGAGACGATCGTCGTTGCAATCCATACGACCAAAGCGGCAACGGCATATTTGGCGGCACGCTTGATGTTGTTGCGCGAGAGGGTACACATCCAGCCGGCAATAAACAAAAATACCCAACTGATGCTGGCGCGCCAGATGTCCTGGAAGATGGTCTGGGTAAACCAGGGCATATCCCAACCATATAGGTAGGCAAGGTCGTAGCAGGCATGAAATCCCGCCATCGACAGCATGGTAAACCCGCGAATGGTATCAAAGACGGTGATGCGTTTTTGCATTACGAAAACCGGCGCATCAAACCGACGACCTTGCCCAGAATCGTGGGATTCGTCGCGTAGATAGGCTCCATGGTGTCGTTTTCGGGCTGCAGTCGAACGCGTCCCCGCTCTTTGTAGAACGTTTTGACTGTTGCGGAACTATCGATCATGGCCACGACAATCTCGCCATTCATGGCGCTCTTCTGCTCGCGAACGATAATGTAGTCGCCGTTATAGATACCAACGTTAATCATCGAATTGCCGTGGACCTCGAGGATAAAGGACCCCTGGTCCGTTGCGATCTCGGTTGGGATGGTAAAGGTGTCCTCGATATTCTGCTCGGCAAGGATGGGAATCCCTGCAGCGACACGGCCTACGAGAGGCAGCGATACGGTGCCGCGGGGCGCCGTGGGCTCATCGGACTTTGAGATGGAGACGGAAGATCCGTCCTCGTCAAAGAGCTCGAGAGCGCGAGGCTTCGTGGCGTCACGCTTGAGCAGACCGCGTGCTTCGAGCGCGGAGAGATGCGCATGTACGGTGCTAGGGGAGGAAAGGCCCACAGCCGAAGCCATCTCGCGCACGCTGGGCGGATAACCCTTCTCCTGCTGATATTCCTTGATGAAGTCGTAAATTTGCTGCTGACGCTTGGTAATTTTGCGAGCCATCAGGGATTCCTCTCTACCCATACCAAACAAATGTTCTATTTTTGCTTGACAGGAACAACTGTTCGAAGATAATAATAACCGAACACTCGTTCCCGCGCTAGACTTTTTTGTCCCCGCGGCTTGATAAAACAGTTCTCGTCAAAACAAACGAGAGGAGAACAGAATGAATGCAGCGGATATGGTCCAGGGAAACCTCGCCCTTAAGCTCGAGACGCCTGCAGAACCCACTTTTACGGTTGTTCAGGGTGGTCGTTCCGGCTTTCAGCCTTTGACCGCAAAGCCTGCTCGCAATCAGCAGGCTGTAGTCGCGCCGGGCCGCGTTGCCCTCAAGGTTCCGACGATTGTCGCCGTTGCCGTTGCGCTTACGCTCTTCTTTGTCCTCGCTACGTCGGTCTTTAGCGCGCGTCACGCCGCGTATGCCGAGTCCGTTTCCAACGTTACCTACGAGACCATTCGCGTTCAGCCTGGTGATTCTCTTTGGTCGCTTGCCGAGGAATATCCAATCGAAGGCCT
>UQXT01000087.1 GCA_900545075.1 uncultured Collinsella sp. | reverse complement strand
GATGCCAAGATGGTAGGGTGCGTCTTAGCATCCTATTGCCCACGCTCAACGAAATCGGTTTCGTTTGAGCCTAAGTATACGCACGGGATTTTATTTGCGAAGAGAAAAACAATAAAAAGGTGAACGTTCACCTAATCGCAACAACTTGTTGGCTGTAGTTGCGGTGGAATAGTTCCTGTTTTTGCTGCTGAAGGCCTTGAACAGGAACTATTCCACCGCAACTTATGAGGGGGCGGGGGATGCGATAGTATTGCATGGTGGTATTCGACTAACCGAGGACTTATCCGAGGGCTTTATGGAACAGCAGCATTATCAGAGCCTGCAAGACCAGGCGTACAACGCATTGCGGTCCAAGATTATCTATGCCGAGCTCAAACCCGGCACGCGTCTTTCGGCGATTGGTCTGGAAAAGGAGACGGGAATCGGGCGCACGCCCATTCGCGAATCCTTTGTGCGCCTGCGTGAGCAGGAGCTGGTGGAAACGCGTCCCAAAAGCGGCACCTACGTCTCTAAGATCAGCATGGAACGCGCCGAAAACGCCTGCTTTTTGCGCGAGAAGCTCGAGAGAAGCGTGCTAATTAAATGCTGTTCGGCCGCCTCGCCCGAGCAAAAGCATCGGCTTGAGCAGATTCTTGCCGAGTCCGAGTCGCTCGACCATAGCGAAACGCGTCGCTTTTTCGACTTGGATAACCTGTTCCATGAGACGTGTTTCGTGATTGCCGGCCGTCACATGTTGTGGGATTGGATGAAGAGCGTCAACACGCATTTTGAGCGATACAACTGGTTGCGTATGGTGTCGCAGGATCTGGATTGGGAGCCGATTCGTCGGCAGCATCGCCGGATTCTCGAGGCCATTAAGAGGGGCGATACCGATGCGGCGAGTTATCTGGCAGAGACGCACTTGCACCTGATGCCCGAGGAGCAGGGCCCGGTTATCGCCTTGCATCCCGACTATTTTGAGCTGTCCAAAGACTCGGCCATCTAACTCGTTCCCTTTATTAGTTGCGGTGAAATAGGGATTGTTTTGCGGCTCTGATGCTGTAAGCAGTCCGTATTCCACCGCAAGTGCCGGGGCACATCGGGGCACGAAAACGCTGCGGCGCCGCTTGGAGGAAAAACCCGGAAGCAAGGGTCCATTCCTCCAGACGGCGCCGCAGCTGTTTTGGTGGCTCGGCTTTTGTCGAAGTGGCTCAGTTGAGCGCGGTTGCCAACCGAGTAGACAAAGCGGCTCGGGGGCGTGCCGCTTCCGTCACGTTCTATCAGCATACAAGACGGTTTTGGTTCTTGTTCGTGACGGAAACGGCGCGCTTCCGAGCCGCTTTAAAAGAAAGGGGGCGAGGTCTAGGGCACGCCCCCTTTCACGATAGAGAGCTAAACCTAGCCGCGGACCTTCTTGACGACGTCCATGGCCTCGCGGGCAATCTGCTCGACCTTGGAGAAGTCGCCATCGGCAAACAGGGCCGGCTTGACCATCCAGGTGCCACCGCAGGCGATGATGGCAGAGGAGCTCAGGTACTCCTCGACGTTGGCGGTGCTCACGCCGCCGGTAGGCATAAAGCGGTGACCGACAAACGGAGCGGCGAGGGCCTTGATGGTGTTCAGGCCGCCATACTGGGATGCGGGGAAGAACTTGGTGACCTTGAGGCCCAGGTTCTCGGCTGCGGTGACCTCGGAGGGGGTCACGGTGCCGGGAAGGACGGGCAGGTCGATATCGATGCAGTGCTTCACGACGTCCTCGTTGTAACCCGGGGAGACGATGAACTTGGCACCGGCGGCGCGGGCCTGCTCAACCTGCTCGACGGTCAGGACAGTGCCGGCGCCAACGCACATCTCGGGCTCGGCCTCGGCCATAGCGGCGATGCACTCGGCGGCGCAGGCGGTGCGGAAGGTGACCTCGGCGGACTTCATGCCAGCTGCCATAAGGGCGTGGGCGAGCGGAGCGGCGTCCTCGACCTTGTCGAGCACAACGACCGGCACGATGCCCAGGGACTCAAGCGTGGTGTAGAACTGATTGAACATGATGTTCCTTTCGATGTGTGGCGCGCATGGGCGCGTGATTGCCAAATGTGCTGGTCAGGAGCCGATTTTGGATTGGTTATCGGAGGCACTGCTTGGGGTTCAAGCAATTCCAAAACCGGCTGCTCGACCAGTCGTGTAGGGGATGCCAGGCAAAACCGGAATGGGACTGGTGGTTTTGCCCGGCCGGAGGAATCGGGGAGCGGGCCGCAGGGGTATGGGATTGGAAAACTGCGGCCCGCGGAATGGAGACGGACTAGCGCGCGACGCGGGTGCCACCGTCGGCGGCGGATGCCACGGCTGCAATCTCGCCTGCGGTCACCAAGTTGGAATCGCCCTTGATGGTGAGCTTGAGGATCGAGGCTGCAATCGCGTAGTTGACGGCGTCCTGCGGGTCAAAGTCGTTGATGAGGGCATGGACGAGGCCGGCGTTGAAAGCGTCGCCGGCGGCAACACCCTCGAGCACGTGCACGTCGTGAGCAGGGGAGAACCAGTGCTCGCCACTCTCGGCGTCAAAGAGCATGCCCATCCAGATGGAGCGCTCGACGCAGGAGATGTTGCGAACGACCGAGGCAACCTTTTTGCAGCCGTACTCGGCGCAGATCTGGCGGGCCATCTCGACGTAGGTGTCGCGCTCCTCGATGCCGTGGGCAAGGGAGCCAGAGACGCAGGTCATGCCAAGGCCGGCAGGCGCATCCTCGTCGTTGGCGATGCAGATGTCGACGAGCGGCAGGAGTTCCTTCATGGTGGCCTGCGATTTCTCGGGCGACCACATCTTGCCGCGATAGTTCACGTCGCACACGGTGGTGATGCCCTTGGCGCGGCAGACGGCGAGCGCCTCCTTGCAGGCGGCGGCCATCTCGTCGGAGACGGCGGGGGTCACGCCGGAGAAGTAGAAGACATCGATGCCCTTGAGGATCTCGTCCCAGTCAAAAACATCGCGCTTGGCCATGTTGATGGCAGAGAACTTGCGGTCGTAGACGCAGCCGTTGCCGCGCTGCGAGGCGCCGACCTCAAACACATAGGAGCCAAGACGGTCGCCCTGACGCACGACGCGCGTTGTGTCGACGCCGTAGGCCTTCAGCGAGCGCAGCGCGCACTCGCCTAGGCGGTTGGCCGGAACAACGGAGACGTAAGCGGCCTTGTCGCCCTGGTAGGCCAGGGAAAGCGCAGTGTTGGCCTCGGCGCCGCCGTAGCGGACGTCAAACTCGGTTGCCTGCTCAATACGCAGGTGGTCTTTGGGCGAGAGTCTCATCATGATCTCGCCGAAGGTAAGAACCGTTTTACCCATGGTCGCGTAGCTCCTTCTTGCTCGTGCGTACACCTTTGATATGGCGTTGGCACGCAGGTGCCAAGACGGTAGGGCGCGTCTTTGCACCTGCGTGCCAACGCTCACCGAAATCGGTTTACGAAATCGGTTTCGTTTCGAGTTGTAGTATACTCACCTACAGCGTTTTGCAACCGAGATTTTTAAAAAAATGCCTAAAATGGCTCAGACCGCCGACAATTGGGAAACGGGGTGCGTTATGGCGCAGATGAGAATCAAGGACATTGCCGCCGAGGCGGGCGTGAGCCCGGCCACGGTCTCGCGCTATCTCAACAACCGCCCCGGGCAAATGACCGAGGAAACCCGTGCTCGCATCGCGGCGGTTATCGAGCGCACCGGCTATCGCCCGCGTGCCGCCGCGCGCAATCTACGCAGCTCGCGCACCAACCTCATCGGCGTGATCCTGGCCGACATCGCCAACCCGTTCTCCAGCGCCATGCTCGAAGGGCTTTCCGTCAGCGCCGCCGCGCGCGGCTGCTCGCTCATGACGGCCATTAGCGGCAACGACCCCGCTAAGGAAGCGGAGTCGCTCACCAGACTTATCGATGCCGGCGTGGACGGCCTGGTCGTCAACACCTGCGGAGGCAATGACGAGGCGATCGCTGCGGCAGCGGGACGTCTGCCTGTTGTGCTGCTCGACCGCGACGTTGCCGACGGCGGTGTCGATCTAGTGACATCTAACAACCGTGAGCTGGTCGCCGGTCTGGTAGACGCCTTGGCCGCTGCAGGCAGCGAGCGCCTGTGCCTGCTCACCGAGGCAAGCGACGACAGCCCCGTCCGTCGCGAGCGCGCCGAGGCCTTTGCCGACGAGCTTTCGCGACGCGGCCTTGCGGGCGAGGTCGTCACCTTGGCCGACGGTGGCGCCACGGGTGTCGGTCGCTTGGACGAGACCATCCGCGGCTATGCGGGCAAAAGGCTCGGCCTTATCGCTGTCAACGGCCTGGTCTTCCTGCGCCTGACCGAGGCGCTGGCGCAGCTTGGTCCCTCGCTGCCGGCGGGGCTCAAGATCGCGACGTTTGACGACTACCCCTGGAACCATGTGCTCTTTGGTGGCGTGACCACGGCCGCGCAGGACACCCTCACCATTGCCGAGCGCGTGGTCGAGCGCCTGTCCGAGCGCATCGACGTCGTCACCACCACCGTGGGCGAGGCCGCAAAGCTCGCCCCCAAGCGCATCGAGATCCCCGGCCACATCGAATACCGCGCATCGACCTCGCGCTAACCACTCGTTCGCAACGACCTGTTCGCGCACGTTTTTTGAGCGCTTGATACGCTTTAACCCTGCGGAAACATTTTTCTGCGATAGTATCTGCGATATAGACCAGTCGAAACCCGCCCGAAAGAAAGGGGAGCGACATGAACCAGCAGAACATCGATTACGTACTCCGCTCCGTAGAGCAGCGTGACATCCGCTTTGTGCGTCTGTGGTTTGTCGACATTCTCGGCCGCCTCAAGAACTTTGCCATTAGCCCCGAGGACCTCGAGGTCGCTTTTGAGGAGGGTATTGGCTTTGACGGCTCCGCCATCGAGGGCTTTGCCACGCCCGAGGAAGCCGACATGTTGGCGTTCCCCGATGCTTCGACCTTCCAGATTTTGCCGTGGCGTCCGAGCCACAACGGCGTCGCCCGCGTGTTCTGCGACGTGTGCACTCCCGATCGCAAGCCGTTTGCCGGCGACCCGCGCGATGCCCTGCGCCGCATGTTCCGCAAGGCCGAGAAGGCTGGCTATCTGCTCAACGTGGGCGCCGAGCTGGAGTATTACTACTTCCCCGACGAGCACACCCCCGAGCCGCTCGACAACGTGGGCTACTTCGATCTTTCGGTGAGCGATGCCGCCCGCGACCTGCGCCGCAACACGGTCCTCACGCTGGAGAAGATGTCCGTGCCCGTGGAGTACACCTTCCATGCCGCCGGCCGCTCGCAGCACGGCATGAGCCTGCGTCACGCCGAGGCCTTGAGCATGTCCGACGCCATCACCACGGCCAAACTCATCATTAAGCAGCAGGCTTACGAGAGCGGTTGCCACGCCTCCTTTATGCCCAAGCCGTTGGCAGGCGAGGACGGCAGTGCTATGTTCCTGTGCCAGTCGCTATTCGACCACGACGGCAACAACGTCTTTTGGGGCGAGGACGACGAGAAGTACCATCTCTCCGATATCGCCAAGCACTACATGGCCGGCATCTTGGCGCACGCGCGCGAGATCAGCGCCATCACCAACCCCACGGTAAACTCGTACAAGCGCATCACCACGGGTGGCGACTCCGTGCCGCAATACGCCACGTGGGGCCTGCGCAATCGCGCGAGCATGATCCGCATCCCGGTCTACAAGCCCGGCAAGCAGCTGTCCACGCGCATCGAGCTGCGTAGCCCCGACCCCATGGCCAATCCGTACCTGGTCAACGCCGTCACGCTGGCGGCTGGTCTGGACGGCATCGAGCGCAAGCTGGAGCTCCCGCCCGAGGCCACGGCCGAGACGCTCAAACTCACCGACCGTCAGATGCTCGAGGCCGGCTACGCACCGCTGCCGCGCTCGCTCAAAGAGGCGCTTGACGTCTTTGAGGACTCGCAGTTTATGAAGGATGCCCTCGGCGAGCACATCCACAGCTTCTTCCTCAAAAAGAAGCGCGACGAGTGGCATAAGTTTGAGTCTACGATCACCGAGTGGGAGATCAAGCATTATCTGGCGAACTCCTAATCGCGCTGGCTTGTTTCAGTACGATTGAGCTTATTTCCTTGGAGGCCGATATGTCCGAAAAGAGTGCCCTGTTCATGGCGCGCACGACGCGCTTCCACGAGTTTGCCCGCAGCTTGACGACCACCCTGGGTGTTGAGGTGAGCCTGGCTACCCCCGATTCGCCGACTGCGGCGCACGACTTTGACCTGCTGATCCTCGATTCCGACGGCATCCGCAGCGACCGCATCGATCAGATTGCCAAGTGGCTTGACGATCGCGGCGGCGTCCCCATGTTGGTGATCGTCGACGACGAGGCGCTCGGCACCCTGCGCCTGCCGAATCACGCGCATGCCGACTTTGTATGCCCCACGGCGACGCCCAACGAACTCAAGGCTCGCGCACAGCGCCTGATGGGCGAGGAGGAGACCGTCACCGCCGACGATGTGCTCAACATCGATAACCTCGAGATTAACCTGGCTACCTACCAGGTGACACTCGATAACGAGCCCATCGACCTGACGCTGATGGAGTACTCGCTGCTGAGCTTTTTGGCGACGCATCCCAACCGTGCCTACAGCCGCGAGGTACTGCTGCACCGCGTGTGGGGCTTTGAGTACTGCGGCGGTACGCGTACCGTCGACGTACACATTCGACGCATCCGCTCCAAGGTGGGCCCGCAGATCGCGGCACATATCACCACCGTCCGCGGCGTGGGCTATCTGTTTAAGGACTAGCTTTTCACCACAAAGGGGACAGGCACCTTTGTGGTGGTTTTGACGCAGGCCGGGTCCTTTTGGGCCTGCAACAGAACTTAAGCCTTCCTAAAAGATTGCGTTCTCATACACGTGCACCCGCATATTGGGGTACAACTCAACGTGAACAATGATGGCCCGCCACATGTTTGGCGGGCCTTTGGTTATTTGACGAAAGGATCGCAGCTATGAGCGAGAACGATTCCCAGCGTCCCCAGGATGCGGGCAACGCCGGCGAGACGCAGCAGCAGCCGCGCGTGCGGGTGGAGTCGACGCCTGCCGACAGCAACATTCCCTACGTGCAGGCCTACGACACGCAGACCGGCAAGCCGCTGGGTGGCCAACAGGTTGTAAACAAGCACACAGTGGTCAAGACCAAGACCAAAAAGCTGCCGATCTTCATTACGGCGCTTGCCGGCTGTGCCTGCGGCGCCCTGCTGGTCATCGCGCTCATTATGAGTGGCACGCTCGATATCGGCGGCGGCAGGAACGCCGTGACTGCGGGTGCTTCGGGTTCATCGACGCAAAAGATCACCATCGACTCCGAGGACACCACGCTGGCCGAGGCCGTTTCAGCCAAGGCGTTGCCCTCCGTGGTTTCCATTACCGCCACTTCGAGCGGCAGCCAGAATGGCTCGCTTTCGCAGTCTGCCGACGAGTCGGACGGCTCGGGCAGCGTCGGTTCGGGCGTTGTGCTCGATACCGAGGGCCATATCCTCACCAACAACCATGTGGTCGATGGCTATGACCAGTACGTGGTGACCATGGACGACGGCACCACCTACGAGGCCGAGTTCGTGGGCAACGACGCCTCGAGCGACCTTGCCGTCATCAAGCTCAAGGACGCCGACGCCTCCAAGCTCACGCCGATCGAGATCGGCGACTCCTCCAAGCTCAACGTGGGCGAGTGGGTCATGGCGATCGGCTCGCCGTTCGGCAACGAGCAGTCTGTCTCCACGGGCATCGTGTCGGCGCTGTATCGCTCCACGGCCATGAGCTCTACCAGCGGCAACACCATCTACGCCAACATGATCCAGACCGATGCCGCCATCAACCCGGGCAACTCCGGTGGCGCACTCGTCAACGACAACGGCGAGCTCGTGGGTATTAACTCGCTTATCGAGAGCTATTCGGGCTCCAGCTCGGGCGTGGGCTTTGCTATTCCCGTTAACTACGCCAAGAACATTGCCGACCAGATCATCGACGGCAAGACGCCGGTGCATCCGTACATGGGCGCTACGCTTTCGAGCGTCAACGCGCTTAACGCCCGCACTAACAAGCTGAGCACCGATAGCGGCGCGTATGTGGCAAGTGTCGTCGAGGACGGTCCTGCCGCCAAGGCTGGCATCCAAGAGGGTGATGTCATTACCAAGCTGGGCGACGACGAGATTACGAGTGCCGATGGCCTGATCATCGCGCTGCGCAGCCACGAGGTGGGCGAGAAGGTCGAGATCACGCTCATGCGCGGCAAGGA
>UQXT01000086.1 GCA_900545075.1 uncultured Collinsella sp. | reverse complement strand
GGGGCAGCCAAGTTGACGTAGTTGAGATGCAGCATGCGGTCTGCTCACTCCTCGAAGTTCTTAGCGGAAATGAGTTGACTTGCAACAACGTTTTGCTTGCGATGACGGTTGAGCTGCAACAAAGTTTTTATTAGACCTCGAACCCTATACTCGATGTTCGCTTTGTTCATCGAGTATCGCTCGCGAGGGGTCTGGAGCATATCGTCCCGCCCGCAGTTTCGCAGGCCGAAGGCCGAGAATGTTTGAGGACGGGATGATGTGCTCCAGACCCCCAGGAAGGTTACCTATGAACTACGCGAACATTAAGTATTTCGACATTGCTGATGGGGAAGGTGTTCGTACTTCTCTGTTTGTGAGCGGGTGCCGTCGCGGGTGTAAGAATTGCTTTAACTCCGTCGCGTGGGACTTTGCCGCGGGTGAACCGTTCGACCGTGCCGTCGAGGACAAGATTATCGAGAGTCTTGACCACCCCTTTATTGATGGCCTGACGATTCTGGGCGGCGAGCCCATGGAGCCCGAGAATCAAGCAGGTCTCGTTGACTTTATCGAACGCGTGCGTGCGGCCTATCCTGTGGAGTCGGGGAAGACCATTTGGTGCTTTACCGGTGACGTGCTCGAGGAACTTATGCCGGGCGGTCGTCACTATACCGAGGCGACGGAGCGCATTCTCGCCTGCCTCGATTTGTTGGTGGACGGTCCGTTCGTTCAGGATCTGTACGATATCTCGTTGCGCTTTAGGGGCTCGAGCAATCAGCGCGTGATTGATATGAACGCCACGCGTGCCCGTGCCGAGCGTGAGAACATTGCGCTTTGCGACGCCGTGGAGCTTTGGCGGGACGATCCGGTCTATTCGACCCATACTATGTAGGTGGCAGAGGTTGCGTGCCGGCGTGGTACCATAGCGCGAACGCTAAATCGAAAAAAGTGAGGCCCAGATGGTCGATCAGGAAAAAGTCGAGACTGCCATTAAGCTGCTGCTTGAAGGTATAGGCGAGGACCCAACTCGTGAGGGCTTGCTGGAGACTCCGGCACGCGTCGCCCGTATGTATGGCGAGATTGCCGGCGGTATGGACCAGAGTGCCGAGGAGCACCTGTCCAAAACCTTTGCCGTCGCTTCGAACGATTTGGTTATCGAGCGCGACATTACGTTCTACTCGCTGTGCGAGCATCATCTGCTGCCGTTTTATGGCAAGGCTGCGATCGGCTATATCCCTAACGGTCGCGTGGCGTGTCTGTCTAGGATTGCTCGCACGGTTGAGGTCTATGCCCGTCGTCTGCAGCTGCAGGAGCAGCTGTGTACACAGGTTGCCGATGCCCTCATGGAATATCTTGCTCCCCAAGGAGCGATCGTACTGATGGAAGCCGAGCATATGTGCATGACCATGCGCGGCGTACAAAAGCCCGGCACCAAGACCGTAACGCTTGCTCGTCGCGGCGTCTTTGAGACCGATCCGTCGCTCGAGGAGCGATTCTTTAGGATGCTGGGCCGTTAGCATGAGGGTCGTCAACGACTTTACATCGAAGACCGATGAGGGGACGCCGCGTCGCGGCTTTTTGGCTTCGGGCCTGACTCCCTTTGGCGCCATGCCTCGCATTGATTACATTTGTGCCAACGGGCTGTTCCGGCGGCACCTGGGCAACATTGCACAGTTGGAATCGGGGCGCATCTTTTGCCGCCACGGTATTGACCATCTGCTGGATGTCGCGCGCATTATGTGGATTAAGAATCTCGAGGAACAGCTTGAATTTGACCGCGAGGTCATCTACGCCACGGCACTTCTTCACGATATCGGCAAAGATGAACAGTATGAATCGGGTATATCTCATGATGTTGCAAGCGAGCGCGTCGCCGATGCGATTCTCGGCGGCATGCCCGATGACGTGGCGTTTGAGCCGGCAGATGCCGCAGCCATTAAGACGGCCATTCTGGGCCATCGAAAGCTGCGCGTGAACAGCCAGCCGCTTGAGCGTCTGCTCTATGCAGCCGACAAAGCGTCGCGCGCCTGCTTTGCATGCCCCGCGCGCAATGCTTGCAACTGGAGCGATGATAAAAAGAACCTGTCGATTCGCGTGTAGTCGGCATGCGCGGTCGGGGTTCTGACGAAGGAGACGATTGCGATGACTAACAAAAAGCTACCTGAGAATGCAACCAAGACCGAAGGTGCCGAGCTTGCCCGTCGTGGCAGGGGTGAGATTTCCGCCGCAACGGCGGTGCCTCATGTGAGCTATGACGACCTGCGCCATGCCGACCGCATTACTATCGACGGTCTCGAGGTCTTTGCCAACCACGGCGTGTATCCCGAAGAGAATGCGCTGGGCCAGAAGTTCATCGTGTCCTTGGTGCTCTATGCCGACCTGCGCGCGGCAGGGGAGCACGACAACCTGGATGCCTCGATTGATTACGGCTCGGTGTGCCACGATGTCGATGGCTATCTGCGCGAGCATACGTTTAAGCTCATCGAGGCCGCAGCCGAGGGTGTGGCCCAGATGCTGCTGCGCCGTTACCCCTTGCTGCTTGGCGTGCGTGTTAAGCTCGATAAGCCTTGGGCTCCCGTCGGTCTTCCCCTGGCAAGCTGCGGCGTCGAGATCGAGCGCGTGCGCTAGTCGACGCTAGAGCTTGTTGAGGGGTGGCTGCTTGAGCCGCTGCGACAGGGCTCTATTGTTGGGGCAGTACGTGTCGAGCAGGGCGTGAAACCGCTGATTGTGGCTTGGCTCGAGCAAGTGGACGAGCTCGTGGGCGACAACCATGTCGAGGCATTCGACGGGGTAGGCGGCGAGCTCGCGCGCGATGCGAATAGCGCCGGATTTAGGTGTGCATGAGCCCCAACGCGTTTTCATGCTGCGTACGGAAACGCGGGAAACGGCGACACCCATTGCGATTTCGTATGTGTGCACCATATCGCGTAGCGCCGATGTGACCTCGGACGTATAGAGCTGGTCGATGTGGGCTTGGAGTTCATCGGACGTTAGGTCGTCGAGGATTGCGTGCCGCTTGGCCTGTGGGTGTTCGTCCGATTCGTCGGTACCCATAAAACTTGCGAAGGTAGCCTGCTTGGGTCGCGGTGCGGGTGACGCAAAGTTGTGATCGAGTGCGTCCTGTACCGTGATGGGCATGCCCCAAAGTGCAATGATGGACGAGGGGCTGAGCGGCTCTCGCGCCGTCGCCTGACGTTGTTCACGCTGGGCAAGTCGGCTGATAATCCAGGCGCTGTTGCGCTTCACAAACGCTTCGATACGCTCGCGGCTGGCGCCGAGCGGTGCGCTGGCGTGGACCTCACCGCTCGATGTGACGCGTAGGTTGAAGTTCTTGACGCGCTTTTTGGTAACGACGACGGGGATGGGCGTCCCATCCGGTCGGGATACGGAAATCGTAAACTGCTGCGTCAAAAGCGGTCCTTCAGATTGGGGACGGGCCGGCATGTCGACCGTTCGGCATGCCGGCCCGCTCAAGGGACGTGATATTAATAACGCTCAAAGAAGGCAAGCGCATTATCGCTGCAGAGCTTCTGCATCACGGTCTTGCCAAAGTGCTTGGAGAGCATGTTCTGGAACTCGGGCATCTTGCTGGCATCGGAGAGGAAAGCGGGCACCGTGGCACCGTCCCAGTCGCCGCCGAGCGCGATGACGTCCTCGCCGCCCAGGTCGAGCCAATGTTCGATATGTGCCGCCAGCTGGTCGAAGGTGACATCTGCGGCGGTCTCGTCGGTTGCTTCGTTGGATAGGAACTCGCTGCAGTAGTTGAGGCCGACGATGCCGCCCATGTCGCGAATGGTGCGGAACTGGTCGTCGGTGAGGTTGCGCTTGACGCCGCAAACCGCACGGGAGTTGGAGTGGCTGGCGACGAAGGGGCGCGTGGCGTGGGCGACAACCTCGTCAAAGCACTCGTCGTTGAGGTGGGAGACGTCGAGTACCATGCCGGCGTGCTCCATCTGCGTAAGTGCCTCGATGCCGGCGGCGGTGAGGCCGGCGTGGGTGTCGTGGCCGCTCGCGAGCGGTCCCTGCGCGTTCCAGCTGAGCGATGACATGAGTACGCCCAGGCTCTTGAGCACCTCGATCAGCGCGGGGTCCTCGGCAAAGAACGTGGCGTTTTCGATGGTGTGGATGCAGGCGATCTTGCCGTCTTTGAGCGCGGGGCGAATGTCTGCGGCTCTGCGCACGTTGACCATGCGGTCGTGATTGAGCATGGCCTGGCCACTCATATGCGCCATGATCTGCGCCTGGAAGCGCGCTGCGTGGGCGGCGGGAATCTCGTCGGGGACAAACGTGGCGAAGCACTGTGCCCACGGAGTTTTGCCGATCTTTGCGAGCGAGATGGCGCAGGCGTTGCCCTCGATGAGGTCGAAATCCTGCGGGTGCGTCTCGTCGCCGGGGAAATAGCCGTCGGTGCCCGCGGTAAAGCGCAGGTCAAGATCGAGTGTGGCCCAGCCGATGCGGTCGGCGGTGTCGCAGTGTAGGTCAAATACGGGATATGCCATGGTTCCTCCGGTTGCAGCGTTTCTTTGCAAACTGCCTTTGAATTGTATGACTAGGGTATAGTTAGCGCCATATGTTCATGGCGGCTCGCGTTGTGTGCCGCCCTTATTACGGAGGTTACCATGTCCAACCAGGGCAAGAAGGTTAAGACCCATTATCGTGGCACGCTCGACGACGGCACGCAGTTCGATAGCTCTTACGATCGCGGCGAGCCGCTGGAGTTCACCTGCGGCGCCGGTCAGATGATCAAGGGCTTCGACGCTGCCGTTATTGATATGCAGGTCGGCGAGAAGAAGTCTGTACACATTCCTGCTGCCGATGCCTACGGTGAGCACAATCCCGAGATGGTTATTACCTTCCCGGCCGAGCAGGTTCCCAACATCGAGCAGATCGAGAAGGGCATGAAGCTCTTCCTGTCCACGCCGAGCGGCATGCCTGTCCCTGCCGTTGTCATCGACGTGACGTCCGAGGCCGTGACGCTCGACGCCAATCACGAGCTCGCCGGCAAGGGTCTCAACTTTGATATCGAGCTCGTCGAGGTCGAGGACTAGTTGATGTCCGTGAACCTGGTAGCTACGGAGCGCTTGGGAAATCTCAACGACCCGTCCTATGAGCTCCTGCTTCGTCGGGAGATGGGTGGTATCTTTGAGGTTGACGAGCTGCTACTCGATTGGGACCAGGCTGATGTATACGCGTTTGTGGGCGTGACGGAGCTGGGGCGCACGGTGAATGCCCGGCTGGATGCCACTGATGGCGAGCGTCTTGCCGATGGCGACGTGCTCGTCATTGACCGCTCGGGCATGGTACCCGTGGCGGTTGTCGTGCGCCTGCGCAGCGCCGAAGTCTATTTGGTCGAAGTCGACCGCATGGATCCGATTGCGCTCGCGCATGCGTGCTGGGAGATCGGCAACATGCATGCGCCGCTCTTCCGGGGAGACTCGGACGAGCATACCGTGCGTATGTATACGCCGGTGCAACCGGTTTTGGGTCGTATGCTCCGGGGTATCGGGGGCGTTCGGCTCTCGGTGGCCACACGCGAGCTCGATGCCAGTCGACGCTTTGCATCGAGCGCGGCGGATGTCGTTGTGAGTATGGCTCCAGACTTTACGATCGTAAAGAAGGCGCGCGGTTAGCGTGCGTATGCGTAAGACGGACTTTGAGGGGCGACCAATCAAAGTCCGTCTTGCTGTTGACGAGGTGCTTTGGGGGAAAGCATATGGGTCTTGAGGGAATCAAGCTGATCGCCTGCGATTTGGACGGCACGTTGCTGCATCCGGGGGAGCGCGAGCCGCGTTCCGAGGCCTTTGAGCTCATCGACGAGCTGCATCGTCGCGGCATCGTGTTTATGCCGGCGAGCGGCCGTCAATATGCGAGCTTGCGCTATCTGTTTGCCCCGGTGGCCGATGAGCTCGCCTATGTATGCGAAAACGGAGCCCTGGTGATGAACGAGGGGCATGCCGTCGTCAAGCGCTCTATGGGGCGTGACCTGGCGATGGATATTGCGAATGCCGTGGTCGCCTACCCCCATGCCGACGTGACCCTTTCGTGTGAGGGGCACCTTTACACCATAAGCGGCAACGATGCGTTCGTCGACCATTTGCGTTACGAGGTCCATTGCGATGTGGCGGTGGTCGACCGTCCCGAGGACATTGACGAGGATGTCATTAAGATTGCCTTCCAGACGCCCGAGGTTGATCAGCCAGCGGCGCTGGAGCATTTTGAACGCCTCTTTAGCGACCGTGTCGACGTGATGACGTCGGGAACCGAATGGACGGACTTTATCGGCTTTGATTCGGGTAAGGGTTCCGCGCTTGCCGATTACGGTCGTGCCCTGGGTATTTCGCCCGATGAGATGATGGCGTTTGGTGATAACGAAAACGACCGCGACATGCTCAACGTAGTGGGCCATCCTTATCTCATGGAAAGCTGCAATCCCTCTATGCGTGGCATCAACGACCGCGTCCGTTACGTGCGCACGGTCGAAGAAGAACTGCGCCGCCTGCTCGCCGAGTAGGTTTTCGGGACATACCTAGAAATGTACTGTTTGCTGTAGCGGGTGGGCAAGAAGATTTGCAGTCATGCCCCAAAGGCTACCGGCAGTCGGGGCAGAGTCCCTCAAAGATGGTGTAGTGCGAGATGACATCCCATCCAATTAGCTCGGATACCTCGGTATCGAGCTCGGCATCGAAGGGGAGCGGTACGTCGATGACGCGGCTGCACGAGGTGCAGATGATATGCGCATGCGGCTCGATCGTGCGATCGAAGCGGCTGCCGCCCGGCGTCTTGATTGAGAGGATCTCGCCGGCGTCGGCCAAGAGATTGAGGTTGCGGTAGACCGTACCGCGGCTGATTTTGTCATCCTGCGCGCGCACGACGTTGTAGATTTCGTCGGCGGTGGGATGGTTATAGCTTTGGCGCACGGCGTCAAGAACCAGTTTTCGCTGCCTGGTATTCCTTCTTTGCACCGCCATGCGCCTCGCCTCTTTTCTATTAACGGTCGTAGGTAAATGATACCGTATTTAGCACACAATACTAATAATGAGGACTGAAACCGTCTTCATTGGCAAGTGGGGCTCGGACTTGGGTGTCTACGAGGCGAAAGCGCGTTCCCATGCGCTCATAGGAGGCATGAAGCGCCTCGAGATGAGATAGGATGTTTGCTGGAGCTCCCTGTATCTCCATCTCGACTGAGCCGTCTTCCATGTTACGCACCCAGCCGGTGAGTGCGCGTGCCTGCGCGAGGTTGGTGTTGGTAAAGCGAAAACCAACGCCCTGGACTTGCCCCGCCCAGCGCAGGAAATAGCGCAGGGGAGTGTCTTGAGTGGCCTCGTCGCTTGCGAGCACGGTAAGCCTGCGGCGCAGCTCGAGCTCGACATCTGATGGTTTTTGAGGCTCTCGACTGCCACCGGTGACGCTGGAGAAGAATGTATCGAAGAGGCCCATCGCTAGGCCTGCTTGACTGAATCGGCGGGGAAGGTAATGCCGGCCTGCTGACGCACGGCATCCATGATGCGCAACGAGACAAGCGTGACATCGCGATAGTGGCCAAGCTCATGGCGCCCGGCCCGTGTTTCCCAAATCTCATCTTTAACGTGATGAACGCCGTCGATAGCGGTGATAAAGTCGGCAAGCTCGTATTCCATGGTGTTGCTTGACTTGGGAAGGTCGAGCGCGCGGCCGTTGCCGCCTTGCTCGCGCGGTGCCTCGGTCGCCGAGCCGCGTACGACGTCGCCGCGGTAGTCGATGCGTACGTTGCGGGGCGTGGACAGATGATCAATCTGGATGGTGCCACGCTCGCCTTCGATCTGCGAGGGCAGCAGGTCATTCGTAATTTTGGAGTGTGCGAGCTCGACGGAGATACGGCCACCGCCATAGCTGGCGAGAATGGAACCGCAACCGTCGATGGGGCCATGGGTGAGCTCTTGCGTTGAGGGGTCGAGCAGCGTGGTCATGCTGGTGAGACCAGAGGGCATGCCGAAAATCTCGACCATGGGCTCGACGGCGTAGACGCCAATGTCCATGAGGGAGCCCGAGGCCATGTGGCAGTCGAAGATATTGGTGGCGCGCCCCGCGAGGATTTCGTTGTAGCGTGAGGAATACTTGCCAAAGCGCAGCGAGGCGCGGCGAATGGGCGCAATTTCGCCCAGAGCGTCCTCAATGGCGTGGAAAGTGGGATCGTGAAGCGGGCGCATGGCCTCGAGAGCCACGACGCCAGCTGCCTCGGCAGCCCGGAAGACCTCGAGCGCTTGCGCCTCGGTGGCGCAGAAGGGCTTTTCGACGATAACGTGCTTACCGCCGGCGATGCAGGCGAGCGCCTGCTCGTGATGGAGTGCGTTGGGGCTGCCGATGTAGACGGCATCGACGTCGTCGGCGGACGCGAGCTCGTCGAGTGCGGTGAAGTTGCGTTCGCCGCCGTGCTTAGCGGTGAAGGCGCCGCCGCGATCTGCATCGCGCGAGAGCG
>UQXT01000085.1 GCA_900545075.1 uncultured Collinsella sp. | reverse complement strand
AAAAAGGGACAGGTTTATTTTGGCAGGTTTTATCTGGGGAAACGTTACGGTTCTGTCATCGTTGCCCGGCAAAACCACCACAAAGGTGCCTGTCCCCTTTGTGGTGGTATGTGGCGGCTAGGCGTCGAGGTAGATGCGCTGGGGACGGTTGCGGCGGAGGGCAAAGACGACGAGCGCCAGGCCCGCAATCACGAGTGGCAGACTCAACAGCTGACCCATGGTGATGACGCCGCCCAGCAGATAGCCAAGCTGGGCATCGGGCACGCGCACAAACTCAACGAGGAAGCGGACAATGCCGTAACCCATCACAAACACACCCATAAACGTGCCCTGGGGCAGCAGCGGTTTTTTGCGGCTGAGCACCTGCAGAATGCAGAAGAGCACAATGCCCTCGAGAAATGCCTCGTAGAGCTGGGAGGGATGACGCGGCATATCGCCCGCGGTGCCGCCAAAGACCACACCCCAGGGCAGATCGGTCGGCTTACCCCACAGCTCACCGTTGACGAAATTGGCGCAACGGCCCAGGCACAGGGCCAGCGGAGCACCGATGACCGCAAGGTCTGCCAAAGTCCAGGCATCGAGCTTGTACATGCGGCACACGAGCACGCCGCCGATGATGCCGCCCACCAAGCCGCCATGGAAACTCATGCCGCCTTCGTTGGTGGCAAAGATCTCGAGCGGATGTGCCCAGTAGTAGCCGTCGCCGTAAAAGATGACGTAGAACAGGCGGGCGCCAATGATAAGGCCAAAGACCACACCGACCACGACGCTCGTCAGGTCGTCGACCGTAATATCGAAACCCCAGCGACGCTGCGTGCGATACATGACGACCGCCGTGAGCAGAGCTCCGACCACATAGGCCAAGCCGTACCAGTAGATGGTGATGGGCCCCGCCGAAATCGCGACGGGATCAAGCATATGGTAGAAATCGTTGAGCATGTCGACCCTCCTACTCTCTACATACAAATGCGGCCACGGGCCTTACGCTCGCAGCCGCATATTTGGGCGTAACGTCTATGCGGAGCGCACCGTCCGCAGCTTTCGCATCTTAAAACGGCGCGTACTCGTCGTACAGGTCCTCGGCCTCGCCGGAGGCATTGACCTGCTCGACACGCGTAACGCCGGGCACATGCTCCTTGAGGATACGCTCGATACCCATGGACAGGGTCAGTGCACTCATAGGGCAGCCGGCGCAGGCGCCCTGCAGTTCCAGCTTGACGACGCCCTCGTCGTCGACACCCACATACTCCATATCGCCGCCGTCGGCCTGCAGGTTGGGGCGGATCTCCTCAAGAACCTTCTTAAGCAGCTCTTCGTTAACAGCCACAGGGGCTCCTTTCTCACAATAACGCGGGCGCGCCCGCGGACAGAGCTATGTTACTACAGCCGTGTACCCGCTCACGAGCCGTCCATGCACGCGGACACGACTTTCACGAGCAGTCAATTTGGAACGGGGCTTTTAGCTGCTTTTGCCGGCGGCCGGCGCTAGCACACGTTGCCGCTACTACCGAGTTTGTCCCCCGGTACCAATCTGGACATCGACGATAACCTGGCGGTAGCTGATGCCACAGGAGTCGAGGATGCGACGGCTGATGCGGCCGTCGTCGGTATCGGCGTACTTATTGTCCAGGTAGACGACCTCGCCCACGCCCACCTGCGCCAGGATCTTGGCGCAATCGTGGCACGGGAACAGCGTGACGTAGACCGTGGAACCCTCGAGGTCTTTGAGCGAGCCGCGATAGTTGAGCACGGCGTTGGCCTCGGCATGGACTACGTAGTTATGCTTGTCCTGCAGCGGATCATCACTCGTGCCCCATGGGAAAAAGTCGTCGTTGAGCGCCGAGGGCGTACCGTTGTAGCCCACCGAAAGGATGCGGTGGTTGGTGCTGGCGATGCACGCGCCCACCTGCGTATTGGGGTCCTTGCTGCGGCGCTGCGCGGCGATGGCCACGCTCATAAAGAACTCGTCCCAGCTAATAACGTCGCGGCGCTTGCCCGACGCGGTTTGATGAAGATCGTCCGACATGGCAGACACCTCCGAAATCGCAATAGTTTGACCCATTGTAGCAGGTGAAAGGTGGGCTGTTTCCTCTCCCGCCGACGTCCTCGGCTTTATGCGCGACGAGGCTTTTGGTTGATGCGGTACAGCTCGGCGAGACCCCGCAGCGTCAGTGCGTCGTCTACCGTCAGGCTATGGCCGACCAACGCCGCGAGTGCCTCGGCATCATCGCCGGTAATGACGATGGGCACGTCGCCCTCCCCCGCGGCCTTGGTCGCGCGCATCTCGGCGAGCACCATGTCGAGCATGCCGTCGATGCGGGCTACCTCGCCCAAGACCACGCCCGAGCGCATGGCCTCGCGTGTGTTGCGGCCGATCACACGCGTCGGTGCCGAGGGCTCGACCTGAGGCAAACGCGCCGCAGCGGCCGAAAGCGAGCGGGCGCCAAGTGCCAGACCCGGCGCGATAACGCCGCCGACAAAGGTTCCGCGCGCATCGATGACCTCGATATTGGTCGTAGTGCCCAGGTCGATCACGATGCAGGGAGAGCCGTAGACGGCGCGTGCCGCCACAGCGTCAGCGATGCGGTCGGGGCCGATCTCGGCCGGATCGTCGTAGTGCACGGGCATACCGGTCTTGAGGCCCGGCCCCACGGTGAGCACGCGCCCCGTGCAGATGCGGGAAAGCGCCGCTTTCCACGGGCGCTCGAGCGCCGGCACCACGCAGCTCAGCACTGCGGCTGCGGGAACGAGCGCACCCGGCATGCCCGCATCGGCTGACAGTGCGCTCATGACCTGCGTGAGCCTCATGCGCGCCTCGTCGGCCGTGATGCTCGACGGCGTCGTGATCTCGCACGTCGCAAGCGGGCATTCCTGCGCCGCGGCCGAATCCTCGGCAAACAGGCCAAAGCGAATGAACGTGTTGCCCACGTCGGCCGTCAATATGTATGCGCACCCATTAAGCATCGTCGGCGCTCCTTTCGTCTGCCCAGCAGTATATCGCCTACCTAAACCAGTCATCCCAAAATGACTAGCTTGCGGCTATACTGATGCGCGGTCGTGCGCGAGCTCACGCGGCGGCCCTTGGTAACCCGACTTCCCGCGCCGTATCCGTAGCGGCGCTTGCGGGGGAAGCGGATATACGCAAAGGAGTTCTATATGAGCAATCCCTCGAACCGCACCTCGATGCGCGGTCAACTCACGCTGCGCGGCGTCGTCATCGGCGTCCTTGGCTGCGTGATCATCACGGCAAGCTCGGCCTACACGGCCCTCAAGATGGGCGCCCTCCCCTGGCCGATCATCTTCGCTGCCGTCATTTCGCTGTTCTTCCTGAAGCTCATGGGCAACGCCAGCCTCAACGAGGCCAACGTCACCCACACCATCATGTCTGCGGGCGCCATGGTCGCTGGCGGCCTGGCGTTTACCATCCCGGGCGCCTGGATGCTGGGCTATGCCGACCAGATCAGTTGGCTCGACATGTTTATTGTGGCGCTCGCCGGCACCATCTTGGGCCTTCTGGCGACAGCGCTCATCCACCGTCACTTTATCGTGGACGCCGCGCTGGAGTTCCCCACCGGCAACGCCGCAGCTCAAACCCTGCGTGCTACCGAGGCCGGCGGCAAGACCGGCAAGCAGCTCTTTGGCTCCATGGCCATCGCAGGCATCTACAGCGTGCTGCGCGACGCCCTGGGCGTGGTGCCCAGCATGCTGTGCACGCTCAATATCCCCGGCGTGACCTTTGCCATCTACAACTCGCCCATGCTGCTGTCCATCGGCTTCCTCGTGGGCTTCGCCCCCGTCGCCTTCTGGTTTGCCGGCGCGCTGCTGGGCAACTTTGGCATCATCGTTGGCGGCACTGCTGCCGGCCTGTTCGATATTGTGACCGCGCAGGGTATCGTCAAGTCCCTCGGTATGGGCCTTATGATGGGCTTTGGCGTCGCCGTCGTCCTCAAGGACATCCTGCCGCAGGTCGCCGGTATCGTCCGCGGTCTTGCCGCCGACAGCTCCACCGACACCGACGAGCAGTCGCTCATCTCGGGCTCGCTTAAGCTCGACGCCGGCATCATCGGCCTGGGCACCGCAGCCATCGCCGTGATCGTTGCCATCGCACTCGACCTTGGCCCTGTCCCGGCCGTCATCGTCACGCTATTCACCTTTGTCACCACCATCATGAGCGCTCAGAGCTGCGGCCAGACGGGCATCGATCCCATGGAGATCTTTGGCCTCATCGTCATGCTCATCGTGGCAGCTTTCGCGCAGCTCGCGCAGGTCAAGCTGTTCTTTATCGCCGGCATCGTGGCCGTGGCGTGCGGCCTTGCGGGCGACGTCATGAACGACTTTAAGGCCGGAGCCGTGCTGGGCACCAACCCGCGCGCACAGTGGGTCGGTCAGGCCATTGGCGGCATCGTGGGCGCCCTGGTCGCCGCCGCTGTCATGGTCGCGCTCGTCACCGCCTATGGTCCGGACGCCTTCGGCCCCGACAAGAGCTTTGTGGCCGCGCAGGCAAGCGTGGTCGCCACCATGGTCTCGGGCATCCCAAGCGTGCCGTGGTTTGCGGGCGGCTTTATCGCCGGCATCATCATGTACTGGCTCGGCATTCCGGCCATGATGATCGGCCTGGGCGTGTACCTGCCGTTCTACATGTCACTCACGGCCTTCTTGGGCTCCTGCGTCAAGCTCGCCTACGACAAGTGGGCCGCACACCGCGACGCCGAGGCTGGTCTTTCGGACGAGGAGAAGGCTGCCAAGGATGCCGCCTTCCAGGAGCAGGGCCTGGTTGTCGCCAGCGGCCTGCTGGGCGGCGAGTCCGTCGTCGGCGTTATCCTGGCGTTTGTCTCTGTTGGCTTGAGCCTGCTGGGCTAAGTCGAGCGGCCGCTCGACGGCAACCATATCGCCTACGGCTTGCCCGGTCGGTAGCTTTCGCGGCTGCCGACCGGGCTTTTTGATATCGAAACAAAGAAAGGCCGGCACGCTGCGTTTAACAGCGCGCCGGCCTTATCGGTTAAGCTATCGAAGCGCTCCTGCTATGAACCGAAGTTCGTTGCAGAAACTACGCTCGAAACGCTACATCTGCTTGCGACGACGATCGCCCAGCGTCACACCAGCGGCCACGAGGGTGATGCCGCCGATGACGAACACTTCGCCCGCAAGAGCGGAATTGTCGCCAGTCTGGGCGAGCTTGTCCGACGTAGTCTTCTGCTTGCCCGCGGGAGCCTTTGCAGCCGCCTGTGTGACCTGGGGCTTGGCCTGCGGCTTGGTCTGCGGCTCGGCCTTGGGGTGGTACTTGTCGTACTCGGCCTGTGCAGCAGCCAGAGCGTCCTTGGCATCGCCAAATTCGGCCAGCGCGGCGGCATAGACGCCGTTGGCATCAGACAGCTTGGCGTCGGCATCGGCAGCCGCCTGCTTGAGACCCGCCTCGGCGTCGACGGCAGCCTTATAGCGCGCGTAGGCAGCATCGAGCTTGCGAAGCTGGTTCTTGGGCGTCCAGCCCGCATTGAACACCGTGGTGCCGGCAGCGAGAGAGGCCCTATGATCAACGTTTTCGAGGTCTGCCTTGAGCTCCTCGATGGCTGCGAGCTCGGCCTTGACCTTGACGATCTCGAAATTCGCATCGACTACTGCCTCGTTTGCTGCGTCGAGCTGCTTTTGGGCCTCGCCAACGCCGGCGTCGGCGACATCATAAGCTGCCTGGGCGTCGTCAACAGCCTTCTGGGCCACGACGTAGCGCTTGAATGCCTCGTTCGCCGCGTCGAGCGCGGACTGCGCAGTCGCGGCCATGCCCCGGGCGTCGGACAGAGCCTGCTGCTTGTTGGAGACCTCCTGCAGAGCATTTGCGAGAGCCGTTGCGGCAGCGGTCTGTGCAGCCTGGGCACGCTCCACCTCGGCCTGAGCGGCGGCGTCGACCTTCGTGGCGTCATTGAGCGCACTCTTTTTGCTCTCAAGATCCGCCCTTGCGGCCTCGCGCTTGGCGGTGAGGTCCTTGACCGAAGCGGTAGCATCGTCATAGGCCTTTTTGGCCTTTTCGGCCTTCGCCTGGGCGTCATCGCGAGCAGCCTGCGCCTCGGTCATGCGGACAGCGGCCTCCTGCGCCTTCTTCTGGCATTCGGAGAGCTTTGCGTTAGCGGCGTCGAGCGCGGACTTGGCAGCGGCGGCCTCGCTCTTGGCGGCATCAAGGTTCGCCTTCGGCGTCGCGATGTCGATACGCTTCAAATTTGCATCGGCCGCGTCATAGGCGGTCTTGGCCGCAGCGGTAGCAGACTTCGCCTTCTCGTACTCGCCCTTGGCGGTATTCACGCTCGTATCGGCCGCGGTGAGGACATCCCGCGCAGCGGTTTGCCTGCTCGTGGCGGCTTGATACGATGTATCGGCAGCGGCGGAAGCCCGTTCTGCCTCTGCCAGCTTATTCTGCAGCTGCTTGAGTTGCTCCTTCTGCTCCTGCGTGCCGCCTGCATTGTAGGCGGAATCGATGTAGTCGTTCAGGAGCTTCTTGAACTCGGAGACAGTGAAATCAGCCTGAGTGTCATCCTCGCTGTAATCGAATGCGGTTACCTCGGAATCGGCGTTCTTTCCGCTACCCGTTGCAATACCGATTGCGACCGTAGCGGAATCGACGATGTTAAGATAGTGCCCGCACTCCTTGTAGATGCTGTTGTAGTTCTGAAAGATGTAATAGGACTCATATCGGTATTTGCCGAGGTCGTCGCCATACTGCTCTACATACTTGTCGAAGATCTTCTTCTCCCAAGTATAGAGCCTGGTGTAGGGCCAGCCGAGGGTATCCTCAGTCTCACCGCCGGTGTATGCTCCGCCGCCATCTGCGAGATTTTCTCCATTGTCCCAGTAGCAGTTCGAGTGCTTCAAATCATTATTCGATGAATAAGACACGTTCAGTGCAGCGGCAACAATCATGCGAAGGCTGACGCTGAGCGCCGACTGGCCGTTCGCCTTGCGGAGGTTGTTCTGGGTGTCGAGGTAGGTCAGGGCGTTGCGCATCTGCTCCAAGGAAAGCGGGTTGGTGTCGCGAGACATGTCCTGATCGACGTACTCGTCATACCATTCGGCCTTGTCATCAGCACCGGTCAGCATCGACACGGCATCCTTGGCGTTCTTTTTCTGCATGGCCGTGAACTGGCTGCCGCCGCTGATATAGCTCAAGAAGCCGAACATACCCTGGTTGATGACATTCTGGTCTACGGTCATGTTCGACTTGAGGTCGGCAATCTGCTGGTTAAGCTTCTCGACCTCGGCGTTCGCAGCGTCGCGGGCTTTTCCCGCAGCAGTGACGTCGGCGTTGGCGGCATCGTAGGCCTTCTGCTTCTGCTTGCGAACCTCGACGAGTCGGTCGTACTCGGCCTTCTTATCGCCCTCGGTCTGCTGAGCTTGCTCGTATGCATCCTTGGCGGTGGTGTACTTGCCCTTCGCGTCGCTGAACTTCGCGTTCGCCTCGTCGTATGCAGCCTGCGCGGATGACACGGCAGTATTAGCGGAGTTGACACGCTCCTGAGCAGTAGGAACGGCAGCCTGGGCATTTTTGAGATTCGACTGTGCAGTAGCGTCGGCGGCAGTCGCGGCGTCAAGGGCGCTCTGCGCGGTAGCAAGCTCGTTGGCAGCGGTTTTCTTAGCAGCCTCGAGCGCCTTCAGATCGACGCCCGTGCCAGAAGTAGCGGCATCGAGCGCAGTCTGCGCCTGATCAAGCTTCTTCTGGGCGTTGTCACGTGCGGCGGTTGCGGCGGCGAGGGCAGCGGCGGTCTGCTTTTTCTTTGCCTGAGCGGACGTCAGAGCAGACTCGGCATCGCTCTTTGCCTTCTCGGCATTGGAGAGAGCCGTCTTGGCGGCATCGAGCTCACCCTCGGCAGTCTTCACATCGGCGTTCGCTGCATCGAGTTTTGCCTGCGCGTCATCGACGGCCTTCTTGGCGGCCTCGTACCCATCCATGGCCTCGAGCTTGGCCTTGGCGTCATCGAGGGCTTTCTTGGCTTCGTCGCGCTTTGTCTCGGCATCCTTGAGCGCCTGGGTCTTTTCATCGACGCTCTTGTTGGCCTGATCGAGCTGGCCGTTCAGGTCGTCCAGCTTCTTCTGCTGTTGCTCGGCCTTGTCGACGGCCGCCTTAAGCTCGTCAATCTTCTCATGAAGCGCGGCGACTTCTGCCGCGTTCTGCTCGGCCGTGTTGTCGCTCAGGGCCTTTGCAGCATGGTCTCTTTGCTGCTGCGCCTGCTTTTGAGACTGGCCCGCCGCGTCGGCCTTCTTCTGGGCCGCATCGTAGGCGGCCTGAGCGTCCTTGAGCTGCTTTGCCGACTCCTCGGCCAGCTGGGCAGCCGTCTTTACGACCGCCTGGTTACCGGCGACAACGGTGTTCTCTACAGAACTACCCCCCCCCTGAACAGAATCGCCGTTATCGGTTGACGGCGCGGCGATTGCCGCCAGCGGCGACATGAGCGGCTGAGCGATGAGGCCCGCCGTCAAAACGGTTGCGACGGCGCGGTTGGCAACGCCCTTGACGTTGACGGCCTTGGCCCGA
>UQXT01000084.1 GCA_900545075.1 uncultured Collinsella sp. | reverse complement strand
TGGTCTCGAGCGTACGACCGTGAAAGCCTCCGCGCATGCACACGATGGTGTTGCCGCCATTACCGGCACGCTTGGCGTACAGGCGCGCGAGCTTCATCGAGCCCTCGTTGGCCTCGGCGCCAGAGTTGGCAAAGAAGGTCTCCCAAACCTGCTCATCCGCAGCCGGGGCACCAAGAGCAGCTGCCGTGGTCTCATCGCCGGCTGCAATGGCATCGGCAAGCACGCGCGCACCATCTACGTCGTCGTTAGTAAGCTTGGACAGCAGCGCCGCGACCTGTCCGCGCTGCTCAATGTAGAAGTAATTGGAGACATGCATGAGCTTTTTGGTCTGTGCCTCGAGCGCCGAGAGCACAGCCGGGTCGCCATGACCTAGGCTGCACACGCCGATGCCGGCAAGAAAGTCGAGGTACTCACGGCCATCGTCGCCGGTGAGCTTCATGCCGTGACCCTCGACAAACTCGACCGGAGAGCGGCCAAAGGTATGCATAACGTAATGGGATTCAAGCGATTGCTGAGCTGCAAGTGACATGAGATGCCTTTCGTTGGGCGCCAGACGGCGCGGGGCTATGGGTGCAGGAATGGGGCGGCTGCGGGTCAGCTAGACCGTCTGGAGCTTCTCGACCTCGTCGAGGTTCTCGGTCAGGCGCGCCGCAAAGGTCGAAAGCGGGTGCGGGTGCGTATCGAACTCGTAGGCCGTCTCGGTAGAGTGGATCACAGTGCCGACGCCGGCATCGGTCAGCAGCTCCAGGAGCAGCGAATGCGGCGTGGTACCGTTAATGATGTGGGCGCGAAATACACCGCCGGCAAGCGCATCGACGGCCGCGCGCAGCTTGGGAATCATGCCCTTATCGACCTCCCCGCCATAGAGCATCTCGTTAACCTCGTCGAGCGTTAGGTTAGAGATGAGTGAGTCCTTGTCGCTAAAGTCCTTGTACAGGCCGTCGACGTCGGTCAAAAAGATCGCCTTATGCGCGTGGAGCGCCGCGGCAACGGCGCCGGCGGCGGTATCGGCGTTGATGTTGAAGAATCCGCCGTCCTCCCCCGCCGCGACGGTAGCGATGACGGGGATGTACTCGCTATCGAGCAAGCGCTCGATATAGTCGGTGTTGACGTGCGTCACTTTGCCCACGCGACCGAGTTCGGGGTCGAGCGGCTCGGCGATGAGCGTGCCGGCATCGCTGCCCGACACGCCCACGGCCAGGTTGCCGTGGTGGTTGATGGCGGCGACCAGCTCCTGGTTAACCTTGCCGCCCAGCACCTCGCGCACGATATCCATAGTCGCCGGCGTGGTCACGCGCTGGCCATTCTTAAATTCGACGGGAATATCGTAATGGCTCAGCGCCTCGTTGATGGCCTTGCCGCCGCCATGCACGATAACGGGGCGCATGCCGATGATCTTGAGCAAAACGATGTCGCTCATCACGTCGCGGCGCAGTTGCTCATCGACCATGGCGGCTCCGCCATACTTGATAACGACCGTCTTGCCGGTCAGGTTTTTAATCCACGGCAGCGCTTCGAACAGCAGCTGCGCGGTTGCTTCGTTGGATTCGCTCGAACGACAATCGCGTGCGAATTTCATAATCTGCCTCGTCTTTCGTATCGTTATCGCGCCGTGCTCCGCTGTCCGCAATTGCGGCGAGATGCGCAGCGTGCCTGGAATCTAGGAACGGTAGTCGCCGTTGATGGAGATGTACTCGTGCGTGAGATCGCAGGTCCACACGGTCGTTGCCGCGTCGCCTGCGCCCAGGTCGGCCGAGATCACGATCTCGGGCGCCTCAAAACGTCGCAGAGCCTCGTCCTCGTCAAAGGGAACGGTCAGGCCATCGCGGCAGACCGGCATGCCCATCATGTCGATGGAAACGTCTTCCTGATTAAACTGCACGCCGCACTTGCCAAGCGCCATAGCGACGCGGCCCCAGTTGCAGTCGTGGCCAGCAATGCAGGTCTTGACGAGCGGCGAATTGGCAACGGCACGGGCGGCGATATCGGCTTCCTCGTCGTTAGCGGCGCCGGTAACATTAACCGTCACGAGCTTGGATGCGCCCTCGCCGTCGGCGGCGATGTTGCGCGCCAGGCTCTCGCACACCTCGTGCACGGCAAAGGCCAACTCGTCAAAGGCGTCAGTGCCCTCGACGATGGCCTCGACATCTGCGGCAGCAGCGCCAGAAGCAAGCATGATACAAGTGTCGTTGGTCGAGGTATCGGAATCGACCGTCACTTTATTAAAGGTCTGCTTAACGATCGAGAGCAACAGGGCGTGGAGCGTCGCCGGCTCGACGGGGGCATCGGTAGTAATGACCGCGATCATGGTGGCCATATTGGGCATGATCATGCCCGACCCCTTGCACATGCCGCCCACCGTATAGGCGTTGCCTGTATGGCCCGCAGCCTCACTGCGATAGCGAACGGCATACTCCTTGGAATGTGTATCAGTCGTCATGATGGCACGGGCGGCATCGGCGCCACCATGAGCGGAGAGCGCCTCGAAGGCGGACGGAACGGCCGTCTCAAACGTGTCGATCGGCAGAATCTGTCCGATCACGCCTGTGGATGCAACTAGGATCTGCTGGGGTTCACAGCCGATGACCTGCGACGCGATGTTGCATGTCTCGCGTGCGCAGGCAAGGCCGGTCTCGCCCGTAGCGGCATTCGCGTTGCCGGAGTTGATTGAAACACCAGCGACGATGCCATAGCCTTTGTCCGAACCGCCCAGGTTGGCACGGCTCACCTGCACGGGCGCCGCGCAAAAACGGTTGGTCGTAAACACGCCGGCGCCGGGACAGGGCTTATCAGGCACCACGAGCGCATAGTCCAAGCGCTCGGGATTCTTCCGGAATCCCGCATGGATGCCTGCGGCCTTAAAGCCAGCAGCTGCCGTAACGCCGCCCTCGACGGCGCGAATCTTGATATCAATCAGGTCGGTATTCATCGTCCCTACGACTCCTTATATCAAATAAAAAAGCGGGCATCGGCTGGCACGCCATACCGGTCGCAACTACTAGACCAGCTTAAAAGTGGCGCCCAACTCGATACCCGACTACCAAATCGTTAACAATCGAATGTGCTACACCGGGCACGCCACTGTGGGCAAGCCTCGTCGCTCGTCAAAGCCAAAAACGATGTTGGCGCACTGGACCGCCTGGCCCGCAGCACCCTTGCACAAATTGTCGATAGCACCCGTCGCCACCAGCACGCCCACACGCTTGTTGAGCGCAAGGCCGATCTGGGCGGCATTGGTACCGACGACCGAAGCCGTCTTGGGCTGCTGGCCGGCATCGAGCATGCGCACAAAGGTGCGACCGGCGTAAAACTTCTTGTAATGGTCGACGACATCCTCAAGAGTCAGCGTGTCGAGGGCCTGCGGCGCGAGCGGCAGCGTCACCGTGGAAAGCAGGCCGCGCTTGAGCGGTGCCAAGTGCGGAGTAAAGACGACGCGATCGGTCAGGCCCAGGATCTGCTCAATCTCGGGCGTGTGGCGATGTTTGCCCACGCCATAGGCTTCCAGGTTCTCGTCCGCGCTGCAAAAGTGGGTGCGGGCGTTGCAGGACTTACCGGCGCCCGTCACGCCGCTAATGGCATCGACAATCACGGGGCCGTTCTCTGCCACCCAGCCCGCACGCACGGCAGGAACGGCAGCAAGGCTCGTTGCGGTGGGATAGCAGCCGGCGCAGGCGACCAAAACGGGCTTTCCGGCGGCATGGCTGGAAGCAGCGGTCTCTAAGTCCTGGCAGAACAGCTCGGGCAGGCCAAAAGCGCGAGTCTTGAGCAGCTCGGGGCTCGTGTGCTCGGCGGCATACCATGCCTCAAAGACGGACGGGTCGCTCAGACGGTAATCGGCCGAAAGATCAAAGCAGGAAACGCCCGCGGCAAGGAGCGCGGGCACCTGTGCCATGGCAGCCGTGTGCGGCACGGCAAGAAAAACCGCATCGCAGCTCTTAAGCTCGGGGGCGTCATGCGTGGTGAAAACCAGATCGCTCACGCCAGCAAAGCTCGGATACACCGCGGACAGCGGCTGGCCGGCATCGGCGTTAGACGTAATGGCAACAAGTTCAAACTCGGGATGACCGAGCACGAGGCGAATGAGCTCGGCTCCGGCATATCCGGCCGCGCCGACGATTCCAACCTTCAAAGACATATCAGACTCCTTGTCTGCGATTTATGCACCGATGCGCATTTCGCAGCGGTCGTTATGAAGTGGGTTGAAACTTTAGCACCAAAAGATGCATGAATACGTAAATAGCTTGCACGTTCATGCATTGAAACATTCCCGACACATTCGCTTGAAGGAATTGACAAATAGAGCGGGCTCCGTATTGACCGGCACTCCTTACGGTGCCGGGCAACACGGGGCCCGCCCATGCGAAAACTAAGTTGTTAGGATGAGCCAGCTGGCTAGAGCTCGACCGGCATCCATTCGTCGTGATTGCAGATAAAAGCCTTGGGATCCTCGACGCTAAAGAAGACGAGCGCGGGGTCGTTAGGCCCCTCATAGTGCTCGCTCAAGCGCTCAAGATGTTTCCATCCGGCCTCGCGCATCTCGCTCGAAGCCCGGTCGTCCAGACCCGCACGCCCGCGCAGAATCAACCAACCATGGCCCGGCCACCAACTTGTGGCCTCAAAGCGCTGGTTTTGCAGAAGCTCCTGCCACACATCTTTGGTGCGCGCCGTCACAAACCACAGCTTGCCGTCCTGAATCTGTGCAAACGAGAACGGACGCACATGCGGCTGCCCGTCCACGCTCGTCGCCAGATACCACGCCGGTACCGACGTCAGATACTCCAGCACCGTATTCAATCCGTCCACGTTTCCTCCTGTCGCCTGACCCGTTTTTTGGAAGGGGTAGTCAATTTGGGAAATTAGAGCTCGAGGCGCTCTTCGCTGCCGTCAATATCGCAGAACCGCGCGGCGATGTTGCGGACCGAGAAGAACGCAAGGCGGCCGTCGTTGGCGCTATCGTGTTGCTCGCCAATGCCCACCATGTGCTTAAAGCCCGCCTGGCGCACCTTGTCGCTCACGAATGCATCATCCTCGAGCGCAGCCTCGCCAGTTAACACGATCCAGCACTCCCCCGGCTTCCAACCCGATACCTCAAACTTGGGATTCGCGCTCAACTCCGCCCACACGTCCTTGTCACGCGACGTGCAAAACCACAGTTTGCCATCATCAACCATGACAAACGAAAACGGCCTCACGCGGGGCTGATGCCCGTCGCTTGCATCGGTCGTGGCAAGATACCACGCCGGAATGCGCCGGAGATACGAGCAGACGCGCTCGAGCTGAGCCGTGCGATCGATGTCGGTCATAGAGACCCCTTTCTTGCACTCGAATCGAGCTTAGACGAGTTGAAGATTGATAACGACAACGCATGTCACCAGCAGCGCCATCGCCACCGCTGCCAGTGCATCCCCGCGGCCAAACGTAAGCGCATGTAAACGCGTACGTCCCCGCTCGCCGTGATAACAGCGCGCATCCATGGCGGCCGAAAGCGTCTCGGCATGACGGAACACGCCGGTGAACAGCGGAATCGCCACGCTGCCGAGCATGCGTACACCGCCGAGCGGACCACCCGTCACGCGCGCGCCGCGACTTGCCTGTGCATCGGCCGTCTGTTTCATCTCGGTGGCAAATTGCGGCATAAACCGCAGCGCGATACCCATAATCATGCCGAGCTCGTGCGCCGGAAGCCCCACGCGCGCAAATGGTGCGAGCAGGCGCTCAAAACCCGCGGTGAGGTCGAGCGTCGGCGTGGTGAGTGTAATGGCGCTCATGCCGGCCATCATCAGGGTCAGACGGCATGCCATAAACGCCGCAGAACGCAGCGAGCCCTCACTCACCTGCAAAAAGCCAAGCTGCCACAGGGTGCGGCCACTCTGGTCGGAAAACAGATTGAGTACCGCGACCACCACGACGATCGCCAGCAGCGGCGCCATCGATGACAGGGCGCGGCGAAGCGGCACCCGGGCCACGACATAGACCAGAACCACAAACATTGCAACCGGAACCAGCCCGCGGAAGCTTCCGACGGTGAGCACGGTGATCAGAAATGCGAAACCTAGGAGCAACTTAGTGCGCGGATCCAGACGATGCACCGCGCTATCCCCGGGATAATAGCTGCCAAATGAGAACGCCTCCATTAGCATTTCTCCTCTCGCGCGGCTATCTTGGAACCGGCCTGACACGGAGCCCTCAAAGGTCCGTCCGCGCAGCCCAGCAGCAAGCCGGCCAGCTCGTCGGCCAGCGCCCCAACCGTATAAAGCCTGTCGCAGCGGAGCGGCACGCCGGCCTGTGCGAGCGCCAGCGCCATACGCTGGGCGGCAGGAACGCCCAGGCCAATCGACTTGAGCTCGTTCGCGTGCGCAAAAACCTGCGAGGGCGTTCCCTCGACAAACACCGCGCCCTCGTTCATCACAACGATACGGTCACAACAATTTGCCAGGTCATCCATGCTGTGTGAAACCATAACAACGGTCAGACCCTCGCGATGGAGTCGACCGATGAGCCCTAGGAAATCCCTGCGCGCCGCCGGATCGAGCCCTGCCATGGGCTCATCGAGTACTAGGACCTCGGGCTCCATAGCAAGCACGCCAGCAAACGCCACACGCCGCTGCTGGCCACCCGAAAGCTCAAAGGGGCTCTTGTCGCCTATCGCGGCAAGGTCGAGGCCCACGCGTGCAAGCGATGATGCGACACGGCGCGCAACCTCGTCTTGCGGCAGACCAAGGTTACGCGGGCCAAACGCCACGTCCTGCGCCACGGTCTCAGCAAATAACTGGCGCTCGGGATACTGAAACACCACGCCGACCTTGGCCTTAACCGCGGCGGCGTCTTTCTTGTTTGACAGGTCGAGCCCCAGCGCGCAAACGCTTCCCTCCTGCGGACGAATCAACCCGTTGAGATGCTGAACCAGCGTTGATTTACCCGAGCCGGTATGACCCGCCAGGCCCAGAAACTCACCGCGACACACCGTCAGCGAAACGTCGCGCAGTGCCCAGGGGCTGTTTGGATCGTTGCCCCAAAGGGCCTGTTTGCTCAATGCGTCCGCAGTGGCCGAGCGCTTACGCCAGCGACGGCGCTCGCGGGCGCTCAGCGAGTAACTATGCGAGAGGTGCGAAATCTCGATAACGGGCTCCGACGCAGCTATCCCGTCGGCTGCAGAGGATCCATTGTCAAGCACATGAGAATCGGATGCGGAAGGCTGCCCCGCGATGTCCGCCCCGCTCCGCTCGGCATAAACCTGCGCAATCTCGGCGACCATATCCACCTCACGCACCTGCGCGCAAACGGGCACGCCCTTCTTACGAAGTGCTCTGCCCAGACAGCACGACGCCGGCATATCCAGGTTGAGCTGCGCAAGTTCGTCCGCCCGCGTCAAGATTTCCTCGGGCGTACCGATCATGGCAACGCGCCCTGCCCGAAACACCGCGACACGATCGGCCTCGGCGGCCTCTTCCATAAAGTGCGTAATCATCACGATGGTCATGCCGCGATCGTGCAACGCGCGGCAAGCCTTCATAAGGCCCTGACGTCCACGCGGATCGAGCATCGAGGAAGCCTCATCCAAAATGAGAACGCGCGGCTCCATGGCGAGCACGCCGGCAAGCGCCACGCGTTGCTTTTGGCCACCCGAAAGCGCATGGGTCTCGTGGCGCTCAAAGCCCACCAGCCCCACGCCCTTCAGCGCCTCGCGTACGCGCTGCGCAATTTGCGCCGATGGCACGCCAAGGTTTTCGGGACCAAACGCAACGTCATCTTCGACAAGCGTTGCCACCAGCTGATCATCGGGATTCTGGAATACCATGCCCGCGGTCGAGCGAATGTCGTAGACCAGCTCGGGGTCGGACGCATCCATGCCGTTGATACGTACCGTGCCCGCATCGGGCTGCAGCAGCGCATTCAGATGCTTGGCAAACGTCGACTTGCCCGACCCATTGCCACCGAGGATACAGAAAAACTCGCCATCCTCGATGTTCAGATCGATGCCATCGAGCGCCGGTGCAGCACCGTCATAGCTAAAGGAAACGCCCCGACACTCAATCATGCGCGGCCTTTGACCTGGTCCTTCTTGGGCGTGATGAGGTTGGAGACCGCCTTGTACACCGCAAGCGTCAGCACCGAGTTGAGCACGGTCTTGATAAGGTTGAACGGCAGCACCGCAGGAATCATGAGCGGGGCAATCACATCGACCGAGCCATACCAGAACCATACGCCAATGGTAAGATTTGCGACCATAGACAACGCCGTAGCGGCAATAACGCCGAGCACTAGGCCAATCACGGCACCCTTATAGGTATGCATCTTCTGGTAGACAATAGCCGCGGGCAGAATGTAGCCCAGCGTGGCAACCAAGTTCATAAGCGCACCGACCCAATCGCCCGTGGTAAGCGCATGGATAACGATCGCCATGGCGGCAACAGCGGTGCCGGCACCAGGACCATACGCAAATCCACACACCATCGCCGGCACCAGCGACGGGTCATACGTCAAAAACGGCGCCGAAGGAAGAATGGGCAGCTGCACATACATAAAGAGCGCGCCCAGGGCACACATAAGCGCCATGGTTACGAGCTGTTTGGTGCTCCACCTATTCGTGTTCTCAAAATGGATATGCTGCGACTGTTCAGACATAAGATCACCTGCCTCTTTCATCCGGACTCTAACCGTTGGTACTGGGATTTCACCAGTTCAGCCTGCATGCGAACCAACACACGCACGGGTCGCGGACTCATCGGCTCGAC
>UQXT01000083.1 GCA_900545075.1 uncultured Collinsella sp. | reverse complement strand
AGTTTTTGCGCCGCGGTCGTACGGTACTGGCGGTACAGGATGCGATTGATGTACCGGGCCGAGCGCCGGCCGACCCCGTGCGTTCGCGTTTGCGGGCATCGAGCGTGTTGATGGGCTGGGGCATGGAAGATTCGCTGGAGCGCGCGGACGCCATGCGCTCCCGTGGGTGGGGTGCCGCGACGCGTCGCACGACGTACGCGCGGTATCGGCTGGGGCGCGGCGACGCTGCCGCGCTTGTGGGGCTTGCGCTGTTTGGCGCCGCTGCGGTTGCGGTGGCGTGGGCCGCGACGACGCAGTATTCGTTTTACCCTCAGCTTTCGGTGCCGGCGCCGTGGCCTGGCTATATTGTGTACGCGGCTTGGATGGTGCTGCCCTGTGTGTTGCACGCGATTGACGAGAAGAGGTTTGGCTGATGACTCGGTTGGATAGCTGCTCGGTAACGGGCGGGGCGTGCGGCTCGGATGCGCCTGCGATTGAGGTGCGGGGCCTGAGCTTTACCTACCCCAGGGCTGAGGCGCCGGTGCTTGACAGGCTCGACTGGTCTGTTCCCCAAGGTGCGTTTGCACTGCTGGTGGGTGGTACTGGGTCGGGCAAGTCAACGCTGCTCTCGCTGCTCAAGCCCGAGATTTCGCCGACGGGCGAATGCGCTGGCGAGCTGCGCGTGCTGGGCGAGAGCGTTGCCGACATGGATGTTCGGACGTCCGCGGAACGCGTGGGTTATGTGTTCCAGGATCCCGAGAACCAGATTGTGTGCGAGACCGTGTGGCACGAGATGGCGTTTGGCCTGGAAAACTTGGGGCTAGCGCGTGACGAGATGCGTCGTCGCGTGGCCGAGACCAGCTATTTCTTTGGGCTGGAGGACTGGCTGCATCGCGATACCGATACGCTTTCGGGTGGACGCAAGCAGCTGCTGTCGCTGGCGGCCGTGCTGGCGCTGCGCCCGCGCGTGCTGTTGCTCGACGAGCCCACGTCCCAACTCGATCTCGTTGCCGAGAAAAACTTCCTGCATGCGCTGTTTCGCGTGAACCGCGAGCTGGGCTGCACGGTTGTCGTGGCAACGCACCAACCGCGCCCGATGCTCGAATACGCGACGTGCGCGTACCGGATTGAAAACGGACGCGTGTGCGAGGTGGCTGACATTGCCTCCTTGGGGCACCGTGAAGAGCTGTTTTCTGGCGAGGTGCCAGAGTGGGGTGCCTCGCGGCGTGCAAAAAACGGAGTTTTCAGCAGCGTCAGTGGCCAGCTGGACTCTTTGGGCCCGCGCTCAGGCGCTCCGGGTGCAGAAAAGGGACTGAAATCGGGCAAATCGGCCGAATTTGAGGCGCAAATCCTGCCGCAAGACGACTCGGGGGCGCCATCGCGCGCCGGTGGATGCCGAATACTCCCAAAAATGCACGCTGGGTCGGCTACCACCCTGGCAGGGAGCTGGTTTCGCTACGATCGCGCGGGCGGTTGGGTGCTGCGCGGACTCGATGCAGTGTTCTCGGCTGGCGCGGTGCATGCGGTTGTTGGCGGTAACGGCTGCGGCAAGTCGACAATGCTTTCGGTGCTGGCCAAGACGGTCAAGCTGCAGCGTGGGCATATGGAGCGCGGGGCGGGATCGGCAGCGCTGCTGCCGCAAAACCCCAAGGCACTGCTGGTCGCCGAAACGGTGCGCGACGAGCTGATGGAATGGGCTTCGACCTGCGGATACGACGAGTCCGCAGTGCGTGAGTTCACTGCCCGACTGGGGCTCGATGGCCTCGGGACGCGTCATCCGTACGATCTTTCGGGCGGACAGCGCCAGCTGCTCGCGCTGGCAAAGTTGCTGCTGATTGGCCCCGAGCTTTTGCTGCTCGATGAGCCCACCAAGGGTCTGGACATGGCCAGCCGCCGCATCATCGCCCGCGTACTGCGCGACCATGCGCAGGCTGGCGGCACCGTTATCATGGCCACGCACGACCTGGACTTTGCCGAGCAGGTTGCCGACGACATCGCCATGATGTTCGACGGCGAGATCGCCTGCATGGATCCGCCGGCTGACTTCTTTGCCGACAACGTGCTCTATAGGGCGTAGATGCATCGACGCCGCCGCGCTTGGGCTTACTGTTTGAGTGCCGTGTACTGCTGAAGGAGCGCCATGAGCCCAACGCGGCTGTTGACCTGCGTCTTTCGAAAGATATTCTCCAGGTGCTTTTTAACGGTGCCGGTGCTGATACAGAGCTCTTCGGCAATGGCCGCGTTGTCCATGCCCGATAGCACACAGCGGCATACGTCGATTTCGCGCGCCGAGACATCGTAGTCGTGGGCGAACACTACCTCGGATGAGCTGCGGTCGGCCCGGACGCGCCATTTGGATAGGCGATTGGTAAGGTGGGGCTCGATCAGCTCCAGAATCTGGACTTCGCGGTCGGTGAAGTCGCCCTCCTCTTTTTTGCGATTGAGATTGAGCGATCCCAAAAAGCCCTCATCGTTAAAGAAACTCACGTTGACGACATGACGGCCGCCAAGGTAGTCCTTCATATAGCTACTCTCGATATCGCCGGGGCTGAGCTGGTCGGATTCGCGCAGCACCGTCGAGCGCGTGAGGTTGCGATGCGCGACGATCATATCCTGTTGCCAATACTCTTCGGTGTAACGCTCGAGCATCCCGGCGGGGACGTCGATGCCGAGCGGGTCGAGAAAGACGCGCGTCTTCCATTCCTGCGGGGTGGAAACGAGGTCTTTGGAAAGATCGCTCAGGAAAAACGCCGCCGACTCGTAGGGGATAAGAAAACGTAACTTCTTGAGGACGGTCGACCGGAATTCCCGGTCGTTGTCGATGGAATTAATCGAAAGCACAAGATCGTTTAAGCAGAGCCACTCGGAATCGGACAGAAAGCTCAAGATGACCTCCGATGAGATTGCGTAGGGTTTAAGCTGGCGTTTTAGCTATTTAGCGTAGTGATACTACTCCTTTTTTCGCATGATGATAAGCCGGATGCCGAATGGTTTCGGCGAGGGGTCAATCGCAAAATGAGGGCACCGAAGAGCCAGGGCCCGGCTCTCCAAGTTGTCTGAATGCTCGACTAACCAAAGGAGTCATCATGGAAGAGAAACTTCCTTCATGGCGCTGGGCAATCGTTTCGGTCGTTTGCTTGCTGTGCTTTATGGCTAACTACATGCAGTATCAGGTCTCGGCGCTTGCCGTCGAGGTCATGCCGATGCTCAACATCGATACCGTTGGCTTCTCGATGCTGTTCCTCGTCCCCATGCTTACCGCCGTTTTCTTCTCGATTCCGTTGGGCGCCCTCGGTGACCGCATCGGTTCCAAGAAGGTCGTTACGGTCTGCACCGCAATTTCGGTTGCCGGCGGCTTCCTCCGCTGCTTTACGCTCGACTCGTTCACGATGCAGATGGCGTCGATGTTCCTGATCGGCATGGGCATCTCGGCGCTCAACGCCAACCTCATCAAGGTGCTCGGCACGTGGTTCCGCGAGCAGACCGGCTTTGCCATGGGCTTGTTCTACGCCGCTTCGTGCGTCGCTATCGTCGTCGCCCAGATCTGCGCCGGCATGTTCGGCGGCGTTTTCAACTCCTACATGGTTGCCGCTGTCGTCATGACCATCTCCTGGGTTCTTTGGATCGTACTCGACCGTGACGTGCCCGAGGGTCAGCCGCTTCCCGAGCCCGAGCCCGTGCTCGACTACCTCAAGGTCGCCATCAAGAGCCCCGGCGTGTGGCTGATCTCCATCGGCGTTGGCTTTGGCCTCGCCTCCACCACTGCCTATGCCGGCTTCCTGCCCCAGGCGCTCCAGCTTGGCAAGGGCATCGATGCCGCTACCGCCGGCTTCATGGCCGCCATCGTCGCCGTCGGCAGCTTCTTCGGCTGCATCGTGGGCCCTGCTTTTTGCGACAAGCTTGGCAAGTTCAAGGGTTTCCTCATCGTCACCACGCTCATCGGCGCTGTCTCGATGTTCGTGACGTGGTACACCCCCGTCGGCTTCCTGCTGTGGGCGATCCTGGTCATCAACGGCTTCTTCACTGCAATCAACGGCCCGATCATGCAGTCCATGCCGGTTCTGCTCCCCGAGATCGGTGACACGTACGCCGGTTCCGCTGGCGGCATCGTCGGCACCATCTCCCTGCTCATGAGCTACTTCCTGCCCATCGGCATCTCCGCTGTCGCCGGCGCCGACTACACCATGAACATGGGCCTCGAGAGCCTCTGCTTCCTGCTTTCCGTGGTGCCGGTCTTCTTCCTGCCCGAGCTCGGCCGCAAGGCTATGCAGGCTGCCGCTGCTAAGGACGGCGAGTAATCATGGAGACGGTGGTTCCTGCCGACATCGTCATTAAGACCACGGCGCTGTTTACGGCGGAGGAGCTTGAGCCTCATGCGGGATGCGTAGCGGTTCGCGGCAACGAGATCGTCGCCGTGGGCGCACCCGACAAGGTGCAGCCGTTTGTCGGCCCCGATACCGAGGTGATTGATGCGGGCAACAAGCTGGTCATGCCCGGATTCAACGATTCGCACATGCACTTTGCGCTCGGTTCCATCCAAAAGGACGAGGACTTCTGCTGCGATTTGATGTTCCTGCCGAGCGAGCGGGCCTGCGTCGATGCCGTGGCGAAGTTTGCCGCTGAGCACCCCGACAACCCGTGGATCTACGGCCAGGGCTGGTATTCGCCCGCATGGGAGGACCCGACCGACCCCGACTGTCGTAGCCTCGATGCACTCGACATCGATCGCCCGATTGTGCTTTCGGACTTTTCGATGCACGTGGTTTGGTGCAATACCGCCGCGCTCAAAGCGGTCGGCATCGACCGTAACACCCCGACGCCCGAGGGCGGCCTCATCCGCCACTTTGACAACGGCGAGCCCAACGGCTTTCTGTCCGAGCCCCAGGCGACGAACATTCTGCTTGATGTGGTGCTCAACAAGCCGGACCTCGATGCTTCGCTGCTCAAGTCGATGCGCAAGTTTAACAGGCTCGGCATCACTTCGATCGGCGATATGTACCCCTTGGGCGTGACCACGCCTGGCGTGTACGACATTTACGACCGACTGGCAAACGAGGGCCTCAGCACACTGCGCATTAGCTATTACCCCGCGCTCGATGCTCCCATGGCGGAGTCGCAGACTCTGAGGGCGCGCCATCATGGCGAGCGCGTGCGCATGGCGGGCCTTAAGTACATCCTGGACGGCTGCCCCGAGGCCTACACGGCATACATGCACGAGCCGTATCTCAACGCCCCCATGGGCAAGGACTTCCGCGGCGAGCCGGCGTGCAACCAGGAGGTGCTCGACCGCATGGTGCTCGAGGCCGACAAAAACGGCTTTGATGTCCGCATCCATGCCATTGGCGATGCTTCGGCCACGATGATCATCGATGCTGTCGAGCGCGCCGAGGAGGTGTGCGGCAACAAGGGAACGCGTTTTGCCATCGAGCACACCGATAACCTGCAGTTTGAGGACATCGCTCGCATGAAGCGCCTGGGTATCAACGCGGCGATTCAGCCGCAGCATCCCATTGGAGGCCTTGGCCAGGGCGTGTACGAGGGCTCGCTCGGCGAGGAGCGCATGAGCCACATGTGGCGCTACCGGGAGGAGGCCGACGGCGGAATCCATTTGGGCCTTGGTACCGACTGGCCTGCGGTCATGTCGATCGATCCCATCGACACCGTATATGCCGCGGTGACGCGCAGCGAGTTCGATGGGCATCCAGCGGAGGGCTATTTCCGCGAGAATGCCCTGACGCTTGGCGAGACGCTTCAGGCACATACGCTCGGCTCTGCCTACGCCGAGGGATTCGAGCGCCGTCTGGGCAGTCTTGCCGCCGGCAAGCTGGCCGACATCGTTATCCTGTCGGATAACCCGTTTGAGATGGACCCGATGGCGATTCGCGAGCTGGAGGTCGAAACGACCATATTCGATGGGCGTATTGTCTATCGCAGGGACGAGGCGTAGTTAGGGTGATTGACGTGAGCAAAGGGACGGTCGAGAAGTACGCGTTGCTGTTTGTGGTGTGCGGCATCGTGTTTGCCGCCAACTATGCGCAGTACCAGGTGTCGGGGTTGGCGCACATGGTTGTGTCGAGCCTGCGGTTGTCGTCTGCCGAGTTTTCGGCCGTCCTGTTTGCCCCGTTTATTCCTGCCGTGGTGTTTGGTATGCCGGCAGGTGTTTGTGCCGATCGCCGCGGCGTGAAGGCGCTCGTGCTTTTCGCATCGGCGGTCTCTGCGGCCGCGGCGGTCGCGCGCGTCGCGTGTTCCTCGTTTACGGCGCTGTTCGCGGCGAGCGTGCTGTTGGGTGCGGCGCCCTGCGTCATCAACGCCATTGCGTTGAAGGTGTTGGGACCTGCTTTTGGCGATGACACTGATCGCGCCATGGGGTGGTTTTATGCGGCGGGCTCCGCCGGCATCGCCTGCTCGCTTGCGACGTCTCCTCTCTTTGCGGCGGCTGGGCAGGCATACGTGCTCGCCGCTGTCTTGTTTGCGGTATTTGGGCTGCTGTGGCTGCTTGTCGCGCCGTCGGCGGACGCCGTGCGTGCAGCAAGCGATGACGCCTCCGGTGACTCCGCGCCGACGGCGGGCGCTTTTGGAACGGTGGCCAAGATGCCGATGATTTGGCTTGTGGCGGTGCTGCTTGGAGTCGCCCTCGCGTCGGCTACGGCGTACTCCGGCTATTTGGTGTCGGCGCTTGAGGTTTCGATCGAGCCGCAAACCGCTGGAGTCCTGGCTTCGTTTGTAACCCTCGGATCGATTGTCGGAAGCGTGGTCGGCCCCTATATGCGCGCACAGTTTAAGGACTACCGTGCATTCATGGCTTTGTCGGCGGTTGTCGGGGGCGTGCTCATGTGGGCTGGGGAAGCTTTTATTTCTGCGTCTTCGATAGGGCTGATGTTTGCGATCGGCATCGCGAGCGCCGTTGCCGGGCCTGTTGTCCAGTCGCTGCCGTACATGCTTCCCGGTGTGCGCGATGGCCTTGCGGGAAGCGCCGGCGGCGTGGTGAGTACCGTCTCGCTGGGATTGACGTTTTTGATTCCCGTGGCGCTTTCTTGCTGTATTGGCGAGAGCTACGAAACGCTTCTTTTGGGATGCGCCGTCCTGTTTGGCGCCACGGCGTTGGTGTCTCCGCTTCTGCCCTCACCCGATTCGCTTGCGTAGCGTCACGCCTCCGTTTGTTCTATGTCGGTTGGCACAATACTAGGAGTTGATTTACTTGACGTTGAAAAAGAGCACCGTCGTGACGATCCTCAATGGCATCGTCAACCCTCTGCTCATGTGTTCGTTTTTGCCGATTATCGAGGGAAAAGCTGCACTCGATTTTCAAGGCGTCACAGGCTTTTGGGGACAGCTTGTCCTAGCCATTGCCATTGCGCAAATTGTGAGTTTTATGCCGCTCTTTGGTAAAACCGTCGGCGCGCGCGTCGAGTTTTTTGGCTTTGAGCTGGGTACTCCTGGCGCGCGTATCTGCGGAACCGTCGTCGGTGCTACGCTGCTCTTTTGCCTTATCGGATTGTTTGAGATTGCTTTTCAGACGGGCTTTGGCGTGGTCAATGGCATGCCTTATTTTTCGCGCTGGGCACGTCTTGTGACGGGCGGCTGGGCGTTTGTTGTTGTGGGCGGCTTGTTGTTTGACCCCTTTGCCGCGTCGATTGCCGCTAAGGTGGCGGGCGAATAGAGCTTGGTGCCGCTTGTGCAGCGGGTATAACAGACGAATGGCTGTCGGGGCCGACCGGGGGACTGGTCGGCTTCTATTTTGCGCGTGCTACCATGTACGGGCATTTGTCTGATGGAGGCTGCCGTTGTCGTGTGCATTGCAACATATGGAGATCCCGCTGCTGCTGGCGGTGCCGGCGGTGATGGCTGCCGCGTTGCTGGCGGGTGTTGAGCAGACAGCGTTGGCCATGCTGGTTGTGGTGGCGTTGGTGCTTGCGCTGTTCTTTGCGGGCTATGAGGCATCGCGTCCAGGCCTGCGTCAGATTATGCCCACGCTGGTGCTGGCGGCGCTGGCGGCGGCGGGGCGCATCCTGTTTGGACCCATTCCCGACTTTAAACCCGTGAGTGCCATCGCCATTATCGCCGGGGCGACACTCGGTCGTCGTAACGGCTTTATGGTCGGTGCGTTGGCGGCGCTGACCAGCAATTTCTTTTTTGGGCAGGGCATGTGGACGCCGTGGCAGATGTATGCCTGGGGGCTCGTGGGATACGTTGGCGGTGCGCTGGCGTATGCGGGCGCGTTCGACCGCGCCGACGGCACCGTGCGCATGCCGGCGCTGCTGGCGTACGGCTTTGCGTCGGGCCTGCTCTATGGCGTCGTGATCAACGCGTATGACATCATTGGGTTTGTACAGCCGCTTACTTGGGCGGGTGCCGTGGCACGTCTTGCCACGGCAGTGCCGTTCGATATTACGCACGGACTCGCGACATGCGTGTTTTTGGCCGCCTTGTACAAGCCCTGGTGCCGTCGCATTAACCGTGTCGTCGTGAAATACGGGCTGTAAGGCATTTCGCGTTCCCTCACGAACTTGCGGTGGAATAGTTCTCGTTTTTGGCTATTTGCTGCCCAAACAGGAACTATTCCACCGCAACTTATAGGGGGAGAGGGGTCACATGATCTGTTTTCCTCTGTCCCCCAGGAATTACTTGGGGCTAGAGCTTTAGCGTGAGGGTGACGGGGCAGTGGTCGCTGCCGAAGATATCGCCACGGATACCGGTGTCGCGAACGTTGGCGGCGATTGAATCACTTACCAGGAAGTAGTCGATGCGCCAGCCGGCGTTGTTCTTGCGGGCATTAAAGCGGTAGCTCCACCA
>UQXT01000082.1 GCA_900545075.1 uncultured Collinsella sp. | reverse complement strand
ATTGTACGCGATGCCGCGCGTGGTGGAGGGGCCGCCTGCGCAACCGTGACATTTCTCCCGCGCGGCAAAGCGGGGGCGTCGGCAGGCCGTACGACCAAGACCTCCGCACTCGTGACAAAGCTCACTGGTGCGCGCCGCCCGCTCCTGCGATGATGCAATCGTACCGGGCCACGACCAACAGAAGGGCCGCCTCATGACAGACATCGTCCACGTCGAAAACCTCGTCAAGCGCTACGACGATCTTATCGCGCTCGACCACTTTAACCTGAGCATCGCCCCCGGCGAGATCTTTGGCCTGCTGGGCCCCAACGGCTCGGGCAAGACCACGTCCATCAACTGCATCCTGCAGCTGCTCGCCTACGACAAGGGCACCATCGAGCTGTTCGGCGAACCCATGACGCCCGCCCGCTATGACCTCAAGCGCCGCATCGGCGTGGTGCCGCAGCAGGTGGCGGTGTTCGACGAGCTCACCGTGCGCGAGAACATCGACTATTTCTGCAGTCTCTACGTCAACGACCGCAAGCGCCGCCGCGCGCTGGTGGACGAGGCGATCGACTTTGTCGGCCTGGGCGACTTTACCAAGTTCCGCCCCGGCAAGCTCTCGGGCGGCCTGACGCGTCGTCTCAACATTGCCTGCGGCATCGCGCACAAGCCCGAGCTCATCTTTTTTGACGAACCCACGGTGGCGGTCGACCCGCAAAGCCGCAACGCCATCCTGGAGGGCATCTGCCGCCTGCGCGACGAGGGCGCCACGGTGGTGTATACCAGCCATTACATGGAGGAAGTCGAGCAGATCTGCAGCCGCATCATGATCATGGACGGCGGGCGCGTGCTGGCACAGGGCACCAACGACAAGCTCAAGCGCATGATTCAGATGGGCGAGCGCGTGACCGTCGAGGTGGGCGCCGTCGAGACCGCCACGGTCGAGCGGCTGCGCGCCCTCGAGCACGTGCTTTCGGTTGAGCTTTCCGGCGGCGAGCTCGTCTGCACCTGCGAGGCGAGCCCGCACAACCTGGTGGACATCCTCGACACGCTGCGCGCTGCCGACGTGGCGCTCGGCCGCGTGTGGAGCGAGCCGCCGACCCTCAACGACGTGTTTCTCGAGATCACCGGCCGCGAGCTGCGCGACTAGGGGGCGGCCATGTTCAACACCATCATCACCACGGTCAAGGCGCTGTTGCGCCGGCCGAGCACGTGGGTCTGGGGCGCGATCTTTCCCGTCGCGCTTTCCACGATGTTCATGTTTATGTTTGCGAATCTGAGCTCCGACGGCACGGTCGACCCGGTGCCGGTGGCCGTCGTAGTGGATGAGGCCTGGGACGCCTCGACCTTTAAGGATGTGGCGACGTCGCTTGCCAAGGAAGGCGACGACCAACTGCTCGAGATCCACGAGTGCGACGACGCAGCCGATGCGAACCGTGCGCTTAAGGCCGGCGAGGTCGCGGGCATCTATACGGTCGACGCCGAAGGCGCACCCAAGCTCACGCTGCTATCGAGCTACGACAGCTCACGTGCCTCATCGGTGCTCACCGACCGTAGCATTTTGGAGACGGTGGCAAGCTCGTATACGCAAAATGCCGAGCTCATGCGCCAGATTGCCCAGGACAACCCGGCGGCGCTCGCCGACCCGGAGGCGGTTGCGCGCGCCCTGTCGCTCGAGGGTGGCACCCGCCGCGTAAGTCTGACACGCACCACGCCCGATGGTACGGTCATCTACTACTACGCGCTCTTTGGCCTGGTCGCGATGATGTCTGCCGAGTTTGCCGCCTTGAGTGTCGTCGACCTGCAGCCCAATCTGTCGGGCCTTGGTGCGCGTCGCTGTGTGGGCGGTCTTTCCAAGACGGCGTTGCTAGCCGGTATCTTTGTGGGCTCGTGGCTGGTTTCCTTTGCCTCGATGACGATCGCGATTGGCTACGTGCGCCTGGTCGTGGGCGTTGACTTTGGCGGGCGCGAGGGGCTGTGCCTGGTGGGCGGTGCCGCTTCCGCGCTTGCCGCCACGGGCCTGGGGCTCTTTGTGGGCACGCTTCCCGTTAAGGGCGGCAAGGCATCCAAGTCCGGCATCCTCACAGGCTTTGCCACCACGTGTGCCCTGTTTGCCGGGCTCTACGGCGAGCCGGCGATGGCGCTTGCCGACGACGTCGCCCGCGCCTGCCCGGCCGAGTGCTGGCTCAACCCCGTCAAGCTTATCTGCGACATGTTCAACCGCCTGTATTTCTTTGAGGACCTGGGCCCCTTTGCCGTTCGCGCCGGCGCACTGGTCCTTATGGCGCTGCTGTTCGTTGCCGCCGCCACGCTGATCTTTGGAAGGAGCCGCTATGAGCACCTTTAAGACCGCACTTCGCATGGCGCTCGCGCACCCGTTCTACCTGCTTATCTACACGGTGTTCATCTCGCTCATGGGTGTGTTTATCGCGGCATCGGTGAGCTGGAACTCGTCGCAGCTCACCGAGTACAAGCCCTACGATGCCAACGTGATCGTGGTCGACCGCGACGACAGCGACCTTTCGCGTGCGCTTACCAAGCATCTGGGTTCGCGCTTTGAGCTGGTCACGGGCGTCGGCGACGATACGTACGATCTTGCGGACGCGCTCTCCAAGAGCAACAGCGCCAAGGGCAGTGCCGACTGCGTGTTCTTTATCCCGGAGGGGTTTGAGGACAACCTCGTTGCAGCCGCCCGCGCGGGGGAGTCCCTGCCCAAGCTCGATGTGACCTACGGTGCCGGCACCATGGCGGCAGCGCTTTCGTCTGCCGAGGCCTCGCGCTGGATCTCGCTCGCGGGCGCTGCAGCCGCACTTGAGCCCGCCGCCTCTAGCGGCGACGTTGCCAAGGCCGCCGAGCATGCGGCCGCGAAGCGCGCCAAGGTCGAGATCGAGCAGGTCAAGGTTGACTCGACAGCCGCCGCCACGCTCGAGTCGTACTTCAACTTTGGCGCGTACGCGATTATCTCGTCGGTCATCGTGTCGGTGGGGCTGGTGTTCTCGGGCATGAACGAGCCTGAGCGCGTACGTCGCATGGATGCCGGTCCAATCCCCGGGCGCCAGCGTTCGCTTGCCGTGCTTGCGGCCGCCGCCGTGCTCACCGTCTGCATCTGGGTTGTGTCGAGCATGATGGGCGTCGTGGGCTTTGCCGGCGCGGTCGCCGAGGTCGGCGTGGGCCGTGTATGTCTGGCGCTGGCGGCGACGTTTGCCCTGGCGTGCACGCCGCTGGCCGTTAGCTTTGCCCTTTCGAGCCTGGGTGCGCGCGAGGAGCTGCTCAACGGTGTGGGCAACTTGCTTGGCATGCTCATGACGTTTTTGGGCGGCGCCTGGATGCCGCTGTCGCTCATGGGTTCGGCCGTGCAGACCGTGGCGCATTTTGTGCCGACATATTGGGTGAACGATGCGATCAGCAAGGCACTTGCCTCGGATCTGACGTCTGCCGTGCTGAGCGACATCGCCTGCGACCTAGGCGTCACGGTGCTCTTTGCCGTGGCCATCGCCGCCGCAGGCTTCGCCCTCGCACGCGCCAAATCCCGCGCCTAGCCACCTAGTCATTTAAGAGCGTCCCCAACGACTAGTCTTGAAACAAATCCCCGCTCTCGCCCAAAAATAGTTCGCCAAGGTTTACTATTACGCTCATAAAGTAGTACAAGGCTAACAATGGGGGATAGCATGGCAACGCAGGAAGCCTACGTCCAGGTTAAGAATCTCAAAAAGCACTACGGCGATGGAGATGCATGCCTGACGGTGCTCGACGGCATCGACACGTCCATCAACCGCGGAGAGATCTGCGTCATGTTGGGGCCCTCGGGCTCGGGTAAGTCGACCTTTCTTAACCTGATCGGCGGCCTGGAGGATGCCGACGCCGGCTCTATTCTGGTGGACGGCTGCGACCTCACCACGCTCAACGCCGGCGACCTGGGCGAGTATCGCCGCCGTGAGCTGGGCTTTGTCTTCCAGTTTTATAACCTGGTGCCCGATCTCACCATCAAGGAAAACATCGAGGTCACGGCACACCTGTCCAAAAAGCCGCTCAACACTGACGACCTGCTACGCTCGCTGGGCCTCTACGAGCATCGCAACAAGTTCCCACGCCAGGTTTCGGGTGGCCAGCAGCAGCGCTGCGCCATCGGCCGCGCACTCGTCAAAAACCCGGGCCTGCTGCTGTGCGACGAGCCCACGGGCGCGCTCGACTATAAGACGTCCAAGGAAATCCTGCAGCTCATGGGGGATGTCAATCACGAGTACGGCTGCACCATCATCATCGTCACGCACAATGCCGCCATCGCGCGCATGGCCAATCGCGTGCTGCGCCTGCGCGACGGGCGCATCGTCGAGGATGAGCTCAACGAGTCGCCCGTGTCCGCCGCCGAGCTCGATTGGTAGGTGGCGCCATGACACCTCTCGCAAAACGTCTCCCGCGCGAGCTGCGCCGCAATATCGGCAAGTACCTGGGCATCTTTTTGCTTATGTGTGGAAGCATCGCCCTTACCTCGGGCTTTTTGCTCGCGGCGCATTCCATCGGCTGCCTTATCGACGACATGCGCGATGCGTACACGATTGAGGACGGCCGCGTGACCACCTCCTTCGAGGCTACCGACGATCAACTCAGGGCCGCCGAGGATGCAGCCGACGACGTCGGCGGCGTCACGTTCTACAAGAATTTCTCCATCGACGCCATCATCAAAAAGACCGCCGGCGACGACGGCACCAAGCGCACGCTGCGCACCTATGCGCACCGCACCAAGGTCGATATCGCGTCCTACTGCGAAGGCAGGCAGCCCAAGGCGGACGATGAGGTGGCCATCGACCGTGTCTTCGCCACCAACAACGACCTCGCCGTGGGCGATAAGGTCGAGCTTGAGGGCCGCACCTACACCATTTGCGGCATCATGACCCAGCCCGATAGCCAGGCGCTGTTCCTCAACAATTCGGACTTTACGGTGAACACCATCACGTACGGCGTGGCCGAGGTCACCGACGCCGGCTTTGCCGCGCTCGAGGATGCCGGCGGCGCGCCTGCCTACACCTACTCCTTTATCTTTACCGATCGCGACCTCCCCACCGCGGATCGCATCGATGCGGAGCAGGATATGGTCGAGGCGCTGACCGATGCCGATGCGCGCGTGGACGATCTGGTCGATGCCGATTCCAATCAGGGCATTGGCTATGCGCGTGACGACGTGGACGGCGACTCCATGATGTGGATGACGCTGCTCGACATCATCATCGTGATCATGGCGTTCGTCTTTGTGGTCCTTACCGACGCCACCATCGAGGAGGAGAGCGCCATCATCGGCACGCTGCTCGCCAGCGGCTATCGTCGACGCGAGATCGTGCTGCACTACCTTGCGCTTCCCGCCATCGTGGGCGTGGTCGCGGCGCTTTTGGGCACTGCGCTCGGCGTTGTGTTCTTTACCGAGCCCATGCGCAGCCTCTATTACGGTTCGTACAGCCTGCCGCCCTTTCAGGTGTACTGGAGCTGGGAGATCTTTGTGAAGTGCGCCGTGGTTCCCGCCGCCGCGCTCATCCTCATCACGCTGGTGGGTCTGCTTCGCAAAATGGGCAAGACGCCGTTGCAGTTCCTTCGTCACGAGGCGAGCGGCAAGTCGGGTACCAAGCGTGGTATGCAACTGCCGGAGCGCATGGGTTTTGTTTCCCGCTTCCGTCTGCGTGTCTTCCTGCGCAATCTGGGCAACTTCGCCACGCTTTTCGTGGGCATTGCGTTTGCGTCGCTGCTACTGCTCTTTGGCCTGGCGATTCTGCCCACGATGACGCACTATGCGGACAACCTCGAGACGAGCCTGGTCGCCGAGCACCAGTACACGCTCAAGGCTCCGCTGGAGCTCGAGGGCAACGCCGAGGAGCGCGAGCAGTGGTCGGCACTCGAGCGCTTGCAGTCGGTTGACGGCGCGCTACTTTCTGCCGCTCAGGATGCCGATGACGAGCTTGACGACGCGGCCGATGCGGCGCAGGCGGCAGCCGATGCTGCGACCAGCGCTCCGTCTGTCGAGAGCCTGGCCGCGGCGCAGGACGCGCTTGCCAAGGTCCAGGACAAGAAGGATGCGCTCTACGCGCGCCTTGACGATCTTGCCGATGCCCTCGGCTGCAACCGCGATGAGGCTGTCGACCTAATTGACAAGGCCTCTAAGATTGACGCTGACAACGACGATATCCACCCGGTCAATACGACCGACAACGGTACGGGCGCAATCGCTCAGGCCGAGAAATACGCCGTCTATCAGCTGCAATACGACCGCGGCGACGGAAATGGCGAGGAGACGATTTCCATCTACGGCATCTCGCCCGATTCGCGCTACTGGAAAGACCTCAACGTCGGCGATGGGCGCGTCGTCTTTGGCGGCGGTCTGCTCGATAAGTTTGGCTGGAGCGAGGGCCAGAAGGTTACGCTCGGCGACAAGTACGAGGGCGAGCATTATTCCCTTGAGTACACGGGCAAGGACTGTGCCTGGGGCTCAAAGTCGGACATGAATATCTATATGAGTATCGACGACTTTAACGAGCTGTTCGGCAACGACGCCGCGTACTTCAACGGCTATGCGAGCGATGAGAAGCTCGACCTCGATGCTCGTTACTTTGCCGGCGACACCACGCCCGACGACATGCGCGCCGTGGGCGACCAGTTCATCGGCATGATGAGCAAAATGATCGGCATGATGGTCGGGCTCGCGGTGTTTATCTTCCTGCTGTTTATGTACCTGCTGACCAAGGCTGTGATCGACCACAGCGCCCGTTCGATCAGCTACATGAAAGTCTTTGGCTATCGCGATAGCGAGATCTCGCATCTGTACATCCGCTCGATCACGCTGTGCGTGGTGGCGTCGCTCGTGCTGAGCCTGCCGGTCATTATTGGCTCGCTCACGGCCATCTTCCGCTCGATGCTGCTCGCCTACAACGGCAATATCGAGATCTACGTGCCCGCTTGGTCCATGGCTGCATGCGTCGGCATTGGCTTTGCGACCTACCTGGTCGTGGCGCTCCTGCACACGCGCTCCATCAAGCGCGTCAGCCTGGCCGAGGCCCTTAAAGTCCAAGAGTAGTCATCGGGGACGTTCCTAAAGACTAGTCGCTGGGGACATTCTTTCGCCGCCCGGCAGGAAAGGGACGTCCCCAACGACTCGGTTTCGCGCTTGACTTTGACCCTACTTTAGCGGGTACCATCCTCTATGTCTGTAACGACATATAGACCGAGGGGATAGATCTATGACCGCAACTGCACCCGCAGCGCCCGCTAAGGTGTACTTCACCAACCTGCGCACGCATGCTCGCGAGAGCCAGCTCGACAAGCTCAAGCGCCTCATTCGTCACGCCGGTATCGAGCAGATCGACTTTGAGAACAAGTTCGTCGCCATCAAGATTCACTTTGGCGAGCTGGGCAACCTGAGTTTTTTGCGTCCCAACTACGCCCGCGCCGTCGCGGATGTCGTGAAGGAGCTGGGTGGCAAGCCCTTCCTCACCGACTGCAACACGCTCTATGTTGGTAGCCGCAAAAACGCGCTCGAGCACATCGATACCGCCTATCAGAACGGCTTTACCCCGTATGCCACGGGTTGCCAGATCATCATCGCCGACGGCCTCAAGGGTACCGACGAGGCGCTCATCCCGGTCGAGGGCGGCGAGTACGTGCGCGAGGCCAAGATCGGTCGGGCACTCATGGATGCCGATATTGTGATCAGCCTCACGCACTTTAAAGGCCATGAGCAGGCCGGCTTTGGCGGCGCCATGAAGAACTTGGGCATGGGCGGCGGCAGCCGCGCCGGCAAGATGGAGCAGCATGCCGCCGGCAAGCCGAACGTCGCGACCGAGCACTGCGTTGGCTGCCGTGCCTGCGAAAAGATCTGTGCGCACAACGCCATCTCGTTTGACGACACCCGTGAGCGCGAGCTTGCCAACGGCAACACCCGCACGGTCCACGTCGCTGCCATCGACCACGATCGCTGCGTGGGCTGCGGCCGCTGCATCGGCGTGTGCAATCAGGACGCCATCAAGCCCGGCTATGAAGCCGCGGCCGACGTGCTCAACTGCAAGATCGCCGAGTACACCAAGGCCGTTGTCGACGGCCGTCCGAGCTTCCATATCTCGCTTGCCATGGATATCAGCCCCAACTGCGATTGCCATCCCGAAAACGACACGCCTATCGTCAACGATATCGGCATGTTCGCGAGCTTCGACCCGGTCGCCATCGACCAGGCCTGCGCCGATGCTGTCATGGCATCCGAGCCGCTGCCCAACACCGAGCTCACCGACAGCGCCGCCAAGATGGAGCACAACCACGAGCATCTGGAGGGCGAGCAGGCCAAGGACCCCTTCTGCATCACGCATCCCGACACCGACTGGCGCACCTGTATCGCACACGCCGAGAAGATCGGCCTGGGCACGAGCAAGTACGAGCTCATTGAGGTCAAGTAGCACCTAACTATTGGACAAAACAAGCGCCTTTGTAGCGTTGGTTGAGCAAAAGCCGCCCGTGAGCACAGCGCTCGCGGGCGGTTTTCCGGAAGTATGCGGCAAATTTCGAGACCGCCGAGCACACGACATTTTTTGGCAACAAAACCCCTGATAAATTGTTGGTAAAACTGCGGTCTGGTCGGCAGTTCCAGATTTTGCCGCATACTTCCGAAAATAGGGGTCAGATAAAGGCCCAGACGTTGCTTTTTGCCTAAAAATACTCGTCGAGGAAGTTGTTGACTGTGTTCCAGTAGAGCTCGGGGTCAACTTGCGCGCTCTTGGCGTGGGTGGCGCCATGGATGGTTAGCTTCTGTTTAACCTTGCTGGCGCACGCGTCGTAGTTTTGGTCGAGCATGCTGTACGGCACAAAGG
>UQXT01000081.1 GCA_900545075.1 uncultured Collinsella sp. | reverse complement strand
GGTCTTTCATGCAGCAGGGGCTCTCAATGTTTTTATGTCCTGCTCATATCGTCTGTGCCGGCAGAAAGGGACTGTCCCCAACTGCCGGGCGGAACCGTTTAGCGGTGCTGCTGCCGGCTGGGCAGGCTGAGCTGGTATTCTTATGCGGTAATGTCTCGATTCGTTAGGATTACATGTGAGAGCTGCCACTGTCCTTCGTTCAGCTATATATCGCGCCCTAGCCGTTGCGCTTACCGCGCTCGCCGCACTGAGCGCCGTCGCGCCCGCCCCTGCCTTTGCCGCCGACTCCGATCAGCAGGCCAAGACAGTCCGCGTTGGTTGGCTCGTCAACAACGAGGGCTTCCAGGACGGCACCCCCGGCGAGCGTCTCTCGGGATGGGGTTACGAGTACCTCCAGACCCTGTCGTACTACACGCCCGGCTGGCGGTACGAATACGTCTCCGGCACCTTCACCGAGCTTATGGACATGCTCGAGGCGGGCAAGATCGACCTCATGCCCAACATCTCCTACTCCGAGGAACGCGCCCAAAAGCTGCTCTTTTCCTCGAACCCCGAGGGCACCGAGCGCTACTACATCTACGCCAAGCCCGAGCGCGACGATCTGGCCAAGGGTGACCCCAAGCGCTCCAAGGCCTTACCATCGGCTGCAACCCCGGCGTTATGCAAACCTTCGTTGGCCAGCAGTGGCTCGCCAACGAAGGAATCGCCTGCACATACAGGAAGTATGACGGAAACTCCGTTCTCTTTGACGCGCTCGCAAACAACGAGGTCGATGCCATCATCATGAACGACACGACCTCGTCGCCCAGCGCCTCCCCCATGTTCTACATTGGTTCGAGCGACTACTATTTTGCCGTCCCCAAAAGCCGCCCCGACCTGATGGACGACATCAATGCCGCCATGACGGCAATCGCCCGCGTCAACCCACGCTATATCGACGAAGTCAAATCTAACTACTCGGCCCAAAACAGCGGTTCATCATCGCTCAACGGCCCCGAGCGTTCCCGGCTCAAAGCAAATGACAGCACCGTCACGCTCGGCTACATTACGGGCAAACTCCCCTACTGTAACGAAGACGGCGAAATGGAAGGTTCGCTCGCATCGCTTGCGACGACGCTGCACGATAAATTTGGCATTACGGTCAAAACCGTCGCCTTTGATAGCTACAAGATGATGTCAAAGGCCCTGTCAAAGGGAAGCATAGACGTTGCGCTGCCGGTATACCGAGATTACTGGTTTGCCGAGCAAACAGGCGTTGTGCAGTCGATATCGTTGGGGACCATATCCCTCACCGCCATCCACACCGGCAGCGACCTGAACAAAGACCTTCAGAACATCGCCTGTACCAAATCATCGTTTGTCAACAAAAATGCACTTGAAAGTCTGTTCCCCACAGCGACCGTGACCGAATACCAATCCGACGATGAAGCGTTCGACGCCCTCAGGAAGGGAACGGCGCACTGCATCGTCGCTCCCAGTTCACGCGTAAAGACCATCGGTGACCGTTACGATCTCGAGGACTGCGAGACGACCGAGCTCCCTGACACCTGTGAGCTCTCGTGCTGGATTTCGCGCGGAAAACCCGAGCTGCTGGGAATCATCAACAAGGGCATCATCAATTCCGGAGAATCGCTCTCCGCAAGCAATTTCTCCCCCACGTCGTACACGGCCCAGGAATCCGACACGCTTCGATTCCTTTATCGCAACCGCACCGCTATTGCCGCCACCCTCATCGGTATGTTGTCGGTCGGCATCGTCCTGCTCATCTGGGCGCTCGTGCGCGCTCGAACCGAGCGCAAAAAAGCCGATGCTGCCAACGCCGCTAAGACGGCATTCCTCACGCGCATGAGCCACGACATCCGTACGCCGCTCAACGGTATCCTGGGCCTTATCGAGATTGAGGAATTGAAGGAAGGCGATATGCAAGTCGCCCGCGAGAGCCGTGCCAAGGCGCGCGTTGCCGCCAATCACCTGCTTTCGCTGATCAACGACATCCTCGAGATGGGCAAAATCGAAGACCGCAAGCTGACACTGGAGCATGCACCTTTTAACCTCAAAGAGCTCTGTGACGATACACTGGTGCTGTGCAAGCTCCGCGCGTCCAGTAACGGCATCACAATGCAGGACAATAGTCTGCCGTACGCCACGGGGCCATACATGATCGGCAGTCCCACCCATATCCGACAGATCATGATCAACCTGTTAGACAACAGCATTAAGTACAACAAGCACGGCGGCTCCGTCACCTTTAGCTCAAAGACCAAGCCACTCGATAACGAGCGCGCGCTCTTTTGCTTTAGCGTTTCGGATACCGGCATTGGCATGGCTCCCAAGTTTTTAAAGCATATCTATGAGCCGTTTGCCCAAGAAGGTGACGATGCGCGCAGCAAGTTCCAAGGAACCGGCATGGGCATGCCAATCGTCAAGTCGCTTATTGACCTGATGGGCGGCACGATTGAGATTTCGAGTGAGGTTGGCGTGGGGAGTACGTTCAACGTCCAGATTCCGCTCGATATCGACAAGAACCCTCAGGCAAGAGAACGTGCGGACGGCCAGGCAAACAGCTGCTCGCTTGCCGGCATGAACGTCCTTTTGGCAGAAGATAACGAGCTCAATGCCGAGATTGCCCAGGCTCTGCTCGAAAGCGAAGGCATCGTCGTAACTCGTGCCGCCAACGGCAACGAAACGGTCGACCTATACGTTGGCCGTCCCGCCGGCAGCTTCGATGCGATCCTGATGGACATTATGATGCCGGACATGGACGGCTACGAGGCAACCCGCGCGATTCGTCTGAGCGAGAAGGTCGATGCAGCCGATATCCCCATCATCGCGCTCACCGCCAATGCCTTTGCCGAGGACGCCAAGGCGGCACACGACGCCGGCATGAACGCTCATCTGTCCAAACCGCTCGACTTTAACAAGCTCAAAAACATACTCGCCCGCATCAAGAAAAACGGATCCGTTTCGCTATAGTTTGTGCTCAACCACCACGCACGACCAGAAAGGAAGCCAACGATGTTTAGGCCCTTACGTCGAAAGAAACGCGCCATCACCGACGAGGAAGCGCGCGAACTGCTCGCTACCTGCAAGCGCGGCGTCTTTGCCGTCAACGGCGACGATGGCTACCCGTACGCCATTCCCGTCAACTACTTCTTTGACACCGAGCACGACAAGATTTATTTCCATGGCGCCAAAGCTGGCCACAAGGTCGACGCACTCAAGCGCGATGACAAGGTCTGCCTTACCGTTTACGGCAACGAGTGGTACAAGGACGGTGACTGGGCTCCCTACGTTATGAGCACCGTGGTCTTTGGCCGCTGTCGCCTGGCGAATGACACTCCCGCGTTTATCGAGGATAAAGTCCGCCAGCTCGCACTTAAGTACTACCCTTCTGCCGAGGAAGTCGAAGAGGAAATCGCCAAGGACATTAAGGGCGTCCAGCTCTACGAGATTACGATTGAGCATCTTTGCGGCAAGCAGATTCAGGAAAAGTAAGCCCCTCAGCAGGTCTCATCAATAACAATATGGCCCGGTTCCAACCCACCTTGGAACCGGGCCATATGCTTATGAAGCGTCGGCGGCGATGTGCGCTAGCGCCTCGACGAGCTCTTGCGAGCTCACGGGTTTACTCAGGTGCGCGTCCATGCCCGCCTCACGCGAAAGCCTGCGGCCGTCGGCAAAGGCGTTGGCACTCACAGCGATAATCGGCGTGGTCGCGGCATCCTCGCGATCGAGTGCTCGAATCTGACGCGTGGCCTCAAGGCCATCGATGCCAGGCATCATGATGTCCATCAACACCGCGTCGTACTCGTACGGCGCGCTCGCGGCAAACATCTCGACGGCAGACTCGCCATCCTTAGCATGCGTCACGACGGCACCAGCACGGCTAAGCGTAAACTGCGCGATCTCGGCATTCAGATCATTATCCTCTACGAGCAAAACGCGCAAGCCCTGGAGCGCATCGCCATCGCCCGAATCCACGCGAACTGCCTGAGGAATCTCGGAGCGTTTGCATTTCTCGAACGGCAGGCGGATGGTAAACGTCGTCCCCTGCCCCAAGACGCTCGTAAAACTCATGGTTCCGCCCATAAGCTCGACTAACTGTTTTGCGATAGGCGCGCCCAGGCCAGTTCCCGATGAGGCGCCTTCCACCTGTTGCTCCTCGCGGCAAAACGGCTCGTAGAGGTGCTGTTGGAACTCCTCGCTCATGCCAATACCGTTGTCGGCGATCGTGTATTCATAGACGGGGGCGCCATCCGCTGGCTCCACCTCGCGGCACACCAGGCGAACATAGCCGCCCTGGCGGTTGTACTTGACGGCATTGCCGGCAATATTGAGCAACAAGCGCTTGAGGTGCGTCACGCTCACCCGAGCATAGGGATGATTTAGGGTCTGCTGGTCGCAGATAATTGTCACCAGACGCTCCTCGGCCTGGCGCTCCAGAATATCGCGCACTTCACAGTTGAGTGCCACCAAATTTGTGGGCACGAGGTTCAGGTCGACCTGCCCGCTCTCCAGGCGACTCATATCGAGTGCCTCGTTGGCAAGGTCGAGCAGCAGTCCCGATGCCGTCCAGATTTTCGAGCGGCACTCAGTCTGCTTTTGCAGATCGTCCGCATTGGCATCGCCAACCTCGACCATGCCGCGAATGCCGTTGATGGGCGTGCGCAGATCGTGGCTCATGCGACGCAGAAACTCTGTCTTTGCCGAGTTGGCAGACGAGGCCTCACGCGCCGCCTTTGCCAGCTTGTCGCCATAGTCGCGCTCCTGCTGCAGCAAGTCCGTCAAACGTCGGCGATCAGCGCGGCGACGCACCATCACAACAACGGCTATAAAACCGCTGTAGAGCGCCAGCACGCCGGCAGCAACAGCCGCGACAACCTCAAAGTAACGCCGCGCCGGAGCATAGGTGTACACATAGAATTTGTGCGCTTTTCCAAATGTGCCCAAATACCACTCGCCGTCGGCGTTAATCAAATTGACCTTACCGGCCAAGCATCGATCCTTAATACCGTCGACAATGAAGACGTCCGTCGCAGGCAGATCGAATACGCCCAATACAGTGGGTTCAACGGCATTGGTCGCAACGACCTTGCCGTCGCTTTCGATCACGATATTGCCGCTATCGATGGTTTCATAACCACCGAGCAGGCTCTGCAGTTTGAGCGTATTGCTTGCAACCGCCTTCGCGCTCTGATGCCTTACCGCGATAACGATACCCTCGCCATCCCGCCGGGTCACGCAACCAATGTCTGCAACCGAATCATCCGAAAGCGTAATGCGGGCGGTATAGGACTTAAGCGGATGAGTTGCCACCTCCAGCACGGGCGCTTCCTTGAGATACGTAGCGAGCGACCCGTAGCCCACATCGCCCGTCGAGGACTCGGACACCAAATTGCCCGATGCATCCGTCACAATCAGCGCGCTCACGTTGAACTGGTCGGCGTATTGCTCCAGCATGGCGTTATCCACCGAACCGTCGCGCTCCATATCGCGAGCAGCCTCTCCGGCAATCTCCATAACGCGAATCAGGTTTTTGGTCGCATAGGCGCTGTTGAACGCGTCGTAGGAAAGGCTCTGCGTCGCCACGTAATCGACAACGTCGGCAAAGCGCTGCTCGGCTTGGGCCGTCGTGTAACCGTAGCTCATCATGCCGGCAACAACCGAGAGCGCTATCCCCAGCAGAGCGACAAGGAGCCATGCCCCTGTCGAACGATTGTCCCGCTCCTGAGCGGCGTGGTCAGGCGCATCGATCATGACAGGCCCTCCATATTCAAAAATGGCGAAGGGTCATCAAAGTACTTTGACACTAGGCGTTCCATGGTGCCATCGGCAAGCATTTCTTGGTAGGCATGAGTGAGCTTGACGTCGATGCCGCGCGTATCGTTGATATCGAAAGCGGTGCCCAAACCAACCTCTAGCAGCGGCTCATCCAAAATGCGATACGTTACGCCATAGTCTTTTTCGTAGGTGAGCAGCAAGGACTCATGCGCGGCGATGGCGTCGACCAGGCCTTCGACGAGCGCCGGGTTCAGGCATGAACGGTCCGAAAAGCAGTAGAGTTCCTTGATCTGCGGAACGCTTTCATTTGTGCGATTGAGCAAAATGCCCTCGGGCTTGGTGGTGGACTGAACCGCCACGATCTTATCCTCAAGATCGGCAAGCGTGTAGATATCGCTCTGGGGATCGACCGCGACCACCTGGCGACTCGCAAGGTACGGGCCAGCCCAACGATACTCGTTTTCGCGACCCGTCATGCTAAAGCTGCCCATGACGCAATCGAGCTCGCCGTTCGCCAGCAGTTCCTTCTTCTTTTCCCAATCGATCAACTGGTATTTTGGCTTGTAACCAATGCGGGCCAATGCCTCAGTTAATATCTCGACATCCAGGCCAACGATATCGCCGTACTCGTCGGTATACACAAACGGTGGATAGAGATCGCTGCCGACGTTGAGCGTCTTAAGGTCGTCATCTTTGACCTGAGAGGCGTCCAGACCTTCTAATGCAGACGTCGAGGCTTCGTCATTACGCCCAGAACAGCTAGCTATCGCTACGACAAAGGCGCTCGCCACCGCAAGCGCAACAAACAACGAAATGACAACCGAGCGACGGGGTCTTTTCATCGAACTCCAGACGATCCTGTTTACAGACTGAAATGGTTAAAGATAATAGCAAACAAAACCACACGAGTACCCAATGGTTACAGACGTTTTACCATGCGGGGCCTTCCGGCCGACTTGGCAGAAGACCCCGCATGCAGCGCACGCTTACCGTGCATTAAAAACGTAGCGGTCCAGGCGGTCGCACGCTTCCCTTACGCGCGAAAGCGGCAGCGCCAGATTCACGCGAATGTGGCAGGGCCCGTGGAACGGGCGGCCGTCCTGATATCCCACGCCTACGCGCGCCCCCTCGTCGAGCAGCCACTGAATATCGCGGCAATGCTCGCGGCACCACTCGGTGCAGTCCAAAAACACCATGTACGTGCCCTGCGGACGCGAATAGGACACGCCCTCAAAATGCTCGTCCACGTAATTGCAGAAGTACTCGATATTGCCGGCAAGCACCTGGTTGAGCTCGTCCACCCACTCGTAGCCCTGCGGCTGGTAGGCACCGATAAGCGCATGCATAGAGAGGACGTTCATCTCGTTGTAGTGAGTCTTGTTGGACACGGCGCACACGCGGTCGCGCAGCGTCTCGTTATAGATGATGTGGTAGCTGCCGACCAGGCCCGCCAGGTTGAACGTCTTGCTGGGCGCATAGAGGGCAACCGTGCGCATGCGGGCGTCCTCGCTTACCGACTGCGTCGGAATATGCTTGTGTCCCGGCAGGATGATATCGGACCAAATCTCGTCCGAGATCACCACGCAATCGTGCTGGCAATAGATGTCCATGGCGCGCTCAATCTCGTCGCGCTCCCATACGCGGCCGCAGGGATTGTGCGGCGAGCAGAACACCGCGGCATGGATGTGGTTTTGGGCGAGCTTGTGCTCCATGTCCTCAAAGTCCATACGCCACACGCCCTGGTCGTCGAGCTTAAGCGGGCTATGGACAATGCGATAGCCCGCGGCTTCGATGGACTTGGTAAAACCAATGTAGGTCGGGCTATGGACCAGCACCGCATCGCCCGGCTGGACATACGCGCGCAACGTCGACACGACCCCGCCCAGCACGCCGTTTTCGTAGCCAATATGTTCAGGGCGCAGGCCCTCGACGCCATTGCGGCGGCCCTGCCATTCGATGATGCGGTCGAAGTACTCGGGGCGCGGATTGAAATAGCCAAACATGGGGTGCTGGGCACGCTGAATGATGTGCTCCTGGACCGTGGGCACCGTGGCAAAATTCATGTCGGCCACCCACATGGGAATGCGGTCGAAGCCCTCGTCGGGTGCGTTCGGAGCCATACCGGGGATCTCGCCCCAGGAGTCAACGGCGATGGAGTCCATGCCGTGGCGGTCGATAAGCGAGCTAAAGTCGTATTTCATGCTGAGCTCCCGTGCAAAGTGATTGTTTTGGTAGGCGTTATTGTCCACCAGCGTGGGCGGTTTTGGCGCGGAGTTTGGCGCTTAATTTGACGGGTGCGGACGAATGGCTGGTTAGTCTTGCGCGTCGTTGACGGCGACTACGGTTAGCTGGGTTTCGTCGACCGTAAACGATATGTCGAGCCCGGCGTAGGCCAGATGATAGACGCGGTTTGGCTCGTGCTTGCTGCCCGCGCGGCGCGGATCTTGGCGAAGGACCTCGACCAAGCCGGGGAGCTTTGCGGGCGGGACCATATCCTGTAGCGCTTGCGGAAACTCAACATCGAGCTCTTGCCACGGAGCACCCTCAATCCAGCCGCCCGTCGCATCCGGGTGACAGTCGGCAAATGGAATGTAGGGCTTAATGTCGTAGATGGGCGTGCCATCGCGCAGGTCGGCCCCCAGCACATGGATGATGGGGCCGTCGTCGGTGAACTCGACGCGATCGAGCTTGACGCAGGTGAGCCCAATGGGATTCGGGCGAAACGGACTGCGCGTGGCAAACACGCCCACGCGCTCGGCTCCACCCAGACGCGGCGGACGCACGGTTTTCGACCACTTGGCATTAGTGCCGGACCTGTCCTGCGACTTGGCATCGGCAGCTATGTCCTTAGCCGTGCCGCCGGGCGTTCCGTTTTCAAAACGCCACAGCAGCCACAGGTGAGAGAAGGAGTCCAGACCCTCAACCGCCGCACTGGAGGCAAATTCCGGCTCAAAGACGATTCGTCCCTGCAGATGAGGCGCCAAAAAGCTGTTGCGCGGAATGCCGAACTTCTGCGGCAGATCGGTATGTATGTGTGCGATAGGTTCCATGCCGGTCATTGTACGGCATGGGGGTGTGGGTCGTTGCGCGCAATTCTTCGCCGCGGTCCCCGTCGTGCAACCAACGGTTGCTTGGAAGGGCGCCTGCTGCCGCGTATGCTTAAGCCATCAACCAGCAGAAAGGAGCCGCTATGGCCTTTGCAGAAAAGCTCATCGCCGTCCGTCGCGCCCATCACCTTACCCAGGAGCAGCTCGCCGCCAAGCTCTTCGTCACACGCCAAGCCGTCAGCCGTTGGGAGCGTGGCGAGGTCACACCGG
>UQXT01000080.1 GCA_900545075.1 uncultured Collinsella sp. | reverse complement strand
CTGGGCGGCGCGGTCTTCTTTGCCATCCAGATGGCGGTGACCGCCAAGTACGGTCGCAAGATGGACATCAACGTCATCACGTTTTGGATGTTTGTGGGCAATGGCGTCTTGAGCTTGGCAACGTCGCTGCTATTCGAGACTCAAGCGCCCGCGTTCGTGTGGACGCCGAGCTTTATCGGCGTGATGGCCTTCCTCTCGGTGGGTTGTACGTGTGTGGCCCTGCTCGTCCAAAATGTTGGATTGGCGCACGTCCCGGCCTCGACGGGCTCGCTGCTCCTTTCGATGGAGTCGCCTTCGGGTGTGTTGTTTTCGGTGCTGCTGATGGGGGAGGCGCTCACCTCGCGTCTGCTCGCCGGCTTCGCGTTCATCTTCCTGTCGATTATCTTGAGCGAGACGCATTTCGATTTCTTGTGCCGAAAATCACACCCGCAATTGTAAACAACTTGTTGCGCCGCCCTCCCAGGGCGGCATTTTTTATGTCATGCCCTTACAGTTGTGCCTTGCACTTTACGCTATCAAAGTGCGTGCTGCAAAAACGTTACTGGAGGGCATCTATGGCACCAGCTCTGTCCGATTTTCAACCGCAACCAGCGCCTCAGGCTACCACAGCGGCGCAGACCGCTATCGGTGACGGTCTTGTCGCAGAAGCTCAGGCTTTTGCAGACGAGCTCGCTGCGTGGCGACACGATCTACACCAGATGCCCGAGCTCGGTAACAATCTTCCGCAGACGTCTGCCTATATCCAGGCACGTCTGGACGAGATGGACATCCCCCATACCACGCTCGTCGATGGTTCCTGCGTTGTGGGCCTTGTCGGCGCCGGTGCCGCCGCGGCCCAGGGCAATGGCGTCTGCGCGGACGAACAGGCCGGTACGGTCGTTATGCTGCGCGGCGACATGGATGCGCTGCCCGTTGCCGAGGAATCGGGCGAGCCTTTCGCTTCCACCAACGGTTGCATGCATGCCTGCGGCCACGATATGCACGCGACGGCCCTGCTCGGTGCGGCCCGTTTGCTCAAGGCCCGCGAGGCCGAGCTTGTGGAGGCCAACGCCACGGTGAAGTTGCTGTTCCAGCCGGGCGAGGAGACCTTTGAGGGAGCACGCGCTGCCATCGCCGACGGCTTGCTCGAGAACCCGCGCCCTCAGGCGGCCTTTGCCATGCATGTCAACAGCCAGTCGCCGCTTGGCCTGGTGCTCTACGGCAGTCCAGCGCTTTCGGGCGTGTACGGTTTCCGCATCACGCTCCAGGGCAAGGGCGGCCATGGCTCGAGCCCCGAGATCTGCATCGACCCCATCACGGCGGGCGTGCATGTGCATCTGGCGCTTCAGGAGCTCATCGCTCGCGAAGTGCCGGCGGCCAAGGAGGTCGCACTTACCGTCGGTAAGTTTGCTGGCGGCCTGGCGGCCAACGTCATCCCCGACACCTGCGTGCTCGAGGGAACGCTGCGCGGCTTTGATGTTGAGCTCATGGAGCACCTCAAGACCCGCATCGCGGAGGTCGTCAAAGGTGTTGCCACGACCTATCGCACGCCGGCAACTATCGAGACGCTCTCGGATGTTCCCCCGCTCGTACTCGATGACGACATGACCCAGGCGTCGCTTGGCTACGTGGGCGCGGTGCTGCCCAAGGCCGCCTTCCTGCCGCTGTTCCACGCCATGGCGAGTGAGGACTTCGCGTTGATCTCTAGCGAGATCCCGAGTGCGTACTTTACCGTGGGCGCTGCTGTGACCGATACGGACGAGCACTTTGCCCAGCACCATCCCAAGGCACGCTTTAGCGATGCCGAGCTTCCCCTTGGCGCCGCGGCTTATGCCGCCGTCGCTTTGGGCTACATCGCCGACCACCGGTAGCACCCAATCTTGCTACTCGTTTGTTTAAAAAAGGAACAGTATGTCCCAGCAACGTAAGTTCTTCCCCGGCTGGCTCGTGGTGGCCTCCGGCTTTGTGATCATGGCCACGTGCTACACCATTTTCGTTAACTGCATGAGTCTGTTCTAGCCGCTCATCGTCAGCGACCTCGGGATTACGCTTGCCCAGTACAACATCTCCAATGCGATCTCCACGGTGGTGAGCGTTATCGGATCGCTTGTCATTGGCCATGTTGGCGATAAAGTAAGCGGTCGCGTTTTGGGCTCCCTAACCGTTATCGCTACCTCTGCCGCTCTTGCCGGCATGAGCTTTGTCGGTGAGCTATGGCAGGTCTACGTGCTCTTTTCTGTTCGCTCCGTTCTGTCTGTGGCTGCCCTGGAAGCCGAATGGATGCTCGTACCATCATTCGGTTTCCAAGGTCGCCGCAGGCCAAAGGACGATCCCTTTTCCTCCGTCCCCAACAGATCACGTGATTCGAAGGGGACGGAGGAAAAGGGATCACAAACAGCGGCGGCGCGTCTGGCCGAACGAGCCCTCGTTCGGTCAGACGCGCCGCCGCGTTGCTGCTTTGTGCCGTATAATGTCCACTACCTATGACGCGATACAAAAGAAAGGTGTTTGCCCATGCAGGCACAGAAGGCGGAGGGAACCCGCGACCTTATCGGCGCCGAGATGCGCGCCTGGCAAAAGATGCAGCAGATTGCGGCCGGCGTGTTCGAGCCGTTTGGTTTTAAACCCATCGAGACGCCCGCGATCGAGCAGGTTGACGTGTTTGTCCACGGTATCGGCCAGTCGACCGACGTCGTGCGCAAGGAAATGTTCCGCGTGTTCAGCGGTGCCAACCTGGAGCGCGTCTTTACCGAGGGCACCGACACCAAACTCAAGCCCAAGCAGCGCCTGGCGCTTCGCCCCGAGGGCACGGCCGGCGTGGTGCGCGCTGTCGTCGAGAACAATCTGGTGCCCCAGGGCTCCACGCCGTTTAAGGCTTACTACGCCGAGGCTATGTTCCGCGGCGAGCGTCCCCAGAAGGGCCGCCTGCGCCAGTTCCACCAGGTGGGCATCGAGTGGCTCGGCGCTCCCGATCCGGCTGCCGACGCCGAGTGCATCATCATGCTTATGGAGTTCTACAAGCGCCTGGGCTTCGACCTGTCCAAGCTCCGTCTGCTCATTAACTCGATGGGCGATGCCCAGTGCCGTCCGGCCTATCGCGAGCAGGTCAAGCAGTTTATCCTCGATCACGCAGACGAGATGTGCGATGAGTGCCGCGAGCGCGCCGAGCTCAACCCGCTGCGTGCCTTCGACTGCAAGAACGACCACTGCCGCGAGATCATGGCCGACGCCCCGCTGATGGGCGACAACCTGTGCGATGAGTGCCGCGAGCACTACGAGCAAGTCAAGCGCTATCTGGATGCCGCCGGTATCGAGTATGTCGAGGATCCCACCCTGGTGCGCGGCCTGGACTACTACGCCCGTACCGTCTTTGAGGTCGAGGCTCCCGGTGCCGGTGTCGGCTCCATCGGTGGCGGCGGTCGCTATGACGGCCTGGTCGAGCTCGAGGGCGGCAAGCCCACGGCAGGCGTCGGCTTCGCCGTCGGTTTTGAGCGCGCCCTGCTGGCCCTGCAGGCCTTTGGCAGCGACCTGGGTGCCGAGGAGGTCCCGTGCGTCTACGTTGCCAACGCCGGCAAGTAATTGCGTCAGAACGTCTTTACCATTACGCAGCAGCTTCGCGCCGCAGGGATTGTGACCGAGGCCGACTATCAGGGCCGTTCGCTCAAGGCCCAGTTTAAGCAGGCCGATAAGGTAGGCGCCAAGCTCATCCTGGTCCTGGGCGGCGACGAGCTTGCCGCCGGCAAGGTCAAGGTGCGCGACATGCAGAGCCATGACGAGGTTCTCGTCGATCTGGCCAACGTCGTCGAGGCGGTTCGCGAGCGTCTGTAGCGTATGATTTTTGAGCTGCGGACCCGCTAACATGTCCCGCTCGCGACGAGCTATTGTTACGGGGGTGTTTCGCATTTATGCGGAATGCCCTCGCTTGCATATGCCGCCCACCGAGAAATACGACCATTTGGGGCAAAAACCCTTGCAATGCAGAAAATACTTTTGTGTGGTAAAGCGCAATCAGTGTCGAAAGTATTTCTCAAACGCCTATAATGAATACCGCATGTTACGTGCATAGAAGGAGGAATGGGAGGAAACGTGGCTGAGAACCTAAGCAACCAGTCTGTACCCGAAGCCGCGGCGCGCGTCGCTGCCGTGGTCAACCGCCTCGTTAACCGAATCGGCTCGAATGCCGAGTCCAGGGAGCGTCTCGCCGAGATCGAGATCCCCGAGGAGCTGCGCGACAATCTGGCGCTGTTCTTGCGCCTGGAGCGCCGTGTGCTTAGCGAGTATGATCCCGAGATCGCGGACCTGTTCGACAAGATTTTGACAGCCGAGATTGTGGTCAATGCCGGCAACCCCGGTACCTGCGCTGCCGACGAAGCCGTCGACGAGCAGGGCGTGCCCACCGCCGACGAGCCCACTGCCGTGGCATTTCGTGAGGTCGTCGATTTGATCGACAGCCTGCCGCTCGATAAGCAGCAGGTCATCGTTCGCGCCTTTACGAGCTTTTTCCATCTGGCAAACCTGTCGGAGGAGAACTACCGTGTGGCGCAGCTGCGCGAGCGCGAGGCCGGTGCGTCGACCGATACCGAGGTCGATCCTGCCAACGAGCTTACCGTTGCCTATCACCAGCTGGTGAATGAGCTGGGTGTCGAGGGTGCCAACGAGCTGCTCGACAAGCTCGAGTTCCACCCTGTCTTTACCGCACATCCCACCGAGGCCCGTCGTAAGGCCGTCGAGGGCAAGATCCGCCGTATCTCCAACCTGCTGGAGGAGCGTCCGCGTCTGGGCGGCTCCGACCTGGTGGAGAACGAGCGCCATATGCTGCAGGAGATCGACGCCCTGGTGCGTACGAGTCCCATCGCGCTCAAGAAGCCCACGCCGGTCGAGGAAGCCGATACCATCATCGACATCTTCGATAACACGCTGTTCGACGTTATCCCCGTTATCTATCGTCGTTTTGACGATTGGGTGCTGGGCGACAAGGCCGGTACTGTGCCGCCGCTGTGCCCGGCGTTCTTCCATCCCGGCAGCTGGATCGGTTCCGACCGCGACGGTAACCCCAACGTCACCGCCAAGGTGAGCCGTGAGGTCGCCGCCAAGTACTTTACGCACATGGTGCTCAAGCTCGAGGACAAGTGCCGCCACATCGGCCGCAACCTCACGCTCGAGGCTACCTACAGCAAGCCGTCGGCCGAGCTCATTAACCTGTGGAACCATCAGGTCGAGATGAGCCCTCGTTACACGGCCCGCGCCGAGCTGATCTCTGAGCACGAGCCGCATCGCGCCGTCATGCTCGTCATGGCCGACCGCCTGAACGCCACCGTCCGTCGTATCACCGACACCATGTACCACAGCGCCGACGAGTTCCTGGATGACCTGCGCGTCGTCCAGCGTTCGCTGGCCGCCTGCGGTGCCGTCCGTGCTGCCTACGGCCCGGTCCAAACCATCATCTGGCAGGTCGAGTCCTTCGGCTTCCATATGGTCGAGATGGAGTTCCGTCAGCACTCCGTGGTGCATGCCCGCGCCCTTAAGGATATCCACGAGAACGGTATCCATGGCGACCTGCAGCCCATGACGCGCGAGGTCATCGATACCTTCCGCGCTATCGGCTCCATCCAAAAGCGCTACGGCAAGAAGATGGCGCACCGCTACATCATCTCGTTCACCAAGAGCGCCCAGCATGTGGCCGACGTCTTTGAGCTTGCCCACCTGTCCTTTGCACACGAGGAGGATGTCCCCGAGCTCGACGTGATCCCGCTGTTCGAGCAGCTCGAGGACCTCGAGGGCTGCGTCGACGTGCTCGACCAGATGCTTACGCTGCCCGTGGTGCAAAAGCGCCTTGCCCAGACCAACCGCCGCATGGAGGTCATGCTGGGCTATTCCGACTCCTCCAAGGACGCCGGTCCTACCACGGCCATGCTCGCGCTGCACTCCGCGCAGGAGCGCATCGCCAAGTGGGCCGAGAAGAACGATATCGACCTGGTGCTCATGCACGGTCGCGGCGGTGCCGTGGGCCGTGGTGGCGGCCCGGCCAATAAGGCCGTGCTGGCGCAGCCCAAGGGTTCGGTCAACTGCTTCTTTAAGCTCACCGAGCAGGGCGAGGTCATCTTTGCCCGTTACGGCAACCGCACGCTGGCTCAGCGCCATGTTGAGTCCGTTGCTGCCGCAACGCTTTTGCAGTCGGCCCCGAGTGTCGAGAAGACCAACACCGAGACCACGCAGAAGTTCTGGGATATGGCCGAGAAGCTCAACACCGCAAGCCACGAACGCTATCTGGACCTGCTGAACACCGAGGACTTTACACCGTGGTTCTCGACCGTGACGCCGCTGACCGAGGTCGGTCTGCTGCCGATCGGCTCGCGTCCCGCCAAGCGCGGTCTGGGCGCCAAGTCGCTCGATGACCTGCGTACCATTCCGTGGATCTTCAGCTGGAGCCAGGCACGCATTAACCTGGCCGCTTGGTACGGCCTGGGCACCGCCTGCGAGCAGTTTGGCGATCTGGACCAGCTTAAGGCTGCCTACCAGGAGTGGCCGTTCTTCCGCACCTTTATCGACAACATCGAGATGTCGATCGCCAAGACTGACCAGCGCATCGCCAAGATGTATCTGCACCTGGGCGATCGCCAGGATCTATCCGAGAAGGTCTTCACCGAGATGCAGCTCACTCGTAAGTGGGTCCTTGCCATCGTCGGTGACGAGTGGCCGCTGCAGCGCCGCCGTGTGCTTGGCTGTGCCGTTCGCGTGCGCAACCCCTACGTCGACGCCCTGTCCATCGCCCAGGTCCGCGCCCTTCGCGAGGTGCGTATGAACCAGGACGAGATGACCGAGGAGAAGAAGGCCGAGTACATGAGCCTGATTCTTTCGACTGTGACCGGCGTCTCGGCAGGATTGCAGAACACGGGGTAATCGATAGCCCTGTGGCTCTCACCGGGACCCGTCGGGTTTCCCTCTGAATGCGTCCTCGCACTTGAAGCCCCCTTATCCTGCTCCTTCGGAGCTGCGGATAAGGGGGCTTCGTGCTGCGGAATGCATTCAGAGGGAAACCCGACGGGTCCCTTCGTCCTCGGTCTTCTGGGATTGGGGCTGGAGAGAATTAGGTGCGCTTCGCGCGTTTTGGATGGGGTCTATCCCGGTGGCGCATTTGGCGCTTCTCGCCTTACGACTGTAGCGGCCGCGGTCCCGTTTGGGGTCGCGGCCGTTTTGTTGTGGGTCAAATATGAACGTTGTGTTAATGGGTCGGTGGACGGTGGTGTTTTTCGGTGAGCGGCGTATCCTTCCAACGGTTTATCTAGTGTGTCAGTTGAAAAGGAAGAGGGCGCTCGTCATTGTTTGAATGTGAACTGCCGTTTGACCACAAGACGTTGCATCTGGAGCTCGAGGATAAGAACTTCGCGGGTGTGATGGAAGGTCATCAAAACGAGTTTAAGACCACGAAATCGCAGGAAGAGCTGGTAGAGGAGTCGCTTGCCAACCCTTATGGCTCGCCGTCGCTCGAGGAGCTTTGTGCTGGCAAGAAGGATATCGTCATCATTAGCTCCGACCATACGCGTCCCGTTCCCTCGCGTGTGACGATGCCTATTCTGCTGCATCACATCCATTCCGCTGCGCCCGAGGCTCGCGTGCGCATTTTGGTTGCTACGGGTATGCATCGTCCGTCGACGCATGAGGAACTCGTCAATAAGTACGGCGAGGAGATCGTTGCCAACGAGGAAATCGTTATGCACGTCGCGACCGATGACAGCATGATGAAAAAGATCGGCACCCTGCCTTCTGGCGGCGAGTGCATCATCAACAAGATTGCTGCCGATTGCGATCTGCTGCTTGCCGAGGGCTTTATTGAGCCGCACTTCTTTGCCGGTTTCTCTGGTAGCCGCAAGTCCGTCCTGCCTGGCATCGCCAGTTACAAGACCATCATGTACAACCACAACGGTCAGTTTGTGAACGATTCCCATTCGCGTGCCGGCAACCTGTGCCACAACCACGTGAGCGAGGACATGTTTGCCGCTGCCGAGATGGCTCACCTTGCCTTTGTGCTCAACGTGGTGCTCAACGGCAAGCACGAGGTCATCGGCTCCTTTGCCGGCGACATCCACAAGGCGCACGAGGCTGGCTGCGAGTTCGTGAAGAGCCTTGCCGGCGTTGAGCCCGTCGAGTGCGAGATTGCCATTACCACCAACGGCGGCTACCCGCTCGACCAGAACATCTATCAGGCCGTGAAGGGCATGTGCTCTGCCGAGGCTACGCTTCCCGAGGGCGGCGTAATCATCGACGTCGCCGGCTGTGCCGACGGTCACGGTGGCGAGGGCTTCTATCACAACATCGCCGACAACGATCCGGCGGAGTTTGAGCGTGCCTGCATCGACCGTCCTAAGGACGAGACCCTGCCCGACCAGTGGACGAGCCAGATCTTTGCCCGCATCCTGGCGCATCACCCTGTGATCATGGTCACCGACCTGTGCGATCACCAGATGATCAAGGATATGCACATGACGCCGGTCAACACCCTCGATGAGGCGCTCAAGCTCGCCTTTGAGATGAAGGGTGCCGATGCCAAGGTGGCCGTCATTCCCGATGGCCTGGGCGTTGTCGTCGCACAGCACTAGTACGCGGCCTAAACGAATCGTTTATAACCGACAAGAAAGATAAGGTTTTATGCTTACCAAACTCCTCTGCGAATTCGGCGCAACGGCCCTCATGATCATCTTTGGCGTGGGCGTGCACTGCGATACCGTGCTTAAGGGTACCAAGTATCAGGGCTCCGGCCATATGTTTGCCATCACCACTTGGTCTTTTGGCATTTCGGTCTGCCTGTTTGTCTTTGGTGGCGCCGTGTGCATGAACCCGGCTATGGTGCTTGCCCAGTGCATCGTCGGTCTGGTGCCGTGGAGCAGCTGCATCCCCTTCATGATTGCCGATATGCTCGGCGGCTTTGCGGGTGCCGTGATCGCATGGTTGATGTATGCCGATGAGTTCAAGGCTTCCGATGGTGTCATCGATCCCATTGCTCAGCGCAACATCTTCTCGACCAACCCCACCACCGAGGGTACGAACTATGCCCGTAATTTCTTCTGCGAGGCTATCTGCACCTTTGTGTTCATCAGCGCCATCCTTGCTGCTGCTAACCGTGCTGGCGAGAACGTCCTGATGCTCGCTATCTGCGTCGGTCTGATCGTTTGGGCTGTTGGCATGGGCATGGGCGGCATCACCGGCTTCGCCATGAACCAGGCCCGTGACCTTGGTCCTCGCATGGCCTATCAGGTGCTGCCGAT
>UQXT01000079.1 GCA_900545075.1 uncultured Collinsella sp. | reverse complement strand
CAACTTTCTCGGCAACAGCAGCCTTAACCTTGGCGAGTGCTACAGCCGTGTTGGCACCGTGCTCCTCGGCGACTTCCTCGACCACACGCGTCACGGTGTCGATGACCTCCTTACCCGATACGCCCGTGTCGCACTGCAGCAGGCCATCGGGGATAAGCATACGGTCCTCGCCGGCAATCTTGCGCTTCTTGTCCACATAGCCGATCTCCATGGTGCTCGCGCGCACGATGGCATAGCTCGGCACCTTTTGCGAGGGGTTCGGCAGAATGGCGTAGTGGCGCGCGATGTCGTTGCGCACCTCCCCCTCCTCGCGGCCCACTTCGTGCATAAAAGCCTGCTTGGAGCCCAGCAGCATCACGGCAAACCAGCGGGCATCCTCATCATCGTCAAAGTCCGCCACAAGCACGTCAGTGGACTCGGCTTTGTCGGCCTTGGTGAGCTCGGAGGAGATAAACTCCGCAATCTGCTGCGACAGGTCCACGAACTCGCGCTCGCCAAAGAAATAGCCCTTGAGCTCGCCGCCGAATGCGGAGTTCTCGGCAAACGTGGCACGCTTGTTGTCGGCCGAAGTACGAGCGCGCCGCAGGTGCGTGGTCACGAAGTTGCGCACGGTACGGCTCTCGATATCGAGCTCGCGCTGGCTCATAACGTTGACGGCAGAGTCAAAGTCCAGGATATGCAGAATCGCGTGATTGATTTTCATATACGGCATTCCGTTCTAGATCGATTTCGGCACGAACCAGTATAGCGGTCGAGCCCGCCCCAGGCGCATCGAAGATTGGTGCATCGGGGACAGGTTGCTTTGCACCAATGGCTAGCGCAGGAGCTCGGACTGCCAAGCCTCGAGCTGTTCTGCCAAACTCTTGCCGGCAGCGGGCATGTCGATCTGGGGACGTTTGGGCAGAAGCGCACACTTAAGAATCGCAACGATAGTCTGCGAGACAAAGCGTCGCGTATCCTTGTCAAAGCCTTGCGCAGCCTGGAGCATCACGGGCAGGCTCTCGCGCAGATTCCCAGCGATATCCGCAAACCGCTCAGCACCCGTAGCCTCAAACACGGAGAACAACGCATCTACAAAACGCTCGCGCTCGCTAGGTGACACTGCAAGCAGCATCTCGCGAATGGAGCCATCAACGTATCGAGCACCGGCGGACAGGCGCTCACAGTACACGAAGTCGCAACCATCAACCACCCAGCTAAAGGGATTGTGCTGCAGCAGGCTGAACTCGGTGCTCTCAACGATGGCATAGTCCTCCTGTGTCTCGAACATCATGCCAAAGATCGACGACCGAGGTAGCGTCTTGTCGATTCGACCGGATAGATCGGAGAAGGCGTTGCCGCTCAGAAACTCCTCGACGAAGCCCGGACCATCATGGGAATACGCCCGTTCGATTCGCTCACGGGCGACATCGGGGCACATCGCCGCACCGTACACCGCAAGGTTTCCACCCTTGGAATGACCTCCGCACAAAAGCGGCCCGTCAATCGCATCCGCCGCCTCGTCTACATAACGCGCCGCGGATTCCTGGGCCGGCACAGGACACCGGAACGCCATGTTAAAGTCCTCTTTCCAGCCCACAATCGTGCTGTCGGTCCCCCGGAAGGCAAGATAGCTAAACCCCGCCGGAAATCGGAACGTCATGGCCGCAAACTGCTCCGTTGTCTCGGCATCACTCACGCTACGATAGCCGCAAACACGAACGCCACGGTAGCGAGGGCTTGCTGCCACAGCCTCCAACAGGGCACGACTCCCCTCCGGATCCCACAGGTCGCCAATCATGTCTTGGTAGCACTCGGCGCGCAGCAGCTCGCGTACGTCTAGGCCCTGCCAGTTCGTCAGCTCCGCCATATCACCCGGCAAACGCAAATAGGACAACCACGCAAAGACCAGGCTATCCACCGCGCAGAACGGCCGTTCCTCAAACGGATCAAACGCTGTCTGGGCATAGGTCAAAAAATTAGGCGAATCCGACATGGCCCTCCCATCAACTATGGTGTATTGGGATGGTGCATTGGGGTCAGGTTACTTTGCACCAAAAGGCGCCCGGGCCGTGTGGACCCGGACGCCTTCATTGTAGCTTTTCGCTCTAGCGAGCTTGATTTAGCAGGAGAAATCGACGCTGTCGATGATGTCCTTGAGGGCCTTGGCGGAGACGGTGAGCTCATGCTGCTCGTCATCGTTCAGCGGCACGGGGACGCGGCAGACAACGCCGTCGCGGCCAACGACGGTCGGCATGGAGATGGCAAGATCGGACAGGCCATACTCGCCCACCATGAGCGAGGAGACAGGCAGAACGGTCTGCTCATCGCGCATAACGGCGGTGCAGATGCGCTTGACGGCCATGGCGACGCCATAGTAGGTGGCGTGCTTCTTCTCGATGATGGTGTAGGCGGAGTTCTTGACGTCCTCAGCGATGCGCTTCTCGGCAGCCTCATGCTCCAGGTGGCCGTGAAGCTCACAGAAGGTGTTCAGCGGAACGCCGGCAACCTGAGCGCTGGACCAAGCGACAAACTCGGAGTCACCGTGCTCGCCCATGACATAGGCCTGGACATCGCGCGGGTCAACCTCGACGTGGGCACCAAGCATCTGCTGCAGGCGGCCGGTGTCGAGCACGGTGCCGGAGCCGATGACATGGCCCTCGGGCAGGCCGGACATCTTGATGGCGGCGTAGGTCAGAACGTCGACCGGGTTGGAGACGATGAGCAGAATGCCGTCGAAGCCGGACTTCTTAATCTCGGGGATAATGGACTTAAAGATGTTGACGTTCTTGTTGACCAGGTCCAGGCGGGTCTCACCGGGCTTCTGGGCAGCGCCAGCAGTGACGACGATCATGGCGGCGTCGGCGACATCGGAATAATCGCCGGCGTAGATCTTCATCGGCTCGGCAAACGTCATGCCGTGCGCGATATCCAGGGCCTCACCCTCGGCACGGTTCTTGTCCACGTCGATGAGGACCATCTCGGAGAACAGACCACTCTGCATCAGTGCGAACGCCGAAGACGAACCGACGAAACCGCAGCCGACAATAGCGACCTTCTTCTCGTTAACCATTAGAAACTCCCATCTCTCTCCACAAACAAGCCGCCCGGGAACGACCCGAGCGGCTTGCCGTAATCCCAATACATCCAATCGGGACTTTGATTATGCTCCTATTCGCAGCCAAAAATTGACCGTTTACCGAAATTGTTTGCAGAATTCGTAAAATAACTGCACGAAATCGGTTTCGAGCTATTGACGAGTCGAAATAGGTCTCTAATACAGGCCCGCCTCGCGAATGGCCTCGACAGCCAAAGCGATCTGGTCGGGCGGTAAGACCAGTGCCATACGCACGTGCCCCTCGCCCGAAGGGCCAAAGCTCGCGCCCGGCGTCACCACAACGCCGGCCTTCTCCATAAGCTCCTCGCAAAACGCCATAGAATCGGTGCGACCACCGGGAAGCTTGGCCCACACAAACATAGAGCCATGCGCATTGGGACGCTCCCAGCCCAGGCCCTCAAGACCGTCGCACAGGGCATCGCGGCGCTCCTGGTACTTCAGACGCTGCGCCTCGACCTCATCGCGCGGACCGTTCAGGCAGGCGATGGCAGCCTTCTGGATCGGGAAGAACATACCGAAGTCGATCTGGCCGCGCAGCTTGGCAAAGGCCGAGACCACATCCTCGCGACCGACCAAAAAGCCGATGCGGGCACCGGTGACGTTAAACGACTTAGAGAGCGAGAAGAACTCCACGCCCACCTCAAGCGCACCGGGATACTGCAAGAAGCTGCCGCCGGGCTCGCCGTCAAACACGATGTCGGAGTACGCGTTGTCATGAACGATCAACAGATCATGCTCGCGGGCAAAGGCGATAATCTCCTCGTAGACCTCGGGCGTGCCCACCGAGCCGACCGGGTTCGCGGGCAGCGACACGATCATATACTTGGCACGATCGGCCACCTCGGGATCGATACCCGCCACATAGGGCAGGTAATTATGCTCGGCAACCAGCGGATAGTATTCGAGCTTGGCATCGGCGATCTTGGCACCCGCCTCAAAGACCGGGTAGCACGGATCGGGAACCAGAATGGTGTCACCCGGATCGAGCAGGGCCAGGCCCAAATGGCCCACGCCCTCCTGCGTGCCGTTGCACGACTGCACCATAGACGGCGTAATGCCCGAAACGCCAAAGCGACGCTCATAGTAATCGCACACGGCCTGCTTGAGTTCGGGCAGGTCGCGCAGGGCATACTTCCACATCTCGGGATCTTGGGCTGCCTGCGTGAGCGCCTCGACCACATGGTCATACGGCTTAAAGTCGGGCGTGCCCACGCTCATGTTGTAAATGGTCTTGCCCTGAGCCTTCAGCGCGAGAAGCTTGTTGTTGAGCGAGGCGAAGACCTCCGCGCCAAAGCGGTCGAGACGCTGCGATGCCTGCATGGTGCCACCTTTCGATATAAAAAACGCGGCGCTCCGACAAGAGCGCCGCGCGATACGGGCCATCAGATTGCAAAAGTGTAACGCTTGCAACCCCCGTATTGGTTCAATTTAGCCAACCTTAGTCAACTGGATTGAGCGCGTCGATCTGCGCAAGCCACAGACGCGAGCTAGCGTCACTCGGCATACGCCAATCGCCGCGCGGGCTGAGCGTCACCGAGCCCACCTTGGGACCATCGGGCAGGCAGCTGCGCTTAAACTGCTGGGCAAAGAAGCGACGGTAGAACGTACGTAGCCACGTGTGGACGGTCTCAGCGTCGTAGACGCCCTCGAAGCTCTTGAGCGCCATGCGGTAGATCTTGCCCGGCTCAAAGCCAAAACGCAGCAGATAGTAGAGGAAGTAGTCGTGCAGCTCGTACGGGCCCACCAAATCCTCGGTCTTCTGTGCAATCTCGCCATCGCCCGTGGGCGGCAGAAGCTCGGGGGACACCGGCGTATCGAGGATATCGAGCAAGACCTCGGCAATGCGCCCGCCAAAGACATCGGCGGCATAGCGCACCAGATGGCGCACAAGCGTCTTGGGCACGCTCGCGTTGACGGCGTACATGCTCATGTGGTCGCCGTTATAGGTAGCCCAGCCGAGCGCCAGCTCCGACAGGTCGCCCGTGCCAATGACAAAACCGCCAGCCTGGTTGGCCAAATCCATCAGAATCTGCGTACGCTCGCGCGCCTGGCTGTTCTCGTAGGTCACGTCCTGCACGGCCGGATCGTGCTCAATGTCCTTGAAGTGCTGCTCAACGGCCGCGTGGATCGAAACCTCGCGGAAGCTCACACCCAGGTCGCGGGCAAGCGACTCGGCATTCGACTTGGTACGATGCGTCGTGCCAAAGCCGGGCATGGAAACCGCCGTGATACCCGTGCGTGGCAACCCCAGTGCATCAAAGGCACGCACGGTCACAAGCAGCGCCAGCGTGGAGTCCAGGCCGCCCGAAAGACCAATCACCGCAGCCTTGGTACCCGTATGGGCAAGGCGGGTCTTGAGGCCGGCGGTCTGCAGGTCGAGGATAGTCTCGCAACGCTCAGCCAGATCACCGTGGTCGGCCGGCACAAAGGGAGCGCGGGGGAAGACTCGGTCGATGTCGAGCGCATCGCGCAGGACAGGTTCTTCGGCCAGTACGCCCTCAAACGAAAACTCAACGGTCGCGGATTCCGGCGCATCGTCGGTGCGCGTCCACGTCGTCGAGCGACGGCGCTCGGCAACCAGGCGGTCAAGGTCAACGTCGGCGATGGCCATATCGCAGGTAAGCAGTTTGGTCGCGGCGAGCTTGGAGCCGTTTTCGTAGACGAGGTTCTCGCCCGCAAAGACCATGTCGGTCGTGGACTCGCCCTCGCTCGCGTCCGCGTAGGCATAGGCGCAGTACAGGCGCGCGCTCTGATTGGAGATAAGGCTGCGGCGGTAATCTGCCTTACCGATAATCTCGTCCGAGGCCGACGGGTTGAGAATCACCGTCGCACCGGCAAGCGCCATCTCGGTCGAAGGGGGCGCCGGCACCCACAGATCCTCGCAGACTTCAACGCCCAGCACCATATCCTCGGCACCTTCATCACAGCAGCGGTAGACAAGCCCCGAACCCAGCGGAACCGGACCCTGACCGGCAAATTCAACCCACACGGGATCCGCAGGCGCCGGAGCAAACCAGCGGCGCTCATAGAACTCGCCATAGTTGGGCAGATACTTCTTGGCCGTGAGGCCCAAAAGCTCACCCGCACAGCACACGGCGGCGCAGTTGTAGATGTTTTCAGCCACCGCAACGGGCAAGCCAACGGTAAAGACGATCGGCAGCTCACGGGTTTCATCGAGGATGTGCACCAGCGCTGCCTCGCAGGCATGCAGCAGCGTGCGGTTATGGTACAGGTCGGCCGCGGTATAGCCGCTCAAGTTGAGCTCGGGCAGCACCAGCGCGCGAACGCCGCGCTCGGTAGCCTCGCGAACAGCCGCCAGCGCAACCTCGGCATTGCCCTCGACATCGGCAACGCGAATCCGCGGCGAAGCCGCCGCCACACGCAAAAAGCCATCAGACTGAGAAAGGTGAAGATTCATAAGAATGCTCCCGTGCGTAAACGCCATTCACAACAATTAGCAAGCCCTATTGTAGTTCAACCGCCGGCTGTAACCGCATCCCACCAACTCGGTGAGCTATTGATGAGTTGATGGTATCTGTTAAATGTCACGTACGATTCACATCTGGTGGGTACCCTGATGGCTACACGAAACGAAGCAGATTTACACCGGGAGGACCCCGTATGACAACCAAGTACACCGACGCGCCGCGCACGCGCGTCATGACGCCGGCATCGCTCAACAACGGCGTGCACGAGAACCATTCCATCGGACAGACCATGGCCATCGCGCCCAAAAAGGGCCTGTTCGACGACATTTCCATTCCCCAGATCATCGCCGGCGCCGCAGCTGCCGCCACGAGCGTGGCGCTTGCTTCAAAGATCGGCATTGCCGGCTCGGTGATTGGTGCCGCTGTGAGCTCAGTCATCACTGTTGTGTCCTCGCAGGTCTATCGCCACTTTATCTCCGCCAGCGCCGAAGCAATCAAGGGCACGCATGCCGCTGTCGACTACCCTGCCGGCGCCTACGAGCCCGTTGAGCCCGATGTCGAGGAGCACCTAGGCGGCGCCGCGACTACGCAGGAGATGCGCCAGGTTGCGGGGCGCGCGACCACGGCGCGCGTCGCCCCCAACAGCCTGCGCGCCAAGGCGGCGGCAGAGCGCAGCCAGACGCAAAAGAAGGTCATCATCTTCTCGATCGCCATCGCCATCGTCGCAGTCATCGCCTGCGCTGGCGCCATCCTTATCACTACGGCCGGTGAGGGTCTGGGCGAGCGCCCCGAGCCAATCCTTTCGTCGCGCACGACCGAGAGCGATGCAAATGGCAACACCCAGTCGCAAGATCAGCAGGTACAGGCGGACGGCACGCAAGACAGTTCTACCTCTGCCGATTCGTCCTCGAACACCCAAAACCAATCGCAGGGCACCGATTCCTCTACGGCCAACAGCAGCACGCCGTCCGGCACGACCGACTCAAGCCAAACGACTGACGGTTCGCAGCCGAGCACGGGCGGCCAGACGAGCGACACCACGTCGGGAACGGGCACAACAGACAGCAGCAACACCAACAGCTCGAACAGCTCGAGCGGAACCGCGTCCGGCACGGCATCTGACAACTCGAGCCAAGGCACGGCATCGGGCAACTAAGCACATTTGCCTCTCATAGATAACCGACCTGTATAACGGGCGCGAATCGACAGCGGTTCGCGCCCGTTTGCCTTGGGCGCCGCCATGGCAAACGCTATGCGATGGTAAGATGCTTTACATGTGTAAAGAGGAGATTTGCCATGAGCAAGACAATAGTTAGGCCCACGCTTTCGCTGGGCAACCACATCTATCTGTATCGCCTGCTACGCGATGCGATTGGATGCGGCAAGCAAACGTTTATGACGCAGGTCGAGGAGGCGCTCGCCGCAGGCGACATGACTGCTTATGACCTGGGCTTTGAGTCCACGCGCGAGCTGCTCGAGGAACTTAACGACTGCATTAAGCTGACCGTCTTTAAAGGCGGCCGCCTGTATGCCACCGTCATCGCCAACGAGGCCTGGGATGCTGCGCTTGCCAAGGGCGAGGACAAGCCCAAGACCGCCAAGGGCGCCAAGCAGTCCTACAAAAAGAAAAAGCGCGGTGAGAAGGACCTCAAGGCCGTGCGCCCCAAGCACGTTAAACGTCCTGAGCCCGAACCCGAACCCGTGGCTGAAGCTGTGCCGGAGCCCGAGCCCGAGACAGAGATCGAAGTCGCTATTGAGGTAACGGCAGAAGCCGAAACCGATATCGCCGCCACGGCCGATCCCGAAGTCATGTCCGAGCAGGAAGCCACTGTGGAGCTCAACGAAGCGCCCAAGTCGACAACCGAAGAAGCCGTTGACCAACCCGAGACGCCTGCGTTCCAAAACAGCGATGTCTTTGGCAACGAGACCGAGGACAATCAGCCCGACGAGTCCGCTGATCAAGACGCTACCGAGTCGGCGCCGGAGCCCGAGACGCCGCAGCCCGCCATCTCGCTCACGGTCGTCTACGACCCCGAGAACGCCAATGCCGGCATCACCACCATGGCTTCCACGCCGGTCGAGACAAAGCCGAGCATCGAGAACGAGAACGCAACGCAGGTTGAGATTGAAGCTGCAGCTGCAGACGCGCCCGTCACCGTGAAGCCCGCAGATTCCACGATCAAGCCGGATTCGACGCCGGAGCCCGCACCCGTCATCGAATCCGTGCCCGACTCTGCTTGCGGCCAAATTCCCGCACCGGCACCGGCTTCGGCACCCGCAGCGGCCCCAGCCCCCGCACCTGCAGCGCCCGCCATCCCCGAGGACTCCCCCGTCGATTTCGCAACCGAGGTCTTCTGCCCCGGTCCGTTGCTACACCAGCTGTCGACCTATCTCCCCTACGGCGCCGATACCCTCGGCATCGTCGGCGAGTACTACTGGATCGCCCGCGAGCGCGGTACCATCGAGGCCGCGCGAAACCGCGCAAGCTTCCCCCTGCGCTACACGCAGGCCGGCGAGCGCCGCGAGGTTACCGTGCGCATCCGCCGCAATACCACCGGTGGCCTCGGATCCACCTGGGCCATCGATAAAGTCGAAGAACCCGAGCAGTAACGACAAACGACTCAAATCCAAATCAGGATTTGAGCCGTTTTTATTTGTTGATGTTGCGTAACCAACAGCGAGCGGGCCGCAAGTGCCCCAGGTTGCCGTGAAAGAGGAGCGACGCG
>UQXT01000078.1 GCA_900545075.1 uncultured Collinsella sp. | reverse complement strand
CTGCAAACGCCCCTAAGCGGCAATCTGACGTTCAATCGTCGGTCGCGTACCCAAAGTACGCTTCCCTCCTCTTTCACGTCACCTTGCTCGCTTAGGGGCGTTTTCGCTGACTTATGCTCAACCTGCGGCGCCTTAGAGGTAGTCATTGGGGACGTTCTTAAATGACTAGGTTGGGTAAATTACTTTTCGAGTTTATTTAATCTGCTTTATTAGAAATTAAGCTGCCTACCTGCTCAAAGTAATTAACAGTCTTCATCTGCTATTGAAAATATTGCTCGAAAAATCGTCCAAGAAGTCGCGGGGTGATTTTTGACGCGTCGCGCGTCAAGCGATGTGACAAGCGTTTGGTTAGATATTGGTCAGTTTTGGGGCAACCTTGCCAAAAGCTTGACGAATGCAAATCTAGACGTCGGCGAATGAACACTTTGAGCAAGTCCGGTGCAAAATTCTGGGCTGATTCTCGATAATCGCCTTCAATCGTCCCTTGCCAAGCGCTGGCCTCGCGTACAATCTGCTCCGACATTCGTGCGCCGCCCGGCGCTTAAGAGGGGAGGACCCCATGGCAAACGAGATCTGGACCATCAAGCGTTGTCTCGAGTGGACCAAGGAGTACCTGGCCGAGCGCGGCGAGGAACACCCCCGTCTTTCTGCCGAGTGGCTGCTCTGCGCTGCCACGGGTTTGGCACGCATCGACTTATATATGCGCATGGACGAGACGCTTAACGCGGCCCAGCTCGAGACCATGCACGCGGCCGTTGTTCGTCGCGCTAAAGGTGAACCGCTGCAGTACATCACCGGCAGCACGCAGTTCCGCATGATCGACGTCGCATGCGCCCCCGGCGTGCTCATTCCACGTCCCGAGACCGAGATGCTCGTCGAGGAAGTCCTCAATTATCTGGATGCCGAGGTTCTGAGCCCCGAGGCTGCCACCCGTCAGCGCGTAGAGTTGCCTTGGAACGACGAGGTCGAGCAGGCGCGTAAAGCCGAAGCCGCATTGGCTGACGAACGCGCGACGGCCGAGCGCCGTGCCGCCAACCTCACGGCTGCCGATGAGGCGGCGTTGGGTGGAGACGTGCTAGGCAGCCGCGCTTATGCCGAGGAGCTGGCCGATCGTGAGGCCGAGGAAGCCGCCGCGCAGGCAGCTGAGGCCGAGACCGCGGAAGTCGCTGAGCCCGAGCTCGACGAATGCGGCATCGCCATCGAAGGCGCCGACCACGAGGCGTCTCTGACGGAGGATGCCGCCGCGCCCGCTCCGGTCGAGCCCCGCACTGCCCGCGTTCTCGAGGTCGGCTGCGGCACGGGCTGCATCTCGCTTTCCCTTGCCTGGGAGCGTCGCGGCCATGTCGCCTGCACCGCTACCGATATCGAGCCGCGCGCCATCGACCTGGCCACCAAAAACCGCGACGCGCTCGGGCTTACGTCCGATGAGGTCGCCTTCAGCCTCACGAACCTGGTGAGCTCTATCCCCCGCGAGGAGTGGGGCACCTTTGACGTGCTCGTCTCCAACCCGCCTTACATTCCGACCGACGTCATGCGCTCGCTGCCGCACGAGGTCAAGGACTTTGAGCCCGATTTGGCGCTCGAGGGCGGCGCCGACGGCCTCGATATCTTCCGCCGCCTGCTCAATGCGGCGCCCTATATGCTGCGCGCCGGCGGCCTGTTTGCCTGCGAGCTCTACGAGGGCGCCCTCGACGCCGCCGCCGAGCTCTGCCGCCAGGCGGGCCTCTCGGACGTGCGCATCGTCCGCGACCTCACCGATCGTCCCCGCATCGTTCGAGCCATCGTCACCGAGCCCAAACAGCGCCAGTAATATTTATTAACTGGTTAGCAAAAATTATAAAGTAGTTTATAATTAGGACGGCTGAAAGAGGTCGGCCCATGCAACCTCCTACCTTTCGGGAGATCATTGCCCTACTCAAGCACGATGGATTCGTGAAGGTCGCGCAAGTCGGTAGTCATGCTAAGTATGTTTCTGGTGACCGTGTTGTCACCGTGAACGGCTCTGGTGGTGATCGACCAAAGAAGGGCACGTGGACAAGTATTCGTCGCCAAGCCGGATGGTAGTTGGAGGCAAAATGAGGCAGCGATTTACCTATGACTGCGTTCTCATAAAAGAAGACGACGGTTACTGTGCTAGCTTCCCGCAGATTCCCGGCGCCTTTGCCGATGGAGATACGCGCGAAGAAGCGATTGCCCATGCCACTGAGGCACTGATGGCGTTTTTGGCCGACGACCTCAACAACGGTTTGACTCCGGCAGGGTACGAACGCTCGGCCGAGGTCGTGGCCCTTTCAGTCGAAATCGACCACGAGGACGCTCGGGAAGCGGCGTGCCGAACATTTAAAGACGCGGCGCTGGACCTCAAAGTCTCCGCTCCGCGGATTACCGCGCTGGTCAAAGCCGGAAAGCTCGATGTTGAACTCGTCGACGGCCGTCGGATGATAACGATAGACAGCATCGAGCGCTACGCCGCCCAAGAACGCCACGCCGGCAGGCCAAAGAAGTTCGTCGCAGTCCAATAACCCCCTCACTTTCACCGACTACTAGAGCCGCTCACCAAACCAACATGCGCTCTGGGCAAATAGGTTGAACGTTTCGTGCGAGAATGTCCCTCAGTAAACAAACTTTCACCAGAGCGTAAGGGGCTGGCATACACATGCAGACGGTCTACCGGGTATACGAGGGAGCTCGCGAGCCGCATCGGCTCGCCGTCGAGCGCACGGCCGAGGTGCTCGGCTGCGGCGGCCTGGCCTTGATCCCGACCGAGACCGTCTACGGTGTCGCCGTGGCAGTCAACGCCTTCTCGGACGCCGTGCCCCAAGATACAAGCGAATTCCCATCGTGGCCGCGCGATCCGCAGGCTGCCGTCAACGGCGCCTCAGTGCCCGCACTCGGCACCGGGTATCGTCGCATCTTTACCCTCAAACAGCGCGAGCTTACCCAAACGGTCGCCTGGCTGGTCGGTGATGCCGAGGCCCTCGACCGCTACGGCGTGGATATTCCGGAAGAGGCCCGCGCGCTTGCCCGAAGATGCTGGCCGGGCGCCCTGACTATCGTGGTCAAGGCAGCCCCCTGCGTGCCGACCTTTATGCGCGCCGCCGACGACACCGTGGCCCTGCGCGCTTCGGCCTCGCCCGTGGTGCAAGCGCTCATCCGCGCGTGCGGCAGTCCACTTGCCTGCACCAGCGCCAACACGCATGGCGCGCCCGCGCCGGCAAGTTTTGTCACGGTGGAGGAGCGCATCCTGGAGGGGGTCGATGTTGCCGTCGACGCCGGTGAGACCCCGTGTCGCGACGCCTCAACCATCGTGTCGTTCCAGCACGGCGAGCTCCAGATCCTGCGCCAAGGTGCGCTTCCCGCATCAGAGATCGAGCGGGTCCTGTCCGACCCGATGCAATAGAAAGGTGTAAGCGATGTCGTTGAATCTGGGCAGCCTGGGCATGGAAGATGCTTCGTTTAGCTTTGGCGGTTCCTACATCATGGCGCTCGACTGCGGCACCACCTCGGTACTCGCGACCATCGTCGACGAGTACGGCTGCATCGTCGCCCAGGCGCGTCGTAGCGTCAAAACCAGCTTCCCGCGCCCCGGCTGGGTGGAGCAGGATCCCACGGAGGTGCTTGCCAGCCAGATCGGCGTGATGATGGAGGTCCAGTTTAAGAGCGGCATCCATTCCGATCGCATCGCCGCCATCGGTATCTCCAACCAGCGCGAGACCACGGTGGTGTGGGACCGCGTGAGTGGCCAGCCTATCTACAACGCCATCGTGTGGCAGTGTCGCCGCACCGCCTCGACAATCGATAAACTGGCCGAGCAGGGCTGCGAGGAGCTGGTGCGCTCCCGCACGGGACTCACACTCGACCCGTATTTCTCGGCCTCCAAGGTGCAGTGGATTCTCGACAACGTCGACGGCGCACGCGAGAGTGCGGCGGCGGGCGACCTCATGTTTGGCACCATCGACACCTGGCTCATCTACAACCTCACCGGCGGCCAGGTCTTTGCCACCGACTACACCAATGCCAGCCGCACGGCACTCTTTAATATCCATACGCTCGATTGGGACGACGACCTGCTGGCGCTCTTTGATGTTCCACGTTCCATGATGCCCGAGGTTCGCTGGAGCTCGGGCGACTACGGCCGCGTCGCGAGCGACATCATGACCAACATGCCGCCCATCATGGGTGTGGCGGGCGACCAGCAGGCGTCGCTGTTCGGTCACTGCTGCTTCCATCCCGGCCAGACCAAAAACACCTATGGCACGGGCTGCTTTATGCTCATGAACACCGGCGACGAGATCGTCGAATCCAAGAATGGCCTGGTCTCCACCATCGGTATCGCTGCGGATGGCAAAGTCAGCTATGCGCTCGAGGGCTCTATTTTTGCCGCCGGCTCAACGATGAACTGGCTGCTCGACAACATGGGCGTTATCTCCAACGTATCCGAATCGGCACAGCTCGCCTCCTCGATCGGCGATAACGAGGGATGCTACTTTGTCCCCGCTTTCGCGGGCTTGGGGGCACCTTGGTGGGACGCGCACGCCCGCGGCATCGTATGCGGTCTGACCGGCGCCTCGAGTCGCGCGACCATCGTGCGTGCCGCTTGCGAGTCCGTGGCCTATCAGAGCTATGATGTGCTGCGTGCCATGGAGCAGGACGTGGGTCTTTCGATTGAGCGCTTGTCCGTCGATGGCGGTGCCTCGCGCAACGAGTTCATCATGCAGTTCCAGGCAGACTTGCTGGATATCCCCGTGCTGCAATGTGAGACGGTGGAGACCACGGCAATCGGTGCCGCGTATTTGGCGGGTCTTGCGGTTGGGTATTGGGAGGATCTGGAGGAGCTGGAGCAAAACGCCCAGATCGTCAAGACGTTCTATCCCCATATGTCCGTTGAGCGTCGCGAGCGCAACCTGGACGGTTGGCACGATGCGGTCAAGCGTTCGCTCAGCACCGCTCAGTAGGGCTGTGACGGAGCGCTCGATACAACAAACCGCTAAACTTATGCATGGCGGGCGGCGGCAACATCGCTGTGCGCCATGTCAGCAAGGTCGTTTTGCGGCCGCAACGAAAGGGGCAATCAATCCATGACCGTTACCTACGATGCGTCTCGCGTGACGCTTGTCGACCATCCGCTCGTCCAGCACAAGTTGTCGATCCTGCGCGATAAGTCGACCGGCACCAACCAGTTCCGCCAGCTCGTGCGCGAGCTCGCGCTTTTTGACGGCTACGAGGCCATGCGCGACCTGCCCATGGAGGATGTCGAAGTCGAGACTCCCATCACCACCGCCACGTTTAAGCAGCTTGCCGGCAAGAAGCTCGCCATCGTCCCCATCCTGCGTGCAGGTCTTGGCATGGTCGACGGCATCCTCGACCTAGTGCCCTCTGCCCGCGTGGGCCACATTGGCATGGAGCGCGACGAGGTCACCCACGAACCGCATGAGTATTACTGTAAGATGCCCAAGGATATCGACCAGCGTATCTGTCTGGTCGTCGATCCCATGCTCGCCACGGGCGGTTCGGCCGAGATGGCTATCAGCTATCTGCGCGAACGCGGCGTCAAAGATATCCGCATGCTGTGTATCGTCGCCGCGCCCGAGGGTCTCAAGTCGCTGACCGAGAAAGACCCCGACGTGCATATCTATACCTGCGCCATCGACGACCACCTTAACGAGGCCGCCTACATCGTCCCCGGCTTGGGCGATGCCGGCGACCGCATCTACGGCACGCTGTAGTCGTCGGGCCTTGTCGGCTACAGTTACAAATACGAAGAAATGGTGCGCGCGGGCGAGCAAAAGACGTCCACGCGCACTCTTGTTAACGGACGTTTAGCCCAGAGGGGTTCGCGAAAAAACGTATTACCTACCTGCGGCATAAAGAAGGTCTTAAGAAAACGAACAGGTGCGTATTAACCGATGCTTTTTCGGTTGTACTTTAGCGATTGGCTCGTACAATAGTCACCAATGTTTGGCGGGAACTGTTCTGGGAAGCGTTAAAAAAGGAAAGTGAGGACGCCAGTGTTTCAGATAGCCGATCTGCTCGCTATCGTTGCAGGTGCCATCGCGGGCGCGATTGCCTTCCTTCCCTTTGTCTTTACGCTCAAGCCGGTTCTTGACGATAAGCAGAATGCGGACATGCTCAAGGGTATGGTGAGTCTCGCGGTCTCGGCAATCGCGTTGCTTGTCTTTACCTTGGTTGTGTTTGTGTTGTTCGGAGAGGCATTTCGCATGTTCCTCCTGGGCGAGGCGATCGGCTTCGTGGCCTTTATGGCCGCCTGCGCGGTTCGCGTCGCCAAGGCGCTGCGAGATCCTCATGAGGTCGAAAGGTAAGTCGTGGAAATTTTTGAAAAGCTGCCTGATGAGATTAATCATCTGGTCAGCGAGTTCAGCTCCACCCCCGTCGTGGGCGATCTGAGCTGCGGCATCACGCAGTACTCGTTTTGGCTGATCGTCTCCACGATCGTGCTCCTGATCGTCCTGGCCGTGTTCAAGAAGAAGCAGACCCTGGTTCCCAAGGGCTTCTTCGTCAACGGTTTCGAGTACATCATCGAGTACGTCGAGAACGATATCGGCAAGGGTGTCGTGGGTGAGAACTGGAAGAAGCACTTCCCGTTCCTGTGCTCGCTTTTCCTGTTCATCCTGATCAATAACATGATCGGCCTGATTCCGGGAATGAAGCCCGGCACCGGCGCAATCGGCTCCACCGCCGCGCTCGCCATCTTCGCCTTCGTGTACTTCATCTACTACGGATGCAAGGCTCACGGCGTGATCGGCTACATCAAGAGCCTCGCCCCGCAGGGCGTGAGCTTCCCGATGAACGTGCTTGTTTGGGTCGTCGAGCTTTTCTCGACCTTCCTGCGTCTCATCACGCTCGCCGTCCGTCTGTTCTGCAACATGTTCGCAGGACACGTGGTCATGGGCTCGTTCGCCATCATGGCGAGCATGTTCATGCAGCCGCTGCTTCAGCAGGTTTCCGCGGCCCACGCCGTCGGCGCCCTGCCTTCGCTGGCCTGGCTTGCCATCCTCATCCTGATCTATGCGATCGAGCTTGTGGTCGGCGCCATCCAGGCTTACGTCTTCACGGTCCTTACCGCCGTGTATGTCTCCGAGGCAGAGGAGGTCGCGGAGGAGGAGTAGTCTTCCGTTCGTGCCTTAAAGGTAAGGCAATTCGTTAAACCGCCGGTGCCCGTACCCATGGAGCCCGGCAGTTATAAAAAGGTTATCCTGCGTGAAATAAGACACGCACGACAAAGGAGGAATCGTGGGAGTTATCGGTTACGGTCTCGGTGTTATCGGCGCTGGTCTTGCTATCGGCCTGTCTGCTCTGGGTGCTACGGGTGCTATGGCCCGTCAGCCTGAGGTCCAGGGCCGCGTGTTCACCGTCTTCATCATGGGCTCCGCCTTCGGCGAGGCTCTGGCTCTGATCGGCTTCGTTGTCGCGCTGATCGTTAAATAGCACGGAGCGTCAAGTATGAATCTTTCATCCCAGAAGAGCGCGATCGCACTCTCCGCGTCCGCGGCCGCGCTGCTCATGCCGGTTTCCGCGTTCGCCGAGGACGGCGCCGCCGGTGCGGACATCCTCATCCCTAAGATGGCGGAGTTCATCCCGGCGCTTATCGCCTTCCTGATCATCTGGATCGTGCTGGCAAAGGTCGCCCTGCCGGGCATCATGAAAACCATGGAGGAGCGCGGCAAGAAGATCGAGGAGAGCCTCGACGAGGCCGAGAAGACCAAGCAGGAGGCTATCGCCAAGCGCGCTGAGTCCGACTCGATCGTCACCGACGCCCGTCGTCAGGCTGCCGACATCGTTCTCGAGGCCCGTAAGGACGCCGAGTCCGAGCGCGCCCGTATCATTGAGGCTGCTCACAAGGAGGCCGAGGAGATCATCGCCAAGGCCCATACGACCGTCGAGGACGAGCGCAAGTCCATTTACGCCGGTGCCGCGAGCTCCATCGCCGACCTGTCCGTTGCCGTCGCCACCAAGATCGTGGGCGAGGCACTCGAGGACGATGCCGAGCAGAAGAAGCTCATCGAGCGCTACATCCAGGAAGCAGGTAGCCTGAATGCCGACTAGCCGCTATCAGGACAAGGTGCTCGAGACCTACGCGCGCTCCCTCATGGAAGCCGCCAAGGCCGAGAACCATGTGTTCGAGGACCTCGAGATGATCGAGCGCCTGGCTTCCGCCAGCCCCGAGATCATCGCCGTGCTCGACACCATGTCCAAGCGCGACCAGCTCGACCTTCTTCCCAAGGTGGCAGCTGCCTTTAAGTATGTTGCCGAGGAAGACGAGGATGTAGTGGGCGTGACCGTCACCACGGCGATCCCGCTCGACGACGAGCTGCGTCAAACCATCACTAAGAAATGCGAGCAGGACTTCGGCCGCAAGGTATTCCTTATCGAGCAGGTCGACCCGTCTATCGTGGGCGGCCTGGTGCTCGAGGCTCGCGGCGAGCGTCGTGACATTTCCGTCAAGACGCAGCTGCGCATCGCGCAGGAGACCCTCGCAAACTCTGCTAATTCGTACGGAGGTGAAGCCTAATGTCCGAAACCCTCAATGCCCAGGATATCGCCAAGAAACTGCAGGAGCAGCTCACGAACCTCTCCGCGACGGTCGATACGCATGAGGTTTCAACGGTCGACGAGGTAGGCGACGGCATCGCGCGCGTCACCGGCCTCAAGAGCGCCATGGCAGGCGAGCTTCTGGAGTTCAAGAGCTCCGATACCGGTGAGACCGTCTTCGGCCTTGCCCAGAACCTTGACCGTGACGAGGTCGGCGCCGTTCTGTTCGGTGCCGTCGACTCCATCAAGGAAGGCGACGAGTGCCGCACCACTGGCCGCATTATGGATATCCCCGTGAGCCGTGCCATGCTCGGCCGCGTCGTCAATCCGCTCGGCCAGCCCATCGACGGCCTGGGCGACATCGTCGCTACGCACCGTCGCCCCATCGAGTTCAAGGCTCCCGGCGTCATCGATCGTACCCCGGTGTGCGAGCCGGTTCAGACCGGTCTGCTCGCTATCGACTCCATGGTGCCTATCGGCCGTGGTCAGCGTGAGCTCATCATCGGCGACCGTAAGACCGGTAAGACCGCCATTGCCATCGACGCTATCCTCAACCAGCGTGGCAAGGGCATGGTCTGCATCTATGTCGCCATCGGCCAGAAGGCTTCCACGGTTGCCAACATCCGTGAGACCCTCGCCCAGCACGGTGCGCTCGACTACACCATCATCGTTTCGGCAACCGCTGCAGATTCCGCCCCTATGCAGTACATCGCGCCTATGGCCGGTGCCGCTATCGGCGAGTTCTT
>UQXT01000077.1 GCA_900545075.1 uncultured Collinsella sp. | reverse complement strand
AGGAAATACCCCGCCGCCCCCGGGGCACCCTCCTGCGCGCAATCAGCCCGTCATTTGAATGGAATAAAAGTTTGTGAGGCCCTGGCCAACTGGCCAGGGCCTCGTTTTGTGTGGGGATGTTTTGGCTGGCGGGTGCTGCATATTATTCGTATAATTTATCGTAAGTTCCCGTACATCGATTGGAGCCTTATATGCCTGCCATTAAGCCTGTTTCCGATTTGCGCAATTACAACGAGGTGCTCTCCGATGTCCACGAGGGCTCCCCGGTGTTCCTGACCAAAAACGGGCACGGTTGCTACGCGGTGCTCGACATGAAAGATTACGACCGGTTTTGCGCCATCAGCACGCTGATGTCGGAGCTTGAGCGCGGGCGCAGCTCGGGTGACGAGAGCGGATGGGTCTCGTCGGACAACGTCGCCGAGCACTTCCGCCGCAAGGCCGCAAGCCATGCATAGCTGCGAGGTCGTCTACTCTCCGCTGGCTCTACAAGATCTCGACGACATCTGGGGCTACATTGCCGTCGAACAGGACAATCCCGCAGCAGCGGAGAGAATCGTAGAGGGCATCCTCGCTCGGATAGACCTGCTATCCAGCTTCCCAGAGTCGGGTACGCCGCTATCTTCAATCTATCCCCTGCGCTCCGATTACCGGTTCGTGGCCTGTGACAACTATCTCGCGTTTTACCGTTTCCACCAGAAGGTCTATATCGACCGCGTCCTCCACGGAAAGCGCGATTACCTGCAGATATTGCTTGCCAAATAAAAAGCTCTACACCAGAGCGTTTGAGCTCGCATAAATCTGCCAACTCAGAACAACGCCACAACGAATAAAGCCTCCGCAGTTCACACGAGCTGCGGGGGCTTTCCCATGTTCTCTGTTGCCAGCCTACCGGTCCTCGCGTTGCGGCCCGGCTGCCTCGGCCGTCTTTATGCGGCTCTTGTCTATGTACATGTTTTTGTCGGCCTGGGAAAAGAGCTCGCGCATCGTGGGCGGTTCATCATAATCACTGGAAAGCGCATAACCCACCGCATAGCTGATAGGCATGTCGGGGTGAGTCTCGGAATACTCGTTCACGTTCACGCGAATCCGAGCGAGACAGGACTCCACGGCAGCTCGATCGGCATCCCGCAGCACCGCGATAAACTCATCGCCGCCGTCGCGGCCAACAAAGCAGGTCTCTGACGCCACGCGCCCCAGCTGATGGGCAAAAGAACGAATGTATTCGTCACCTTTCTCGTGACCAAAGCGGTTATTGACCGTATGCAGGTTGTTAAGATCGAAGACGCACAGCGCAACGGGCGCTCCAGCAGAAACGGGATGCCCCTGCCCCAAGATTTCCTCGCACTTGTTCTTGTTGGGCAGTCCCGTGGCTTCATCGAGATAGACTTTGTTCTGCAGCTCGCGATTGAGTGCGGCGGTGCGCACCGCGCGAGCAAGTTCGACCGCAAAGGTCGCCACCAAGCCTACGATATCGATGATCACCAAGCCCTCAAGACGATTGAGCGCCGTCGCCTTCTCCTGGGAGTAGTCCTCCGCGAGCCTCGTGGCATCGTCGCAAATGCCAAAGAACTCCTCGCTCATGGCAATGATGTCGGTGTTCTCGTAGCCGACTTCGCGCACACGGGCAATCTCGGTGCGAAGCTCGCCAAAATAGTCAGCAAGCTCAGTCATTTTTGCCTGATATTCGTCGTCATCGAGACGGACGAGATTGAGGTCCTCGCCTCCATAGCGCAAGCCATTAATGTATGAATCCACAGCCTCGAGCAGGTCGTCTTGTGGCTGGCCCGCGTCCTCGAGCTTAACGATTCGCTGCGTGGTGCCGCGCACCAGACCGGCGTAGTTGACCACGCGCGCCGTGCCCTGGATGTCGGAGACGAGCAGCATGACATTGATGAAGAAGAAGATGAGAACTGCCGTGAGCACCATCATGAGCAGACGCACCGCCCGGCTGGCCTTCTTAGCGACAGATGTTTTCACAAGCCCACTCCTCCAAACGGTGAAAGCGCAGATAGCGCGCAGTGTGCCGAAATTCACGCGCGGACAACTCTACCATGATGGATCGAGAGCCTCAAACTTGATGCAGCCTATGGGGCGCAGCTTAATCGGGATATTCAATGAGCTACAAGACCTCTGCTATAAGTGCTCGGCGCCCGTTTGTTTTATCACTGCAGGTAGAAAGCGCGACGATGCGCGAATCAGGGCCAACGTCATCCATATCCGCGTGCACCGCCGTCTGCGAGATATGCGTGAGCAACGTCTGCATCGAAGCTTGGTCCAGGTTTCCCGGCCCAAAGATAATGTCATCACTCGCAGCAAACGAGCACACGGCAACGATGCGCAGGCGGAACGCCCCATCCTTTGTGTAGAGCGTGCCCGTGCGGTGCACCTCAAAGAAGCCCCTGTCTAAAAACCGGTCGACATCGCCAAACATTGCACCGTTATCCATGTGGTGTGCATAGAGCAGATTGTAGGAATCGGTCATCGCACGGCTGTTGCGCGCATCCAAAAACACCGCTCCCGAAACCGCGGACTCCCCCAACACGTTTTTGTTGAGGTATTCCTGGTTATCTTTTCCCTGAACAAAGGGATAGTCGATGTTGGTGCCATCGATGGTGACCCATCCGACCACGTCGGGATTTTTGGCCATCAGATCCTGCAGGCGTGCGCAATCGTTGGTCCCGGTGGGTTTGTAGCGCAGTAGCTCGTCGCTGATGAACCCACCGTTCATAACGTTGTTTGTATCCCACAGCGAATAGCCACCGTACAGCAGCATGAGCAGCACGAGAAAGCCGGCAAACCACGTAAGTACGCGGTCGCCGGCTCTCGCCAGCCGAGCTATGCGTTTAAGCTCCATCGGCTGTAATCCTCGCTGTTTTAACGGCGGTTACGACGAGGACGGAAGAAGACCACGCCCATCACAGCAGCAAACGCGACGATTGCCGCATAGGGAACGACCGTCCGAATAACATCGGTCGGAACGGTAACATCCTTGGTGTTGGTAAAGGCCACAAGGGTGTTGGAAGCGCCGATAGGCGTCGCTTCAATAACTTTACCCTCTACCTCGGTGCCGGATTCACCGATCTTATACGACGTCTTATAACCGGCGCTACTGTAATCTGTCTCATTTATGGCATATGTATCGTTCGATGAGAGACCGTAAACGATGACGGATTCTTCGTGCTTAAGGCTTACGGTAACCGCAGTTCCCGACGTAGCTGGAGTTTGGCTCATGGCGGTAGCACCGTTTTTCACAGTGGCGTACTCATAGCTCTCCCCGTCAGCGCCTTTAATCGTGAAGGTAAAGTCAAAGTCCTTATCCTTCTCACCCTGGTTACCGGCAACGATCTTTTTGATGGTCAACTTATAGGTGGCATATTCGTTCTCAAAGCCTGCGGCCTTCCTACCCGAGCTTGGTTTGTCGCTAAGAGTACAACCATTAACAACATAGCCCGAACCGCCATTCTCTTCGTTTTCTACGTAAACATCCAGGAAGAGTTCCTTGTATGTAACGTTGAGACCGTCCAGCTCTGACGGCGTCTGCGTAATTTTGTATTGATAGATGCCCGGAGCCTTGAATAGAGAGGTTTTAATTTCGGCACTCAGCTTGGCGGTTATTGTCTTAGTCTTCTCACCGGTATTCTCTGTGCTTGTAAGGCCTTTGTTGGAAAAATTAACGGAAGTCGGCGAAAGCGTGACGGCATCTTCCACACCAGGAGTAACGGGCATACCACTCGTACTCGTGCGCTCACTCGTCTCAGGCGCGATCGAATAGTTAAACGTCGCATTAGGCACCACGGCATTCTCATTCATGGTAAGCGTCGAGGTGATCGTGACCCTGTTGTCAGTTACCGGCAGTTTGGAGCCCTCCTCCGCCCACGCAGGCGCAGCAACTCCCACCAAAGCCAGCAGCATCGTGGCAGCCACGACTGCAAATGCTGCCAGCCGCCTCTTTCCAGTTTTCATTTTGCATCCTTCCTCTCGGGCATATGCACTTAATAAAACCAATCTTTGTGCCTACAGGTTCGACCTGCGCAGCACGCTGATCACGTTGCCTTTGATCTGCGAACGGGCAATCGGGCCGTACAGGCGGCTGTCGTGCCCGCCCTCACGCAGATCTGCCAGCACAAAGAACTCATCTGTTCCCAGATGCACGGGATAGTCCACAGCGGACTCATAGCGCGGCGTCGGCGTAGAGATATCGCTTTCCACCACAACGGCCCCGTTAACCATGAGCTCGCCTGCCTCGGTAATCGTGACCTCATCACCGGGACGGGCAACCACGCGGCCCAGGCGCTCTTCGCCATCCGCGGTGTATACCACCACGTCACCCTCGTTGAAGCCCTGGCTGAGCCTCCAGTAGAGCATGACGTCACCCGAACAGATACGCGGGGCCATCTCGCCAGTTGTGACTGCGCCCACGCCCAAGACCACGCCAAAGAGCAGCCAGAGCGTCACGACAAAAAATGCCAAGCGCGCCAGAAAGCCCACGATATCGCGCCGGTCGTCCGCTTTCCCCAGGCCTGGCGCCGCATGGGCGCCCAACCTCACGTTCGACGCGGCCGAATACCGCGAGCCCCGGGGTCTTCCCTGCGGGGCCGCTCGTGCGGCTGGCCCATCACCAGCATTGCTGGCGCCATGTCTTCTCATAGGCGCCCGCCCCTCTTGGAGCCGCGGTGTAAACGCAGCGCAACCATGCCCGTAGCCAACAGCACGCCGGCGGCCAAAATCGCCAGGGCATAGATGGGGTTGCGCGTAATGCCCGTAGGCACCGCGACCTGTCGAGAATTGGTGGCCTTAGCTTCAACGGCAACAGTCACACGCGGACCGTTGAGGGTGCCGCTCGCACCTGCAAGCTCGGCTTGGTACCCCAACGAAGAGTAATCGTCTTCGCTCACGGTATAGGTCGCGTTGTAATCCAGCGTTTTAATCGAAACGATCAGGCCGTCCTTAACGGCAAACGGCACGGTCGCCTTGCCCTGGTCGTCGGCCGTAAAGGCCGTCTTGTTTTCCACGGTCTCAGCCTGATCATTCGGTCGCGCCACGAGCACATGGCTGCCCTGGGCAGACGCATCCGAATACTCGATGGCGTAGGTCTGACCAGCCTTGAGACCCGTAAAGGTCGCCGTCATCTTAAAGTAGGCACGCTTGTCGCCCATATTGCCCGTAACGCTCTTGGAAACCTTGAGTGTGTAGGTGCGCGGGGTGAATCGTGCGTATACGCATCCCGTAATGCGGTCTTTTACGTTGTACGTATAGGTGGGTGAAGACGACAGCAGCTCCGGGGCGTCCGGATTCGATAGGTCGTACCAACCCTCAAAGTGATAGCCCTCCTTGGGAGCGGCCACCGCCTCCACAAACGTGCCGTCGTCCACAAAGTAGGCGATACCCGAGGTTTTGTACGCGTCGGCGTCCTTGCCCGAGCGATCCCCCGCATCAATGGAGCCCTTTGCCCCCTTAAGCTTGGAGCTGACCGTGCCGCCCGTCGTTACGTTGCTCCACGTGCCATCGGCATTTTTAAGCTGGGCAACAAAGGCCTGGCGATACTTCCATTGCGCCACGAATGTCGCACCTTGGCTCTCGGGAATGTTTTTGACCGTTACCGCATCGCCCGCAGCACCGGTATCCGAATCGACCTTCTTGCCCTTAATGGTAAGAGTGCCGGAATCCGTGGTGCCCTCGGGAGCCGTATGGGTCACTGTGTGCTCTCCGTCAAAACGAATGGATTTTCCCGAGCCCGCGTACTCCCAGCCCATAAACTTCCAGCCGTCGTTTTGCCCTTCGGCAGCATGGGAGGTATAGCTCGCTCCCGCACCAGAAAGCTGCACGAAATCGCCCGTGGATTCAACGGACGGATCATAGTGATACGCTTTGCCGCCGTTCACATCGTATTGAACGCCTGCCTTGGAAAACACGAGGTGCACTTTGTAGTGCTTTGTGACCTTGTCGACCTTAAAGCGATAGGTGTCATCGTCCAATTCGGTCCAGTGCGCCACGTCGTCTGCGGAATAGAACTCGCCGTTGACAAAAGCACCGATAAAGACTGCCCCGTCATCGCGCTTGGCGTCGACCATAAAGTAGGAGTTCTTCTCCTGTTTACCTACGTAGTTTTTGGCATAGGTAAAGTCCGCCGTCTTGGTATCGGCTTTATAAAAATACGTTCCGCTTCCGTTGGGCGTCGTGTACGTCTCGATGCGATAGAACTCCCTAAACGAGATATTGTCGAGGAAGTTGCCGATCGAATTGCTCCCGTTGGCCGTGTTGTAGGCCACAAAAGCAAAGACGCTCTGGTTTTGGCCATCCGGAATGGTGTAGGTATAGTCGTAGTCAACCTTTTTGTTCTGCTCGAGCGCGTTGGAACCGTAGGAAGCCCAAGCGTCGTTTTCGGACGCCATAATCCATACGCACCATTTTTCGGTATGCTCCGCATCGGCCGTCCATGAGAACGCGCTTCCGCTGGACGCATTGGCAAATCCGCCCACTTTGTCAAACTTAGTTGAATACAGAATGATCTTTTTGCTGCAGCCTGATTGGGAAAAATTGACCACATCCAAGCCGACATAGTTATCGACGCTCATTTGAATCCATTGAACAATTTGCTGGTACTGATCGAGTGCCTTTTGATTGTCATTGTACGGCTCGTTTTCTTGTCGCGGACCGATGATAAGGGCCATGGCGTCTCGACCCGAGCGGCCGCGGTGGTCGAGCCCCCACTCGTACTGTTTTCCCGGCTCGGTCGTCACATATTGGTAGAGCGAACTCGCCTCGTGTGCGTTGAGCTCGGCTGCATAGTCACCATCGGAGGGCGTAAACGTAACAGAATGCCCAGCTGGGTCGATATAGTAGTCGTTCTGGGCAACGATCTCGATACGATGGTCTGTCTCGGTCGTACGCCAATGGGGCGAGCACAACGTAAACTTGCTGGGCCTCTGGTTCCCTAGATGTATATCCTCTTCAAAGCTGCCGTTAGCAATGTTCGTATTCTCGTTCTTAAGATTCGAGGTCGAGAACGCATAGTTTGTGAGCGTTGTCATGTTCTCGGACGAATTTTCCTGATACACCTTGGCAAAGTCGCTATAGATGTCGCGTGTGCCCTGCTTTTCCACGTGAACGTCGTTGACCAGATTACCAAACCACTCCCGGTATTGTTCGTTCTCCCCCGTAAGATTTGAATCGTAGCAAGTCAGCGCAAGCATCGTTTTGTCGGACGCTGCGGTATAGTCAGCCTGATAGGCAAACTCATCGTCTTCCTCGGGAAGATCTCGATAATAATGCGTGCTGTTGGTGCCAAAGGAGAACCAACCCTGTCCGTTAGAGCTTACGAGCCACACCGAAAGCGCGATGCGGCCGTCGCTCCGCTCAAACGAGAAGTGGGACCCATCAGCGCTGTTACCAGCAAAGCCGCCATTTTCGGCAAAGGGATCGCTGTAGACGGTGTACCGCTCAACGGTATTTCCCTGGGGCATCTTGACCTGCGCCTTAAGCCAAGCCCGCAGCTGCATGAGCTGGTCTTGGCCCGCGCTGTTAATCGACAGATTCTCCTGTTGAGGACCCATCGTGAGCATCAGCACGTCGTGGTCGGTTGCGGCGCGATGGTTTAGGCCCCACTCGTACGTGGCGCCGCTCTGGGTGGAAAAGGTGGTGTAGGTTGATCCAGGTTCAAAATAAAGATTGGTGCCCTGTGGCCTAAAATTCCACGCAAGCGCAAAGCGATCGCCGTTAGCTTGTTTGGTGTTCGTTTGGGGCTTGAGGAGCTGCGTGGAAAGCTCGAGCTTCATCGTCTCGCCGATTCTCTCATTCGGAGAGGTCGTCGACCAGCCAGTAGCTTGGTTAAGAAAGTTTGGGTTTGTTATAAGGTTGCCATCGTCACCGTACGCGCGCGAGGGCAACCCCCCCCCGGCCATAACGAACACGCATAAGGCCGCTGCCAACATCATAAAGGTACGGCGCATCGACGCAATATGACCGAAAGGACCCTGCACGGGCGCATCCCCCCCCCAGCCGCAGCCCGAGCTTTCGCGCAAGCTGCACAAGTAGTTCGTTTAAGCTTTTTGATTCTACAACCAGCCCAGGGCAAAAGCAAAATCATGCGTGACCGATTTGCAGTCATTTTTCGCATCATTTTTCGCATTGTGCTGGTAGTGCGGCGAAAGTAGCTAAAAAAGCCCCGTCCTAAATTAGCTACTGAGGAGTTGGACCATGGCGTTGACGAATTTTTGTACTTGGAGGGTGGGCTCGAGCGGGTAGTGCAGAAAGACCGGCACCTCGCGGCCGCACAGGAACGGCACGCCCACAAAGGCCGGGTGTACCCCCGACCACGCGCCGCAGGTGAGCACCGCGTCACCCTTTTCCTCGGCTTCGTTAAAGAGCGCAAAGTCGAAGCTATCCACATCGATCACGTCCACGCCGCCATCGGCCAACAGGTCGATGCGCAGGCTGTCCATGGCGTCGTTGCCGTGGCGCAGTACGCGCAGACGCATACCCTCCAAGTCGGCGATCGAAATACGATTCTTGCGCGCCAGCGGACTCGTGCGCGGCAGGTCGATATAAAACGGCACGTTGACAATGCGGAGCTTTTGGCAGGCGTCGCCCCAGCGCGGGGTCGAAAAACTCGACTGCACCACATCGACCTCGCGGCCCAAGCTGCGCATGACGGATTCGCGCTCGTCATAGAGATCGCTTACCGGCACGATCTCAAATCGCAGAGACGGTTCCAGATCGTGGATGCCCGACCACATCGACAGCGTGTGGCGCCCCGGGCACATCATCGATACGCCCAGGCGCACCGCACCGCCATCGCCCGCCGCTCGCCGGGCGCGGCGCAACGCATCCTCGGATTGGCGCATGATCGAGCGCGCGTCGTCCACCAACAGCGCGCCCGCCGGCGTCACCTTGACGCCCGAGTGCGAGCGCTCGAACAACGTGATGCCAAACTCGGCCTCGAACCCCGACACCTGTTTGACGAGCGCCGGGGTCGACACGCGCAGCTTTGCCGCGGCACGCGAGAAACTTCCCAGCTCCGCGGCGGCCGATATGGCCTCAAGTCGTCGATCGTACACGTCAATCTCCCGTTTTCGCGCCTGTGGCCACATGGTGCCACAGGGGGTTGTTTTCGCAGGTCATGCGCTCAATTGAGAATAAACTGCATCGCACAGTGTAAACCTACAGTTAACGCCATTCTAACAAATATGCAATTCACCTGCGCAAATGCAAAGCATACGATAACCTGCGAAAACCACGTGGGTCGATTAATGGGAACGACCCACAGGGAGGCACAAGAAGGGAAGTTCCTATGAGCAACTGGCTTAAGCTCGAGGGCGATGTCTGCGCCGTGACCGGCGCACACATCGCCCTCGAGCTTAAGCCAGTTG
>UQXT01000076.1 GCA_900545075.1 uncultured Collinsella sp. | reverse complement strand
CCAATATAGGCGGAGACGTCACTCGCGTCGCAGCCAGCGGCATCGCAAAGCGCCTGGCATGCCTTGGCGGAAATGCGCGCAATCGTGCCCTTCCAGCCAGAATGAACCACGGCAAATCCGCCGGGAGCCAGCAGCACCACGGGAACGCAGTCGGCAAAACAGAGCAGCACGGGCACCTCATGGGCCGTGCAGACGATGGCATCGCAGCCCTCGGCAATCTGCTCGCGGATATCCTCGAGATCGTCGGCACCACTCGAGGTCACCGTCACGACATGGTCACCGTGTACTTGATTGGGAACAAGCAGGTTGTGCTCGCACTCCGCGGCCCCTATGGCCTCGAGTGCGCGGCGACGATTTTCTTGAACAGCAAAGGGGTCATCGCCTACATGCGAGCCCAGGTTGAGCGAGGAGTACGCATCTTCGGAAACGCCACCGGCGCGCTCGGTGAAGGCAAAGCGAACATCGGATGTCGCGCCCTCCACCAACGTAACTCCATCATGGTCGACACGCGAAACGTTGTCCGCACGTGCTGCCATACTAAAGCCTCCTAATAACACAAGTATTGCGGCGACGCCGCAGCAGTCCGTGTCATACGGCTGCACACTTCATCAAAAAGGATACCCGCAGCGGTAAGGAGCAAACGTAAAGGGAACGTAAGGAGATTGGAGGCTTTCGTTTACAAAGACGAAACACAACAAAAAAGGGGGCGCGCCCAATCGGACGCGCCCCTTGCAAGTCGTTGAGAAAAACGAACTAGAAGCTACCGCGCTTAAGGAAATCGGGAAGCTCGAACTGGTCGTTACCAAAGTTGGGGAGCTCGGTACCGCCGACGTTGCGGGTCGGGGCGGCCTGAGCGGGGCTGGCAGCCGGAGCTGTGCGCTGCGGCTCGGCAGAAGCAGCAGCCTTGCTCTGGGACTGCTGAGCAGCGAAGAGCTCGTCCTGACGGTTGACGTTAGAGTCGGAGAAGCCCGTAGCGATAACGGTGATGCGTACCTGATCGCCCAGGGACTCGTCGACAACGGTACCAAAGATGATGTTGGCTTCGGGATCGACGGCGTTGGCGACAACGTCGGCAGCGTCGCTGATCTCCTGGATACCCAGGTCCTTGGAACCGGCAATGGAAAGCAGGACGCGAGTGGCACCATCGATGGAGCTCTCGAGCAGCGGGCTGGAAATAGCCTGCTGGGCGGCATCGACGGCACGGGTGTCCCCAGAAGCGGTACCGATGCCCATCATGGCGGTACCGGCCTGCTTCATGATGGTCTTAACATCGGCGAAGTCCAGGTTGATGATACCGGGGACGGTGATGAGGTCGGTGATGCCCTGGGTGCCCTGGGAAAGGACGCCATCGGCGATTGCAAAGGCCTCAAGCATGGTGGTCTTCTTCTCGGCGATGTCGAGCAGCTTATCGTTAGGGATGACGATCATGGTATCGACGCAATCGGAGAGGGTCTTAATGCCCTCCTCGGCGCTCTTCTTGCGCTTGCGGCCCTCGAAGGTGAAGGGCTTGGTCACGACGGCGACGGTCAGTGCGCCGACCTCGTTCATCGCGATATCGGCAACGATGGGAGCAGCGCCGGTACCGGTGCCGCCGCCCTCGCCGCAGGTGATGAACACCATATCGGCGCCAGCGAGCGCCTCGGCGATGTCGTCGCGGGACTCATCGGCGGCCTTACGGCCGACCTCGGGGTTGGCGCCAGCGCCCAGGCCGCGGGTCAGGTCGGTGCCGATGTGCACCTTGATATCGGCATCAGAGATCGCGAGTGCCTGAGCATCGGTGTTGATGGCAACAAACTCGACGCCGCGGATGCCCTCTTCGATCATTCGATTGACCGCGTTGGTACCGCCGCCGCCGACGCCGACCACCTTAATGACGGCAAGGTAGTTGTTGATCTCTGTCTCGTGCATGTCGGTCCTCCGAACAAAGGTTATAGCCATAGCATGGGTTGACCCCTGCGCACATTAACCTTCAAGTTGAAAGTAAATGCAAAGGTAAACCGTATTATGTTTGCACATTATGAACGTATCAGTCAAATAATTGACGGTGAAAACCAAACAAACCAGACAAACGGCGCGGTATACCCCGTCAACAAAGGCTAGAAGACGCTACGAGGTCGGCGCGTTCCTAAACGTATAGTTGCCAGGAGATCGAACGTTGATATACGTCACGCCCTCCACCTGCGAAAGCAGCTTGGTAACGATACGCTCCTTTTTGGCAATGTCGTCCGAATCGCCGAGCGACACCTCGATACCGTTATCGAGGTTCGCCGAGATGGCCTCGACCGAGGGCGTGGAAATATCCTTGACCTGGCCCAGGAACTCGCTCGAGAATCCGCGAACGTAATCCAGGCCGGCCTTGACTGCCTTGGAATTTACCGCTTGTCCCGAAACCGGTGCGACATCGGCCGAGACATCGGTCAGCAGCACGGCGCCGTAATGCTTGGCGAGTGCCAGGGCGGCATCGATGCCGGTCAGGGTGTTGGCACCCTCCCCCGTTGCGGTGACATTGCCCTGGTCGTCAACATCGACCGAGGTAGACAGCGGTGCAATCCACGTGTCATCGTCCCCAATCGCCCAGGCAAGATCGTCGGAGCTAATGTAGGCGATTGCGATAACCTTGCGTTCCGTCGGCGTGATGATGAGCGTATGGGGAAATTGACGCTGGACATCCACGCCCGAGACCCACGGATTTTGCTTGAGGCCCTCGGTGATCTGGTCGGGATTCACATTGAACAGCGACGTGTTCTCGGGCAGATCGATCAGTTGGATAGCATCGTGCTTGGTCACATGCTCGCTGCCCCGAATCTGAATATCGGTGGCGGCGAACAGGCCTGAGTTAATGACAACGACGGCAACGACCGCAAGCACTACCAAAGCGACAATGATGCCGCCCACGATTTTGCCCTTGCCCTTAACGGCAGAAGCGGCACCCGCCGCATGATTTGCCAGAGCGCCGACCGACGACAGCGGAGTAGAACCCTTTTTACCCGATTGCGGTTTTGCGGAAGCCGGCACCGGCGTCAGCGAGCGCGGCTTCGATGCACTCAGCGTGCGACCGGGACGCGTCGCCTTTGCCCCCAACGATGGCTTGGGCGACGCTATGGGACGAGAAGGCTTGGCGCCCAGCGCCGATTTGGGCGTCACCGAGGGACGCGCCACCGGACGAGTAACCTTTTTGGCCGTGGAGCGTCCGCCAAGCTGCGGGCCGGCAGCCGGACGCTTGGCAGGCCGCACGGATCCAGCAGACTTAGAAGACATGACGGATTTACGTTGAGGCTGAGACGGTGCGCCGGAACGCCCTCCGGCGCGGCGGAAGGTTGGTTTCGATGCTCTAGAAGCCGAGGAATTTAACTTCCGGTCTGAGCTCGATGCCATACGCCTCCCTCACCTTTCCGTGCACATGCCTGATAACCGCGGCCACGTCATCGGCCGAGGCGGTTCCGTTATTAACGATAAAATTAGCGTGTACGGGCGAAACTTCCGCGCCGCCAATCGAAAAACCCTTTAATCCACAATCCTCGATAAGCTTGCCCACACTCGCATCGGGCGGGTTGCGAAAGACCGACCCGCAGGATGCACAGCCCATGGGCTGTGTGCGCTTGCGCCGCGTCAGGTATCGCTCCATGCGCTCACGGATATCGGCCTTGGCCGCGGGCTTGAGCTTGAGCACGCATTCCAGAATGATCTCGTTGCGTGGCAAACTGCATTCACGGTAGCCCCAAGCGATCTCCGAGCCCGCATAATGCTTAATGCCGGAGTCTGGGTCAAATGTAACGACATCTTCGACCAGCGAGCCAATCCACTCGGTTCGCGTGCCGGCGTTCATGGACACGGCACCGCCAACGGAGCCGGGAATACCGACCGCAAACTCAAGACCCGAAAGGCTGCGCGACAGCGCGTCGTTGACTAGGCGTGCGAACATCACGCCCGCACCGACCGTCAGTGTACAACCGTCATCGGCGACAACCGTACGCTGAAACTCGCGCCCCAGCGAAATAACGGCGCCGCGATAGCCTGCATCGGCAACAAGCAGATTAGATCCCTTGCCGATAATGACCCACGGCACCTGCTCACGGTCGAGCACCGCCACGGCGCGGCGCAGGGCATGATAGCTGTGACACGTCACAAAGAGGTCCGCCTTGCCGCCGATACGATAGCTCGTATGGCGCGCGAGGCGTTCATCCTCGATTACGTCCGTATCGATCATGCCCGAAAGCGCCATGACGGCGTTAAACAGACCCATGGGGTTTAAGCGTCTTTCTTGGCAGTCAGATACTCGATGAACTCGGGGCCGACCGTCGTGACGTCGCCGGCGCCCATGGTAAGCAGCAAATCGCCCTCGCCCACCATCTTCTCGAGCTCCTCGTTGAGCTCAAGACGACTCGAGCAGTACACGACCTCCTTACCGGGGTGCTTGGCGCGCACGGTATCGGCGAGCATCTTGGACGTGACGCCCGGGATGGGCATCTCGCCGGCAGAGAACACGTCGATCAACAGCAGCTTGTCGGCATTGGCGAAGGCATCGGCAAAGTCATCGCACAGTGCTTGCAGACGCGAATAGCGGTGCGGCTGAAACACGACGTCGACATGCTTGTAGCCAAGCGACGAAGCGGCGGCGAGGGTTGCCTTGACCTCGGTGGGGTGATGGCCGTAGTCATCGACCACGGTAATACCATCGATATCGCCCACATGGGTAAAGCGGCGGCGGACGCCCTCAAAGCTCGAAAGCGCCTTTGCGGCAGCGTCGATATCGAGCTCCAGAACATGAGCGACCGTAAGAACCGCCGTGGCGTTGAGCATATTGTGGCGACCAGGGTTGCTCTTAATCTCGACGGCGTGCTCGGTGCCGTCCTCAAAGCGGACGACAAAGTCACTCTGGATGCCTTGGACGTCCGGATGCACGCAGACGATGTCGTTGGTCTCGGCAAAACCGTAGGAAAGCACGCGGCGACCGGTCGACCTGGCAAGCTCGACCAGATGCGGGTCCTCGCCACAGACGATGACCGTGCCGTCCTCGCCCACCAGACTCATAAACTTGGCGAAGGTGGCCTCGATCTCCTCGATACCCGAGTAGTGATCGAGATGGTCGGCCTCGACGTTGGTCACGATGACCACGTTGGGGTTAAGGAACAGGAAGGAGCTGTCGGACTCATCCGCCTCGGCGACAAAATAGTCGCCCGAGCCGTTCTTGCCGTTGGTGTCGTAGCCCTCGACAATGCCACCGATCAGGAAGCTGGGGTCCAAACCCATGCGGTCGAGCATGGTGGCGCACATCGATGAGGTCGTGGTCTTGCCATGAGTACCGGCAACGGCGACGGTGGTGTAGCCATGGCCCAGAGCCGAGAGCATCTTGGCGCGGGGCCACACGGGAATACCCAGCTCGCGCGCACGGACGAGCTCGGGGTTGGACTCGGGAATAGCGGTAGAGACCACGACGACGTCGGGCTTGACCTCGTCGATGGTGGCAGCCTCATGGCCCACATGCACTTTCACGCCGGCACGGGTAAGCTGACGAATATAGCGCGACGTCTTAAGGTCGGAGCCGGTAACGACATAGCCGCGCTCGTGAAGGACGAGGGCGATGCCGCTCATGCCGGCGCCACCGATACCGATAAAATGGGCGCTCTTGAAATCGGGCGCGGAGGTTGCAGTCTGGGAATCAGCCATGTGCTCGTGTACTCCTTGCGTAAACACTGCCTGTAACCCGTCTACTGTACCGCACCTACCGCATCCGCGCGAGGGCGACCCGCGATATCCCGTCTAACTAACGCAATCCTTCTACCGCGTCTGCCAAAAGGACGGCAGCGCGGTCCTGGGCCAAACCGCGAGCCGCCTGGCGCATGGTATCGCGCGCCTGCGCATCATCGATAAGATGCAGCAGCTCATCGGCAAACGCCCGGGTGTCGATATCGGCATCGGCGCAGAGCACGCCGGCACCGGCGTCGACCAAATAGCGGGCATTGGTGGTCTGATGATCGGCCGTCGCATGCGGATACGGCACCAGCACCGAAGGAACGGCAAGAGCGGCGATCTCGGCAACGCTCGAAGCGCCCGAGCGCGAGAGGACCAAATCGGCCGCGGCCAGCATATCGCCCATATTGTCGATGTAGGGCTGGACGCGATACCGCTTCGCCTCCTCGGGCGTCAGGGCAAGAGCGCGCTCGGTGTCCTCAAAGCCATCGGCGCCCGTCGAATGCAAAACATAGAGATTATCGCGCGAGAGCAACTCGTTTTTGAGCGAAGCCACACGCTCATTAAGATGTTGAGCACCAAGTGAGCCGCCAAACACCAGCAGGAGCGTGGCGTCCTCGGGCACATCGAGAGCCCTGCGGCCGCGAACCCGATCTCCCTCGATCACAGAACGGCGCACGGGGTTGCCGGTCATGAGCACATGGTCAGAATTGCCCTCGCGCTCAAACACAGAACGCGCTGCCGGCACCGAGATGCAAACGCGGGCGGCATGCGAACTCATCATCTTGTTAGCAAGGCCCGGGACGGAATTCTGTTCGTGCAGCAGATACGGAATGCCAGCGTCCTTGCACCAGCCCAGAAGCGGGACCTCAACATAGGCGCCAAAACCTATGGCGACATCGGGCTTGCAGGCTTTGGAAAAATGGCTGCGGAGCGCGCGCTTCGCCTTATAGACACGCCACAGCGAGCTCAATGCCGTCCAAGGGCGAGAGCGGTCGAAGCCCGTAACCGTAATCGGTACAAAATCGAACCCTGCCTCGGGAACCAGACGACCCTCGAGCTTATGCGACTGGCCCACAAACACAACGTGGTGGCCACGGTCACGCAGTTCCTCGGCCAAGGCGAGTGCGGGGTTGATATGTCCCGCCGTGCCGCCGGCTGCGATAGCAACGGTCATCTTATCGGTCATGGTAGTCCCTTCGTACGCGCGGCCCCTGGTCGTCGGTGCGCAAGCGCGCCGACGGGTCCGAATTCAGGTCGATTCGATTATATCCGCCGCCCGTATTGCGCGGCGTCGGTCGTTGCGGACGACCCTGTGTCGCCGAGCGTGGCCGTGGACGGGCATCCGACTCCGAAGCAAAACCGTTCAAGACGGTAAAACCGCCACGCGACGAACGCTCCCCACGCACATGGGGAACCCCGGCGGTGCTTTCGTCCATAACGGCAAAACTATCGCGGCGACAATCATATTCATCGCGTCGAGCGCTCTCGTGCGAGACGCGCAAAATAAGCCCGGCGAGCATGAGCGACACGATAATCGAAGAGCCGCCATAACTGATAAACGGTAGCGGCTTGCCCGTCATGGGAAACACGTTGAGGATGCCCAGCGCGTTGATCAAAAACTGCACCGCGAGAATAACCGCAGAGCCCGAAGCCATGAGCGCCCCGCGACGATCGGTAGCCTGCTCGGCGATTCGAAACGCCGAGTAGATCAGCATCGCAAACACTAAGAAAAACAGCAGCGTCCCCAAAAAGCCAACCTCCTCGCCAATGATGGCCAGGATGTAGTCGTTGTGCGCCTCGGGCAAATACGAGTACTTCATGGTTGAGTTGCCGATACCGCGGCCGAACAGTCCGCCCGAAGCAAACGCCATAATGGCGAGCGTTGCCTGATACCCGTCTCCATATTCATCTGCCCAAGGGTTTAAGAGAACCTGAATGCGCACCATACGGTACGGCTCGACGACAAGAGCGATCACGATGATGACGACACCAGCAAGAATCGCACCGATAATGAATTTTGGGTCAAGGCCGGCAAAGAGCGCCATGCACATGATCGTCAACAGAATAATCAGGATGGTGCCAAAGTCGGGCTGAATAAAAATCAAGAAGATCGAAGGGCCCAAATAGAGACCCATGCTCTTAAGGAACTCATTGATGTTGCCAGCGGGCGAAAACACACGGTCGAGCATAATGGCCGAATAGGCAATAGCAAACGGCTTGAGAAACTCCGATGGCTGAAACTGAATGCCGGCAATGCTCAGCCAACGCGTAGCGCCACGGCTGCCGCTACCAACAAGGAACACCGCAAGCAGCAAGATCATCATAGCGATAAGAGCAAGTTTAAGCGCCCTTTCGCCAAACCAGCTATCAGGTGCAACGCGCGCGATGAACTCGAGGGCGGCAACACCGACGACAGTGAACATAAACTGTCGAAACAAAAAGTAGGTCGCGGAGCCGTTCTCATGAAGAGCCTCGACTGAAGAAGCCGAGTACACCATCAGCAGGCCAAAACAGACCAGCGAGAACAGACAGGTCAAAAAGACCAAGCGGGGTCGCATGATGCGCGCGGGGACGCCGGCAATATAACGCTCACCGATGCCCTGCGTGCCACGACCGGCACGCGGCGTGCTGCGCTGCGAGGAAGCACGGTCCGAGTCGGGCCTCCTCATGTTCTGTCGGGGGCTCTCCTCTCTCACCGGCAACCCCTATTCCATTTGTGTATTGGACGCAGCGGCAAGCTGGGCCACATAGTCCTTAAACACGCGGCCGCGCTCCTCGTAGCCCGAGAACTCGTCGAAAGAAGAGCAAGCGGGCGAAAGCAGGATCACATCGCCACGGCTCGAGAGCGAACGGGCAACGTCCACGGCATCGCGCAGGTCGTCGGCTTGAGCGATATCGACATCACCGTCGACATCCGCTTCGTCCATAGCGGCGGTAAAGCGCTCGCGCGCGTCTCCAAAGCAGACCACCGAACGAACGTTGTCCATCACAACGCGGGCAAAGGACTCGAGCGGCGTGCCCTTATCGTGACCGCCGAGCAGCAAGATCACATCGTCATCGGGAAACGCCGTCAGGGCCTTTTCGACCGCATCGGTGTTCGTTGCCTTGGAATCGTTGACGTAGCGCACGCCATCGATCTCGCCACAGGGCTCAACGCGGTGCTCCAGCGGCTGGAACGAGGCCAGGCCGCGACACACACCGTCGACATCGGCGCCGACCGTCAGGGCCGCCGTGGCAGCACACAGGGCATTGATTACATTGTGATGGCCCGAGATCTTAAGCTCAGACGTATCGACGAGCGTGGTCTCGACGCCCTTCAGGCGAACGACAATCTTGCCATCGCGCACAAATGCGGCGTCCTCGCCCGCAGGTTCGTCAAAAGCAACTTTGCAGATGCGGTGGCCCGGAACATAGATGTACTCATCGAACTCGTGAATGCCGGCGTCTTCGACGTCGACAACCACCAGATCGTCATCGACCATATTGTCAAACAGTTTGATCTTGGCAAGCGCATAGTTCTTATGGCTCTTATGCCAGCCCAAGTGGTCGGGAGTGATGTTGAGCAGCACCGCCACGCGGGGGTGGAGCTCGGTTGTCGTAGCAATCTGATAGCTCGAGAGCTCAGCCACAAACCACTCGTTGTGGGCTCGGCCGTCAATCTCGTTGACCGGCGGCTCGCCGATGTTGCCGACAGCAACGCTGGCCTCGCCGGCAGCCTTGAGCAGATAATCAGTCAGCGACGTGGTGGTCGTCTTGCCGTTGGTGCCCGTGATGGCAATCCAGTTATCGGGCGACAGGCGATAGGCAAACTCGGGCTCACCCATAATCTGGGCGGCATGCTCGCGCCCGGCCTTAAAGAAGCCCGAGAACTCCGAGATGCCCGGGCACGTCACGCATACGTCATAGGCGCCCTCGACCTGTTCGGTCCCATAGACAAACGACGCACCAGCAGCCTCGAGCGCACGCGTGGCGTCATTGGGCTCAGAGGTGCCACCGCCATACACGGTAACGGCACTTACGCGCTCGG
>UQXT01000075.1 GCA_900545075.1 uncultured Collinsella sp. | reverse complement strand
ATCAGATCGCAATTGAGCCCCAGGGCGCGACCGATATCGCGCGCAATGCGGGAGACGAGCTGCACATGCAAACCGCGGCGTGACAGATCGTCATTGCTACGGAAGCTAAAGACCTGCGTTTTGCCTGCATAACGGGTGTACGCCGGAAGATGAAGTATCTTTTCAGTATCGCGCATAAACGCCGGACGCATAAGCGTGCCTTTGTCGGCGGCGCGATCAATTCGACGAATGACCTGATCGTCGTTGCAACGATACGGGTTAACATAGCCCGAAGCACGATCGGCGGCAATGCGCTCGACAAGTTCGGGCGACAACGCCGAGGGAATACGGTCCATGCGCGCCTTAATGACGGCCGTTTCTTGATTAGTTGCCATGGCATGCTCCTTAAGAAGGATGCGCAATCGGTTACAAAGTGCAGCCCACAACCTCGATTATGGCAAAAATCGGCACTAAAAACGGGAGCAATGGCAGGGAGCGTGATTTTGTGAAGAGGCAAAAGAGGGCAAGGACCAGGAGCGCGGCGGCAAATGCCACGATGCCACCCATAGGGTCGAGCGTGCAAAGCGCGAAGAGTGCCTTGGCATCTCCCATGCCGATGCCGGGGGCTTGACGGAGGTGCCGCCAGAGCGACTCAGTGAGCACAAGGGCAAGGTAGACGATGACCGCAAGACCGGCGTGGTCAAGCGCCGTATTAACACCTTTGTCGAGCCAAACGCCTGCTAACGCCGCCACGGCACACGCGCCGGCAAGCTCATTGGGAAAGCGTCGCTCACGGGCATCAACCACCGCACCGGCAAAGATGCAAATCCAAAATGGGATGTAGGACATTGTGCACCTCCATGGTCAGCTGCTCAAACGCAAAAACCACCACAAAGGTGCCTGTCCCCTATGCGGTGGTTTTGGTGGTGGTTATTTGGCGCCTTGCATGACCTCGTCGAGGGTAACGCTCACGGCGTGCTGCGTCGGGACCCAGTCGACCTTTAGGAACAGAGCAGCCACCGTGATGGGGATATAGCTGAACATAAAGATCGGGAAGGTAAACAGGTTGGTCACCAGACGCCACTTTTGCGCACAGTGAATGTGCTTACACTCAAAGATGGTCGTGAGCAACGCCAGGATAAAGAACGTCTGATACATCATGGCGAAGGTCAAAATGAGCGAAGCGGCGCAGGCTTGCATTTCGACTTCGGTAGCCAAAAAGCCATGCGAAAGACCACCCACGATCAGGAACGTCGCATTGGCGAGCATCGAGATCAGCGATAGCAGCATACCCGGGGCGATCGTCATAAACATGTCATAGGCGGCAAAGCGATGGTAGCGGAAGGTCGATTTGACCAAGTGCTTACCGTAGGTAAAGAATACCTGGTAGAAGCCCTTAGTCCAACGCATACGCTGCTTCCAGGAAGCCTTAAACGTCACGGGCTGTTCGTCAAAGAACTCCGCCGGCGCATAGCCAATGCGGATGCCGTGGATGGCGCAGAACGTGGTGAACTGAATGTCCTCAGTCAGCGTGTGGAACTGCCAGCCGTGCATGCCCTCGATAACACTGGCGGAGATGAGATAGCCCGAGCCCGATACAGCGCAAGAAGTCTTGCAGATATTACGCGCATTGTTAAGGAAGCGCGCCTCGCGCAGATACCACGTGGCATTAGCCGCCGAGATCCACGAGCTGCCGAAGTTCTTAGAGTTGCGGTAGCTGGTGACCACATGAAAGCCCTGGTCAAAAGCATCGTTCATCTTGGAGACGTAATCGCGGGAGATAACATTGTCGGCGTCGAAGATAAAGTAGCCCTCAAACGTGTCGGGATACTCGTTGAGAATGCGATCGAAACCAAAGTCCATGACCCAGCTCTTGCCCTTGCGGGCAAGGTCATTGCGCTCATAAACGACAGCGCCCGCCTCGCGCGCAAGCTGTGCCGTGTTGTCGGTGCAGGCATCGGCGACCACAAAGACCTCGATAAGCTCGGACGGATAGTCCTGATCCTTGATGGAGCGAACGAGGTTGGCGATCACGGCCTCCTCGTTATGCGCCGCGATAAAGAAGGCATAACGGTGGAGTTTTTTGGCCTTGGGAGGCGCGACCTCGCCACGAAGAGCGCCAATGACAAAGAAGACCACCTGGTACAGAAAGCAGACCGTGAGCAGCGTGACGACAATCTGGTTGAAGATCACGATGGGTGTGTTGGTTTGTAAAAAGGCGAGCATGCAGGCTCCCAGCAACGCGTTACGTAAACAACCGTATATCTTACCGCAGGCTTACCGAGTTCAAGAAACCACCTAATACTGGCTAGGCTTCGAGCAGACCGAGCTGCGGAACGATTTCATCTCCAGCGGCCGTGCGACCGAGCGAGCGCGGAGCCAGATCGTCGAGAACCGCAGCGAGATCCCACGGCAACTCGTCACGGCACTCAATGCGCTCCCCCGTCACGGGATGGTCGAATGCCACGCGCCAAGAATGCAGGAACTGCCTGGTCAGGCCCTGATCGGCGCGTGCATCGCACTTACCGTAGAGTGGATCGCCCACGCAGGCGTGGTTGATATGGCGCATATGCACACGAATCTGATGCGTGCGGCCGGTAAACAGATGGCACTCGACGAGCGTGTAGCCGTCGTCAAAGCGCGTGGAATCAAAGCGCTCGAGCACCTTGAAAGTCGTGATGGCCTGGCGCGCAAAGGGGTCATCGGAAACCGCCATCTTCACGCGGTCGCGCGTCGATCGGGCAATACCGGTGTTGATAGTGCCCTCGTCCATGGCGATGTGACCGTGAACGAGCGTGATATAGCGACGGTCGAGCGTGCGCGTGCGGATAAGATTTTGAAGCGCGCGCTGGGTGTCGTCGTCCTTTGCCGCGAGCATAAGGCCCGAGGTATCGCGATCCAGGCGATGCACGATGCCGGGGCGGTCCTCACCCTGCACGGTACCAAGATGATCGATGCCGCAGTGATAGACCAGGGCATTCGCGAGCGTACCGCTCTCATGGCCATGCGCAGGATGGCACACCAGGCCGCGCTGCTTGGAGAGCACGATGAGGTAGTCGTCCTCGTAACGGATATCGAGGGGAATGGCCTCGGGAATCACATCGGTCGGATCGTGCGGCTCGGGCAGGTCGACCGAGATGCGGTCACCGGAGCGCACGGCATACTTTTTTGACAGGCAGGTCTCGCCGTTGACGGCAACGGCACCGCCCTCGATCAAGTGCGCGCAGGCAGAGCGCGAGGGGCAGCCATCGTTGGCGCCCAAAAAGGCATCGAGACGCTGGCCAGCGGAATCTTCGGCAACAAGAATATGAATGTCTGCCATTAACGCTCATTCCTTTCGCGAATCTTGCGGGCACGCTCCCCACGCTGCTTGGCTTTGCGTTTGGCGCGGGCCTCGTCACGGGCGTTGAGCTCGGCGGTCGCATCGACCTCGCGAGCGGCAGGACTCAAGAACATATAACCGATGAGCGCCAGCACGACACCGACCGTAATGCCGATATCGGCTACGTTAAAGACGGGAAAGTCGATGAACGTGGTGGCGATAAAATCGGTCACGAAGCCAAAGACAAGGCGATCGATAGCATTGCCAATAGCACCGCCCGCAACCATAGCCATGCCCACAACCTCAAGACGAGCGAGCCGAGGCGCACGGAGCAAGTACAAGGCAATGGCGACAATGACCGCAAGCGCTAGCACAGCGAACGCAATGCCATGGCCCTCGCCCATGCTAAAGGCAGCTCCGATATTGCGGACAAACAGAAAATCGATCACGCCGGGGATAACGGTCATATGCAGGGCATCGCCCACGGCACGAACCGCAAGCTTGGTCAGCTGGTCAACAAGCAACACAGCCAGCGCCACCCCACCAGCAACACCCAACCGCCAACGCAAAGGCGGCGTCATATCCGTACCACGACCCAAAGAAATCCCCTACCCTCAAGAATATCGAATTACGTTTAACGCAAGTAACCATCTTATATTGCCACACGCAGAACGCACGACATATCCACCAACGCAGGCGAAATAACCAGCTAAAAACGAAAGCGGCATTCCGAAAAACAGAATGCCGCTTGAATGTGACACAGGTAGTCATTAGGGACGTTCTTGTTTGACTAGTCGTTTAAGAACGTCCCCAACGACTAGTTCAGCGCCTCTGCGCAGCGCTTGCAGATATGCGTGTGGCCGTTGTACTCGCCGACGGTGGTGCGATAGTTCCAGCAACGGTCGCAGCACTCGCCCTCGGCAGCCTCGATGGCAACGGAGAGCTCCTCGCCCTGGGTAAGCTCAACATCGGAGACGATGTAGAACTCGGCCAGGTCGACAGCCTTGTCGCCGGTCAGCAGCGCGTACATCTCGGCGGGAACGACCGCCTTGACGCGAACCTGCTGGCTCTTGGTGAAGGTGCCGGCAGAGCGGGCATCCTCAAGGGACTTGGTCACAGCGCTACGGAGTTCGAGCGAAGCCTCGAGCACACCCTCAAACTCATTGGCCTCGTCGACCGTGATGGGCGACTTGTACCAATCGAGCAGCGCGGCGTACTTCTGGTGATCGACGCAGCCGGCGGGCGCATAGGCCATGGCCTCATCGACCGTGTAGGACAGGATCGGCTGCAGATCGCGCATGAGCATCGAGAAGAGCTCGGCCAGCACGGTCTGGGCGCTGCGACGCTCGAGCGAGCCGGGCTTATCGCAGTACAGACGGTCCTTCAGGGCGTCGAGGTACACGTTGGAGAGCTCGGTAACCACAAAGTCGTAGAGTGCGCGGTAGGCGCGCGGGAACTCGTAGCTGGCGTAGGCGTCGTCGACCTCGGCCTGGACCTGAGTCAGGCGGGCAACCATGAGCTTGTCGAGCGGCAGCAAGTCGGCAAAGGCGACGCCGTCGGTCTCGGGCTCAAACTGACCCTCGAGCTCGGAGAGCAAGAAGCGCAGTGTGTTGCGGAAACGACGGTAGGCATCGGACGTACGAGCAAGGATCTCGTGGTCGATGGACACATCGGAGCTGGTATCGACGGAGGCGACCCACAGACGGATGATGTCGGCACCCATCTCGTCGCAGACCTTATTGGGGTCGATGACATTACCGAGCGACTTGGACATCTTGCGGCCCTGGCCGTCGAGGGTGAAGCCCTGCGAGACGACCGCCTTGTACGGAGCGTGACCGTTGGCGCCCACCGAGGTAAGCAGCGAGCTCTGGAACCAACCGCGGTGCTGGTCGGAGCCCTCGAGATACACGTCCGCCGGGTACTCCAGCTCGGGACGGTACTCGCAGACGGCCTTCCAGGAAACGCCGGAGTCCCACCACACGTCGAGGATGTCCTTATCGGCCTTGAGGTGATGGCCGCCGCACTTGGGGCAGACGCAAGCCTCGCCCAGGTAGCTCTCGGGTGCGTCGGTGAACCAGGCGTCGGAGCCCTTCTCGTGGAAGAGCTTGATGACGGCATCGAGCGTGGCGTCGTTCATGACCTTCTCGCCGCAGTCGGCGCAGGTGTAGCTGGGGATAGGCACGCCCCAGTTGCGCTGACGGCTGATGCACCAGTCGGGACGCTGCTCGACCATGGCGCCGATGCGGTTTGCCGCGTGGGCCGGATACCACTTGACGTTCTCGCGGACCTCTTTGCCAGCCTGCTCGCGCAAACCGGTCTTGTCCATCGAGACAAACCACTGGTCGGTAGCACGGAAGAGCACCGGGTGCTTGCAGCGCCAGCAGTGCGGATAGCTGTGCGTGATCTTCTTCTCGAGGACCAGGGTGCCGCGCTCGCGCAGGAACTCGATGATGTGCGGGTTGGCCTCATCGGTATCCATACCGCTGAAGGGGCCACCGGTGCCAAACTCCTCACCGGTGTAGAACTTGCCGTCGTCATCGACCGGCATGCAGATGTCGGTGATGCCCTCCTTGAGGCAGGCAAAGTAGTCGTCGACGCCATGACCGGGCGAGTTATGGACGATACCGGTACCGTCATCGACACCGACGTAATCGGCCAGCAGTGCCACGCCCTCAACGCCGTCAAAGATCGGCTGCTTGTAATGGATGTGGTGGAAGGTCTCGGCGGGAACCACATAGGGCTTGCCGTCGACCATAACCGGGGTGTACTCCCAGCCAAACTCCTCGCAGCACTTGGGAGCCAGGTCCTCGAGCATGACCTCGGCACGACCCTCGTGCTCAACGGCGACATAGGCGGCGCCGGGCTTGAGGGAAACGGCCTGGTCGGAGGGGATGGTCCACGGCGTAGTCGTCCAGATGATAAAGTCGACCGGGCCGTCGAAGTTCTCGAGGCCGGCGGGCTTGGAGGTCATCTCAAAGCGCACGAAGATGGAGGGACTCGTCTCGTCGGAGTACTCGATCTCGGCCTCGGCCAGCGCGGTGTGGCAGTGCTTGCACCAATGGACGGGCTTGTGACCGCGATAGATCATGCCCTTATCGAACATGGCCTTGAAGACCTCGATGTCGGCGGCATCGTGCTGGTGATAGAGCGTCAGATAGGGGTTGTCCCAATCGCCGAGCACGCCCAGACGACGGAAGCCGGCCTTCTGCAGCTCGATGTTCTCGACAGCGAACTCGTTGCAGAGCTCACGGATCTTGGCCGTGGAGGTCTGGTTGAACTTCTCGGTGCCGAGCTTCTCCTCGACCTTGTGCTCGATCGGCTGGCCGTGGCAGTCCCAACCGGGGACATAGGGAACCTCATAGCCCTGCATCATCCAGTAGCGGTTGATCATGTCCTTGGAGATCTTGTTCATGGCGTGGCCGATGTGGATCGGGCCGTTGGCGTACGGAGGGCCGTCGTGCAGCACGAACTTCTTGTGACCCTCGTTCTTCTTCAGAACCTGCTCGTAGACCTTGTTGTCCTGCCAGTCCTTGAGTCGCTTGGGCTCGGACTTGGAAAGACCGGCACGCATGGGAAAACCGGTCTTGGGCAGATTCATCGTCTGCTTGTACTCGTTTGCCACGGTACCCCTTTCATGTCGTGGGCGCGCACGCCCGTTGGGCACCAAAAAAGCGCCCGTCCCTACAAGCTGGGACGAAGCGCTACAAAAACAGGCAGTCTGCCCGTAAAAGCTCTTCGCTTAACCACCCAGCTTAGATGCCCTCGCCCGCGTAATCGCGCGCTCGCATCCGTTACTCGGCTGGCCTGTATCGACGACCATCTCGGCGATGTCTACTAAGACGTGCCCATGCGGCGCGTCCGTTGGGACCGCAGCTCCGGGGTGATTTTCATCGGTCGCATGCACGGGATCTCAGCGCTCCCCGCTCTCTGTAGCATGCGGACGGCCGACTACTCGTCCCCATCAACGCTTATGCGGAGTATGCTAGCACGTTCCGCGCCGGCGAAAAACCCTCAACACTGGTTTTATACGTTCGAAATTTCTCGCTTTTACAGCCCTTCTCTAGGAGCAAAATACCTGAAAGCACTCTATCGAACGAAAGAAGGTTGCTATGCGAACGATTGGAATGAGCGACTACACCGTTGGCGAGGATTGCTTTACCGAGCTGCCCGCCGCACTGGCGGAGTACGGCGCGAAGAAGGTCGCCATCATTGGCGGCAAGCGAGCCCTGGCTGCAGCGCTGCCGGGCATCGAGGCGGCACTTGAAGGTACCGATGTCGAGGTTCTGGAGACGCGCGTCTATGGCACCAACAGCACGCGTGCCAATATCGCCAAGGTCGTGAACTCCCCTGCCTGCCAGGAAGCTGACGTGCTCATCGCATGCGGCGGCGGCAAGGCACTCGACACCGTGAAGACCGCAGCCATTGAGCTCAAGAAGATCGTCTTTACGGTGCCGACGATCTGTTCCAACTGCTCCGCCGCGACCGCCATTGCCGTCGTGTACAACGACGACGGATCGCTCGAGGGCTATTCGTACCCCAACCGCCCCGCGCACATCTTCATCAATCCCAAGATCATCGCCGAGGCTCCGGCGGAGTACTTCTGGGCCGGCGTAGGCGATGCCCTGTCCAAGCAGCCCGAGGTCGAGTACGCAACGAGCGCCGGTAATTTGGAGCACACCGCCGGTCTTGGCCTGGCGCTTGCCCACACCTGCTCCGAGCCGCTGTTTACCTACGGCGTCCAGGGTCTTGAGGATGTGCGCCAGGACCTGTCGAGCGAGGCCGTAAAGCAGATCGCGCTCGACATCGTGGTCAACACGGGCTATGTCTCGAACCTGACCAACCAGAACGATTACTACTACAACTCGAGCGTGGCGCACGCGTTCTACAACGCCACCTGCAGCATTCCGCGTGAGGGCACCTACCTGCACGGCGAAGTCGTAAGCTTGGGCGTGCTGGTGTTGTTCGCCTACACGGGCGACACCGAGAACCTTAAGCGCTATGCTGCCTTCAACAAGCAGATGGGGCTACCCGTAACGCTTGAGCAGGTCGGGCTTTCCGAGGCAGACATCCCGGCCCTGTGCGAGTTCGCACACGCCACCAACGAGTGGAAGCAGGGCAACCCCGAGCCCTTCACCGACGAAAAGTTCGCCGCCGCCATCAAGGCCGCCGACGCCTACGGCCACACCCTCCTCGCCTAACCTACCAAAAAGTGACAGGTTTATTTTGGCAGGTTTTATATGGGTAAATACCATTGAACAATTGGTGAAATAGTTTAGCTTGCCAGCAAAAGGGGCGACCATCTACTCGATGGCCGCCCCTTTTATTTACTACTTCAACATGCCGGGGTCGAACTCGCTAGCCGGAATCACACGGTACCCGTGACGCAGCAGCAAATCGACAAAAACACCGTTGCCCGCGGTGAGCGTACCGCTAAAGGTGCCGTCGTAGATGTGACCCGCACCGCACGAGGGGCTGCGGTCCTGAAGGATGCACGCGACTATCTCTTCCGGTCCGCCCGCCCGCTCGCACATATCGAGCGCACGTTGGGCACCCAGGCGAAATTCGCGATCAACCGAGATGCCCTCGCAGGTACGAACCTCGCCGTTCACAATCTCGGACGGCTTGCGCGGCGTGGAAAGACCCCCAAAGACCTCAGGACACACCAAGAGGACCTCGGTCCCCGTACGCTCGCAGGCCTCGACCAGTTCGCGAAGGCAATTGTCGAGCCCGTTATACTTGCAGCTATCGCCCATCAAGCAGGCACTTACCACGATCTTCATGCATATCCCTCCCAAGCAAAACGCCCCATTTGAGATAGAAGCTCAAATGGGGCGTTCGATGCTGTGTAACCAGCCTTACTGCTGCTTCGGCATCAGCGGATTCTCGCGCGTGAGGAGATTCATGAACTCCTCGCCCGTGATCGTCTCCTTCTTGTACAGATAACGAGCCAGCTCGTGGAGCTTAAACTTGTTCTCCTTCAGAATCTGCAGGGCGCGGTCGTGCGCATCCTCGATCAGCTTGGCGACAATCGCGTCCACGCGCTCGGCCGTACCGGGGGCGCAGGTGAGCGACGTGTCCTGATTGAGATACGCGTTCTGCACGGTACCGAGCGCCATCATGCCAAACTCATCGGACATACCAAAACGCGTCACCATGTTACGGGCGAGCTTGGTGGCCTGCTCGATATCGTTGGCGGCACCGGTCGTCATCTCACCAAAGATGAGCTCCTCGGCTGCACGGCCACCGCAATAGACGGCGAGCTTGTCCAGGACCTCCTGGCGCGTAGTCAGGAAGCGCTCATCCTCCTCGACCTGCATGGTGTAGCCAAGAGCGCCGCTCGTGCGCGGCACGATGGTGATCTTGGTAACCGGCGCGGAACCCTTTTGGCGGGCAGCGACGATGGCATGGCCGATCTCGTGGTAGGAAACGACCTGCTTCTCGTGGTCGGAAAGCACCGTGGACTTACGCTGTTGGCCGGCAATGACAACCTCCACCGACTCCTCGAAATCGTCCTGGGTTGCACGCTTGCGACCCTCGCGA
>UQXT01000074.1 GCA_900545075.1 uncultured Collinsella sp. | reverse complement strand
CCGCCCACCTCGGTGCGATAGGTGCGGCAGAAGGCGATGTTGACGTGGGCGTAGGCAAGCAGGTTCGTGAGCGCGGCGAGCACGCCGGGGACGTCTTGGTGCGCCACAAACAATGTGGAATACATGCCCGAGATGTCGACGCCGACACCGTTGATGCGGCTGATGCGCATCTTGCCGCCGCCAAGGCTTTCGCCGCGGACCTGCGCCGTGGCGCCCGTGTCATCGACCATGTCGATGTCGACGGTGTTGGGGTGGATGGAGGCGTCGTCGCCCTTAATTTCAAAGTGATAGTCGAGGCCCTGCTCGCGCGCAAGGTCAAAGGCCTGCTTGATATTCTCGTCGTCGGTATCGAGTCCCAAGATGCCCGCGACGAGCGCGCGATCGGTGCCGTGGCCGCGGTAGGTGTGGGCAAAGGAGTTCCACAGGCCAAAGGTGACCTTGGTAATGCGGCCTTCTAGCAGGCTGGCGGCAACTTGGGCGCAGCGCAGGGCGCCGGCGGTGTGTGATGAGCTGGGGCCGACCATGACGGGGCCCAAGATCTCGAATGCCGAGGTCGTAGCTAGTGTTTGCGGCTTGCCTGCCATGGTTGCTCCTTTACGTGGCTCGTCGTCCCGAGGGGCGGGGCATACTCTTTCCCGCCGTTCCGAGGGCTTTGGTATTTGGTCGCCTGCTCGGACAGTCCTGCTCGCACGGAGGCCACATTAAGTGGCCTCCGGCTCGTGCGGAACTCGCGATCGACCAAATACCAAAGCCCTCGGAACTTAGGATACATGGTTGGAGTCGCTCTGCTGCAAAATTTATCGGCCTATGTCCTATTCCATGTCCCAGGTCGGCTCATCTTCACCACCGTTTAATAAAAAAGAAGTACCGGTTGGAGCCGGTACTTCTTTTGGTGCGTTGTTATTTGGCTGTAGCTTTTCAGGTTAGCTTACAGGCCGCAGGCTGCTTTGAGTTCTTTGACTCGATCGGTTTTCTCCCAGGTGAAGTCGGGGTCCTCGCGGCCAAAGTGGCCGTAGGCTGCTGTCTTCTCGTAGATGGGGCGACGTAGATCCAGATCGCGGATGATGGCGCCCGGGCGCAGGTCGAAGGTCTTTTCCACGGCCTCGACGATCTTGTCCTCGGCGACATGTGCGGTGCCAAAGGTGTCGACCATGATCGACAGCGGCTTGGACACGCCGATGGCGTAGGCCAGCTCGACCTCGCAGCGGTTGGCAAGGCCGGCGGCGACCACGTTCTTGGCGACCCAGCGCGCGGCATACGCGGCGGAGCGGTCAACCTTGGTGCAGTCCTTGCCGCTAAAGGCGCCGCCGCCGTGACGACCGTAGCCGCCATAGGTGTCGACGATGATCTTGCGGCCGGTCAGGCCCGTGTCGCCCATGGGACCGCCCACCACAAAGCGTCCAGTGGGGTTCACGTAGATGTCGGCGTTGTCCCACGGCATGCTCTCGGCTGCCATGACAGGGGCGATGACATGCTCGATGAGATCGTCCTTGATCTTACCCATGTCCTCGATCTCGGCAGCGTGCTGCGTGGAGATGACGATGGTCGTGACCTCGACGGGCTTGCCGTCCTCGTAGCGCACCGTGACCTGGGTCTTGCCGTCGGGGCGCAGATAGGGCAGGGTGCCGTCGTGGCGCACGGTTGCCAGGCGCTCGGCCAGACGGCTTGCCAGGTAGTGCGGCATGGGCATGAGGGTCTTGGTCTCGTTGGAGGCGTAGCCGAACATCATGCCCTGGTCGCCGGCGCCGATCAGGTCGATTGGGTCGGTGGTGGCGCCGGTCTGGGTCTCAAACGACTCGTCGACGCCCTGGGCGATATCGGGGGACTGCTCGTGGATGAGGCTCATAACGCCGCAGGTATCGCAGTCAAAACCGAACTTTGCACGGTTGTAGCCAATGCGGCGGATGACGCCGCGGGCAATTTCCTGCACGTCGACGTAGGCCTGGGTGCGGATTTCGCCGGCGACGATGACGGTGCCGGTAGTCACGAGGGTCTCGCAGGCGCAACGGACGTTTTCCACGTTGGCGGGCACGCCGTTGGGCGCAATATAGCCCTGCTCCTGCAGCTCTATTTCTTTGGCGAGGATTGCGTCGAGGACGGCATCGCTGATCTGGTCGGCGATCTTATCGGGATGGCCTTCGGTCACCGACTCCGACGTAAATACAAAGGACCCGTGTTGGGGTGGGATGGAACGAAGTTCTTCTGACATGATTGTCCTTTCAAAAACGTGTCCCGGCGACCGTTACCATTCCGCCGGGCTCTCTATGCAAGGGCTCATCATAGCGCGTTAAACGAATATTCACACCCTTTCCGCACCCACTCATTGGGGACAGGCTTAAATGACCAGTCATAGACTAAGAACGTCCCTAACGACTACTCATTTAAGTCTGTCCCCAATGAGTGGGTCGGTGCCCTTTGTGCGGAGGTGGACATTGTTGCTTTATACTGATGCGGTTAGACATCCATCCTGCAATCGAGGAGATTTCCATGGCATCAGACGTTCGCGTCCGCTTTGCACCCTCACCGACGGGCAAGCTGCACATCGGCGGCGCCCGCACCGCTATCTATAACTGGGCTTTCGCCCGCGCAAACGGCGGCACGTTCATCCTGCGCATCGACGACACCGACCCCACCCGCTCCACCGATGAGAACACGCAGATCATCCTGCGCGCCATGCGTTGGCTGGGCCTGGACTGGGACGAGGGTCCCGAGGTGGGCGGCGACTTTGGCCCCTACGCCCAGACCGAGCGCCTGGACCTGTACAAGCAGGCCGCCCAGAAGCTTTGGGACGAGGGCAAGGCCTATCCCTGCTTCTGCACCAAGGAGCAGCTCGAGGCCGATCGCAAGGCCGCTCAGGAGCGCAAGGACCCCTTCCAGGGCTATCAGCGCCGTTGCCGCGATCTTGATCCCGAGGAGGCCCGCCGCCGCATCGAGGCCGGCGAGTCCTACGTCCTGCGCATCAAGGTGCCCGAGGCCCGCGGCGACGTTGTCATCCATGACGCCGTCCACGGCGAGGTGACCTTCGACGCCAAGGAGCTCGACGACTTTGTCATCTTCCGCTCTGACGGCACGCCCACGTACAACTTCGCGACCGTCGTCGATGACGCCATGATGAAGATTACCCATGTCATTCGTGGCGACGACCACCTGTCCAACACCCCGCGCCAGGTCATGGTCTACGAGGCCCTCGGTGCGCCCGTGCCCACGTTTGCCCATATCTCCATGATCCTGGGTGCCGACGGCAAGAAGCTCTCCAAGCGCCATGGCGCCACCTCGGTGGAGGAGTACCGCGATGCCGGCTACCTGCCCGACGCCTTCGTCAACTACCTGGCGCTGCTCGGCTGGTCGCTCGACGGCGAGACCACGATCATCCCGCGCGATGTCCTGGCCAGCAAGTTCTCGCTCGACCGCATTTCCAAGAACCCGGCGACCTTCGACCCCAAAAAGCTCGATTGGGTCAATGCCGAGTACATCAACGGCATGTCCGACGCCCAGTTTGCCGACGAGATCATGGTCCCCGAGCTGCACGAGGCGGGTCTCATCGAGGGTAATGTCGAGTACGGCGAGGACTGGATCGACGCGCTCGCGGCCATCGTCAAGCCGCGCACCAAGATGCCGGCCGACGCCGTGACCGTCGCCGCTCCCATCTTTGCTACGGCCGAGACGCTCGAGTATGACGAGAAGTCTGTCAACAAGGGTCTGGCCAAGGAAGGCATGGGTGCCATTCTGGATGCCGCCAAGGCCGTGCTCGAGGGCGTGGACGAGTGGACGGCTGCCAACATCGACGCCGCGCTTGAGCCGCTTCCCGAGCAGATGGACCTTAAGAAGCGCGTGGTGTTCCAGGCCGTTCGCGTCGCCGTCTGCGGCAACATGGTGAGCCCCCCGCTGGGCGAGACCATGGCTCTCGTCGGCCGCGACGACTGCCTGGCGCGCATCGACCGCGCCCGCACGATGGCGCTGTAGCAGCTGCGCAAACGCATGTATCCGAGCCCCGCTCACCACGAGTGGGGCTCTTGTTTCTGTAGACGTATGGGATAGGAGGTGCTTGGGCCATGGCCGAGCAACTTTCGCTGTTTGGTTCGCCTGAACCCGAGCAGGCTCCTGTGAAGCATGCCCGCACGGTCGAGCAGGCCAAGCACGCGCCTGCTCCCGAGCCCATTGCCGCCTACGCGAGCGTGGTCCTGGACATTCCCACCCGTGCGCTGTCCGAGCCGTTTGCCTATGGCATTCCGCAGTCCTTCGACAACGAGGCCCAGATCGGCTCCACCGTCCTGGTCCACTTTGGCAACCGTGCGGCTGCGGGCTATATCGTCGACATTGTTTCTGAACTGGGCGAGCTGCAAGGCAACAATACCCTCGATCCTGCGCGCATCAAGCTCATCGAGGCCATCCTCAGCAAACCGCTCTTTGGCGCCGAGGCCGCCCGCATTGCGCGTTGGATGAGCCGCGAATATGTAGCGACGCTTTCCGAGTGCCTGCGCCTGTTTTTGCCTCCGGGCGGAAGTCCGCGTGTCGTTAAGGGCGATGACGGTGCGTGGACGGTTGAGCGCCCCGCCGTCAAGCCTATCCAAAACCGTTGGGTGATGCTTACGCCTGAGGGCTTTGACTATACGCCGCCCAAGACTGCGGTTCGTCAGCGTCAGCTCATCGAGGCGCTCCAGTGCGGACCGGTCACGACGCGCGACCTCAACCTGCTCTACAACAGTATGTCGGCGACCATTAAGGCGCTCGAAAAACGTGGTGTCGTCGTGGTGGAGGAGCGCCGAGCCTGGCGTGGCTGCAGCGAGCAGACTACGCTGTCCTCGGCAAACGGCAAGGCACCGGTCGCGCTTACGAACGGCCAGCAGCAGGCGCTCGCGCAGATTGAGCGCGCTCGCCTGGATGCGCACGGCGACGTGGTGCTCGTGGACGGCGTTACGGGCTCCGGCAAAACCGAGGTCTACCTCTCCGCTATCGAGCGTGTGCTCGCGGCCGGTCGCTCGGCCTGCGTGCTCGTGCCCGAGATCTCGCTGACGGCTCAAACCGTCGGCCGCTTCCGTTCGCGCTTTGGCGAGACGGTCGCCGTGTTCCATTCGCGCCTTTCGGCCGGCGAGCGCCTGGACCAGTGGGACATGGTTGCCAGCGGTGCCGCCCGTGTTGTCGTCGGCGCCCGCTCGGCGCTCTTTTGCCCGCTCAGCGACCTGGGCCTCATCATCATTGACGAGGAGCACGAGACCAGCTACAAGCAGGGCTCCAGTCCGCGCTACCATGCGCGCGAGGTGGCGGCCGAGATAGCGCGACGCTACCGCTGTCCGCTCGTATTGGGTTCCGCCACGCCTTCTGCCGAGGCCCTCGACCGCTGCCGCCGTGGCACGTATAACGGTGGCACCTGGACGCGCGTCGAGATGCCCGAGCGCCCGGGACACGCCGTGCTTCCCACGGTCCGCATTGCCGACCTGCGCCGCGAGTTTTCGCACGGTAGCCGCTCCATGTTCTCAAAACCGCTGATGGAAGGCTTGGAACGCGTTGTCGAGCGCCGCGAGAAGGCCGTGTTGCTGCATAACCGCCGCGGTTTTGCGCCGTTTTTGATGTGCCGCGAGTGTGGCTGCGTCCCCACCTGTAACCACTGCTCCACCGCGCTCACGTATCACGAGCGCACGCATACACTGCAGTGCCACACTTGCGGTTCGTCCTGGCGCGTGCAGCCCTATCCGGCGCCCACGAGCCGCTGTCCCAAATGCGGCAGCCGCTACCTGGCAAAAATGGGTCTGGGCACGCAGCAGATCGAGGACGCACTGCACCAGATGCTGCCCGACGACGTCGCCATCATTCGCATGGACGCCGATTCCACACGCGGCAAGGACGCACACAAAAAGCTGCTCGAACAGTTCGACGCTGCCGATTGCGCGGTGCTGCTGGGCACCCAGATGATTGCCAAGGGCCTCGATTTTCCCGAGGTCACGTTAGTGGGCGTGGTCAATGCCGACTTCGCGCTGAAGCTGCCCGATTTTAGAGCGGGGGAGCGCGCCTACGATTTGCTGGAGCAGGTCGCGGGCCGTGCCGGTCGCGGTGATCGCCCTGGCGAGGTTATTATCCAGACCTATCTGCCCGAGGACCCGGTCATTCGTGCCGTTGCCGAGCATGACCGTTCGATCTTTACCGACCACGACTTGGACCAGCGTCGCGACGCTCTGTATCCGCCCTTCGTGCGCCTGGTCAACATTTTGGTTTGGTCGGCAAGCCGCGATGATGCACGGGATTATATTGGGCACATCGCAAAGCTCCTCAAGCGCCGCTGGCACGCCGCCGCGCCCGACTTTTTGCGGGCGGGCAGCGCGGTGCCGCAGGTGCTGGGCCCGGCTTCATGTGTAATCGAGAGAGCCAAGGACCGTTATCGCTTCCACCTGCTTGTGAAGTCGCCGGTAGGGTACCATGTCTCTGATGATATCGACGCCTGCCTCAAAGAGGTGGGCTCCGTGCGCGGCGTGAGCTTGAGTGTTGACGTCGACGCCTATGATTTGATGTAACAACCCGAAAGGATGGCCATGGAAGCCAACGGAATCGTACTGTCGCCCGACCCTCGTCTGCGCCAGGAGTGCGCCGTCATCGAGGAGATCACCCCGGCGATCGAGGCGCTTGCCGAGAAGATGAAGAAGATAATGTTCGACAACGGCGGTTGCGGCCTGGCTGCCCCGCAGATCGGTGAGCTCATCCAGCTCGTCACTATCGACTGCGACTACACCGACAAGAACGACTACGATCCGTACGTGCTCATCAATCCCGTCATTGTTGAGCAGAGCGACCATCTGGTGCCGTTTAGCGAGGGTTGCCTGTCTATCCCCGGCATTAGCTGCGAGATCGAGCGTCCCGACCATGTCGTCGTCGAGGCGTATGACCTGGATGCCAACCTGATCCGCTACGAGGCCTCGGGCGATCTGTTCTGCGTGTGCCTGCAACACGAGATCGATCACCTGCACGGCAACACCATGTTCGAGCGACTGAAGCCCATGCAGAGGCTCAAGGCCGTCAAGGAGTACCAGGACGCCCTGGCCCGCGGCGCTCGACCGGGCGAGACGGAGTAGGTCCCTCCGTCCCCTTCCGCCGCAGGGCTTAGGTTATTGCTCCATGCTCAAACAGTCCTGCTCGCACGAAGAGCACATTAAGTGCTCTTCGGCTCGTGCGGAACTGCGCGTGGAGCAATAACCTAAGCCCTGCGGCGGAAGGGGACTGCGTTTTCGTGCTCCTTTTCGCCCGGGTGCCGTCGGGCCAGGGAGGGGCGTCTTCGCTGATAGTCTTTGTTGAGAGGGAGCTGCTTTTATGCGGCTCTTTCTTTGGTTTTGGGTATATTTGTTTTTGTTGAATTGTTATTGCGGATGGGCTGGGTACTTGGCTTTCCGCTGTTACTTGTAGCCGTCTCGGCTTTGGTTGAGGGGAGACGTTCTCTATGCGTATTGTGTTTATGGGTACGCCTGATTTTGCTGTGCCTTCGCTGACTTCGCTTGTTGAGGCTGGGAACGAGATTGTGCTGGTTATTACTCGTCCTGATGCTGTTCGTGGGCGTGGTAAGAAGCTTGAGCCTTCTCCCGTTAAGGCCAAGGCGCTTGAGCTGGGGTTGCCGGTTGTTGAGGCTAATCGTATGACGCCTGAGGTTGTTGAGGCTCTTCAGACTGCCCAGGCTGACATTTTCTGCGTGGCTGCCTATGGCTGCATTTTGCCCGATGAGGTGCTGCATATGGCGCCGCTTGGTATTGTGAATGTTCATGCGTCCTTGCTGCCTCGCTGGCGTGGCGCTGCTCCCATTCAGCGTGCTATTCTTGCTGGTGATGATGTTGCCGGCGTTTCCATTATGCGTATTGGACATGGCGTGGATACGGGCGCTTATTGTGCCCAGGCCTCGACTTCGGTTGCCGGTAAACATGCCGAGGCACTGACGATGGAGCTTGGCGAGCTGGGCGGTAAGCTGCTGGCCGATACGCTGCCCTCGCTTGCCGATGACACGGCGGTGTGGACCGAGCAGGATGAGTCCCTTGTCACGCATGCTGCCAAGATTTCTAAGCAGGAGATGCGTCTGGATCCTCAGATGTCGGCGCTCGATTGCGTGCGCCACGTGCTGGCTTCATCCGATACTGCACCCGCCCGTTGTGTGATTGCCGGCAAGACGGTTCGCGTGCTCGATGCTGCGCCGGCTGATGTGTCGCTTGGCGAGGGCACTGTTGCCGTCAAGAGCAAGCGCGTCTACCTGGGCCTGTCCGATGGTGCGGTTGAGCTGCTCGAGGTTAAGCCCGATGGCAAACGTGCCATGGCTGCCTCTGCCTGGGCTGCCGGTCTGCAGGGTGCCGATCTGACGTGGGGTGTTTTGTCATGAGTAAGCTTTCCCCCGCGCGCAAGCTTGCGCTCGACGTGCTGATGGAGGCCGATCGCCGCGGCATGTACGCACGTGACGTTCTCTCGTCCCGTGCTTCGGCCAAGGCCATTGACCAGCGCGATTCTGCCTTTGCCGCTCGTTTGGCACTTGGTGTTGCAGCCACCCAGGGCATTTTGGATGAGCTGCTCGACCAGTTTCTCGATAAACCCAAAAAGGTCGCGCCGCGTGTTCGCATGGCGCTTCGCATCTCGGCTTTCGAGATGCTCTACCTGCATACCCCAGGTCGCGTTGCCGTGAGTCAGGGTGTTGAGCTGGTTCGCAGCGGCGCTAAGTCGGCCGCCGGTCTGGCGAACGCCGTGCTGCATAAGGTTGCGGACAACGTTGAGGATTTTGCTACTGCGGCGGATGCCGATGAATCCGAGCGCCGTTTGGTTCGCCTGTCTCGCCTGATGGGCATGCCGCGCTGGCTCTGTGCCCGCATTATGGCGTCGTTCGATACGCCCGAGGGTGCGCTTAACTTTGCCGGTAACTTGGCACCTGCGCCGCTCGCTCTGCACGAGAACGCCTTTGCAACCAAACCTGATCCGTACCTATCGCAGCTTGTTGCGCCGGTGTTTCCGGGCTGTCATGCGCCGGTCGATGCGCAGGCCACGGTTGCGTCGGGCGTGTTTGAGCGCGCGGCTGCCGTGGCCTCGGACCTTAACGCCCAGCTCATCGCTACCGCGGCGACACGTCCCGGTCGTTGCCTAGAGATTGGCGCCGGTCGTGGCACCAAGACCTATGTGATAATGTGTCAGGCCAAGCGTGCCGGCTACGACCGCCAGCACACTGCACTCGATTTGCACGACCGCAAGTGCGACCAGAATCTCGCGCGCCTGCATAAGGCTGGCATCAAGGGCGTTCGTACCGTCTCGGGCGATGCGTGCGAGCTCGATGCGGTGCTCACGTCGTTCGATGCCATGCTTGGTAAGCCTGTTCTGTTTGATACGGTGTTTATCGATGCCCCGTGTTCGGGCACCGGCACCATGCGGCGTCATCCCGAGATTCCTTGGCGCCTGACCGAAAAGGATGTGACGGTTGAGCTGCCTAAACTGCAGCTGACGATGCTTAAGGAAGCCGCCGCGCGCGTTGCCGAGGATGGCGAGCTCATCTATGCGACGTGCTCGGTCTTTGATGAGGAGAACGCGCAGGTCGTGGATGCGTTTTTGGCTTCGCCCGAGGGCGCCGGCTTTACCGTGGCGCCCCTCTCCGAGGCACAGATTCTGCAGCTGCCCGAGTTCGCCCAGGCCAAGAAGCTCGTCTCCGTACGCCAAAACGACCGCGGGCTTTTCCAAAGCGTCCCCGTAAACGCCGACTCCTACGACGGCCACTTCTGTGCCAGGCTGGTCCATAAGTAACAACTAAGTTGCGGTGAAATAGGGATTAAAAAGCCGCTTCTACCTGCTAAACAGTCCTTATCTCACCGCAACTCATAAGGAAACTTGGGCAGCTAAAGACGCAGCCCCGCGATCGGTGTCGGTCGCGGGGCTGCTTGGTTTCTAGTGGTTATGCGGGCAGTTGGCGCAACAGCCGCTGGTGGCGCTGGTGCTGGAGCCGCCACTGCG
>UQXT01000073.1 GCA_900545075.1 uncultured Collinsella sp. | reverse complement strand
GTCCAGGGAAACCTCGCCCTTAAGCTCGAGGCGCCCGCCACGCCTGCCTTTACGGTCGTGAAGGGCGGACGCTCTCATTTTCAGGCCATGGCCGCTAAGCCCGTTCGCACCCAGCGTGCGTCCGTTGCTTTGGCTCCTGTTTCCCTGAAGGCCTCGACGATTGTTGCTGTTGCCGTAGCGTTCACCCTGTTCTTCGTGCTCGCCACGTCAGTTTTTTCTGCTCGTCACGCAGCATATGCCGATTCTGTAGCCAACGTTGCCTATGAGACGGTTCGCGTGCAGTCCGGAGATTCCCTGTGGTCGCTTGCCCAGGAGCATCCCATCGATGGCCTTTCCACGCAGGAGACTTCCGACATGATTCGTAGCGTCAATCACCTCGATTGCGGCTCTCTTGATGCTGGTGCAGTTCTGAAAGTTCCGACTCGTTCGTAAGATTTCGGCCTGGTCGCATGGTACCCTTGTTATCGTTTAGGAGGAGGTACCATGCGCTGTCCCAAATGCGGCAAGGCACATACCCGCGTTGTCGATTCCCGTATGCAGGAGTCGAACAACACTATCAAGCGTCGTCGCGAATGCTGTTCGTGCAATTATCGTTTTACGACGTTCGAGCGCTGCGAAGATCCCATCGAGGTCATCAAGTCTGATGGGTCAAAGCAGCGGTTCGATCGCAACAAGCTGCTGGTCGGTCTGATGCGCGCCACGATTAAGCGTGATATCGATACGAAAAAGCTCAACGAGATCATCGATGATATCGAGGTGGAGCTGCGTTCCCGTACGCTGACGGCTGTAACGTCCCACGAACTGGGCGATATGGTGCTCAAGCGCTTGGCCAAGATCGACAAGGTGGCATACATTCGCTTTGCCTCGGTCTATCGCGATTTCAAAGACGTCGACGAGTTTTTGCAAGAGCTCGACAAGCTAAGGTGATTTCATGTCCAACATTACCGTTAACATTAAGCGTCTCGATCCCACGGTCGAGCTTCCCAAATACGCTCATCCCACAGATGCCGGCCTTGACCTCCGTGCCAACGAAGACTGCACCCTCAAGCCCTTTGAGCGCCGATTGGTCTCCACTGGCTTGGCTATTGCACTGCCCGATGGCTATGCTGGCTTTGTCCAGCCCCGCAGCGGCCTAGCCATTAAGCAGGGACTGTCTATAGTCAACACCCCCGGCCTCATCGACGCTCACTATCGAGGCGAGCTTAAGGTCATCCTCATCAACCTGGATCCCACCAACAATATCCAGATCAACAAAGGCGACCGCATAGCCCAACTCGTCATCCAAGAAGTCCCCACGGTCAACCTCGTAGAAGTGGAAGAACTAGACGAAACCGACCGAGGCAAAGGAGGCTTCGGCTCCAGCGGCGTCGCTTAATCATTTTCAAGATGTAGAGTTGGCCTCTCACCCGGGGCCCACACATATCATCCCGTGCTCAAACATTCTCGCTACGCTGCGAAACTGCGCGCGGGACGATATGTGTGGGCCCCGGGTGAGAGGCCACATACTTGAATATGTATTTCGACTTGCGCGGTGGGCCTCATCAATATAATTACGACTTGTTTGTTGTTCTGACTCTCTATTAGCTGGACTACATCTTTGTAAATCCTAACCGGGAATGTGTTTTAGGTTCTAGTTAGTATGCGGCAAAGGGATACCGCCTTTGTCGCATCGGCTTACTGTATTTATATTTTCCTGTTTTACCTTTGCAGGTTCTAATGGAGGGGATACCGAAGTAGCTGCTAGTAAGTAAACGCAGCCGCTCTGCCGGAGCCGCCCTTATATCGTTCCACGCGCAGTTTCGCAGCGAAGCGAGAATGTTTGAGCATGGAATGATATAAGGGCGGCTCCGGCAGAGCGGCGGACATTCGACTAGCGGATATGCGCGGGCTTTCCGCCCCAGTAGAAGCGGCAGAAGGCTCGTTTGCGCTTTTGGGGCTTGCCTACGAGCTCCATGGTTGCGATGGCGATGTCTTTGGCAGCGTGAGGGCGGCGTAGTACTTCGCCGTTGATGAGTAGGGCTTTGAGTGATTCGGGGTGGTCGTGCAGGTGACGAAGCGTCACGATGAGTTCTCGTGCGGTGGTGACATGCATGCTGGCGCCCATGCCGGTGAGCATCGTGGTGTTGGCCTTTTCCTGGCCATATGACTTGCCCAGTAGAATCATCGGAAGGTGTGCGCACAGGCATTCGGTAACAGTGAGTCCGCCCGATTTGAGAATTGCTAAGTCGCAGCCATGCATAAGCGCTGCCATGTCATCGACGTAGTCAAGAACCGTGACGTTCTCGAGTTTCATGGCATCGAAAAGCGTTTTGAGACGGGTGGCATATTCGGCATCCTTGCCCGGCAAAAAGACAAAGTGCATGTCCTCGAAACTGCGCAGGAAGGGGAGGGTGTGGTCCATCGCCGCGCGAAAGCGAACGTACGGTTGAGGCAAACTGGCGCCGGCCATTACCAGCACAATGGTCTTATCGGTGGGGAGATTGAACTTCTCGAGTTCTTCCTCGCGATTGTAATCCGTATCAAACCCGGCGCGAATGGGAATGCCCGTAATGCGGATCTTGGTCTCGGGAACCTTGCGGGGACGGAGTGTCTCGGCCATAAACTCGTTTGCCACACAGAATAGGTCGGTGTCCTTATGGGGCCACCAGCCCTCCACCTCGTAATCGGTCGGTACGCAAATGACGGGATAGTCGATGCCCGTAATGACGCGCGCACCAACGGCTACGTTGGCTGCCGTGATATGTGTGGCTACCACGGCAATGGGCCTACGAGTCCGAACGTATTCGTTAAATGCGGGGAACATGATGCGCGACCATGCCGTGCCGCCGCCCCAAAGCAGGTGTCCTGTAAGGGTATAACGCCAGGTCAAGTCATAAATTGGGCGCGTAGCGCCGGTAAACGAGGCAGCCGTTTTGTTGCCATCGAATTTTATGCGTCCAAAATCAAGGATATCGAGCACTTCAATCTCAACATCCTCGGGGATGCCATTGGCGCCGCGGATGAGGTCGAATGCCTGCGCAATCGCATTTGCGGCGGCCTTGTGGCCCGAGCCGACCGAGGCGTGCACAATGGTCACGAGAGGTTTTTGCTGAGCCAAGAGTGTGGTTTGCTCCGATTGGGGAGTGCTGTGCGTGGGCAGGGGAGCGTCGTCGCTCGTCTGCGTCTGATCCATCGATATCTCCCCTTCGTCTTTGATTCGCAGAGAATCATTGTAGTGCATGAGTGTCACGTTCGCATAAATTTGGGTATGAGCGCAAAGAACGCCAATCTTTCGACAGGAGGTCTCTTCATGACTACTCATCAGCCGATCGATGTTGCGATTATCGGCGGCGGGCCTGCGGGCTATGCTGCAGCCATTTATGCGGCGCGCGCTAACCTAACGACGACCGTGATTGAACAGGGCATGTCGGGAGGACAGATCGCCACAACCAATGAGGTCGAGAACTATCCGGGCATTCCTCTCTTGAGTGGCGCCGAACTCGGCGAGCGTTTTCAGCAACATGCAGAGGGCCTGGGAGCACAGGTTGCATGGAGCATGGTTACGGGTATCGATTACGATGCGGATGCGGCGTTGTTTACGGTGCATCACGATATGGGCGATACGCTTGCCTCGAGCGTTATCGCTTGCATGGGTGCCACGCCGCGATCTGCTGGTTTTGTTGGCGAGGATACGTATCGCGGTCGAGGCGTTTCGTATTGCGCGATGTGCGACGGCATGTTCTTTCGTGGCAAGCAGGTCTTTGTCATCGGTGGCGGCAATGCCGCCTGCGAGGAAGCCCTGTTCCTGTCAGAAATCGCCAGTAGCGTGACCATCGTCTTGCGCCGCGATCAGTTCCGTGCCCCCGATGGCGTGGTTCAAAAGGTTCTCGCAAAAGATAATATTTCAGTTAGGTACCAAACTAGTATCGTGGAACTATCGGGCGAGGCCATGCCCACGACTATCACCTTCAAGGAAAACGCTACCGGTGAAACCTATTCTGAGTCCTTTGGCCCTGGTTCGTTTGGCATTTTTGTCTTTGCTGGCACGCAGCCCCATACCGAGCTTGTAGAGCATCTGGTGGATCTGGCGCTCGACGGCGGTATTGTGACTGATGAATCGATGGCTACCCGCACGCCTGGCTTATTTGCTGCCGGCGATATCCGTTCCAAGCGTTTGCGCCAAGTTGTGACCGCTGTTTCTGATGGAGCCATAGCGGCTACCAGCGCAAATGCTTTCTTACGCGGATAAGTACGATAATATATCTTATGTAAGGTTGTTAATTTACTTAAACGTCCGCGGCAACGAGCTTGAGGCAACGTTGCCGCGGACGTTTTGTTGTGCATAATACGAGCCAGCTATCCTGCAGCCTGACCCCAGCCAAAGACAACGATCATACCGTTCATTGTGGTATGCAAAACTAGATAACCTAGAATACAATATAGAAAACGAACGGAGGCACCATATGAATCACGTTAAACATGTCATTCCGATGTCCGATACGTCGGTTAGCATTAGCCCAGAGGATATTCAGCCTACGGTGCTACCTGATGCATTTATCCAGTCTGATCTGGTTCGCAAGCTCAATACGCTCAGTTTGCCGCGGTATGATCAGCTGCCGAATGTAACGCTCTACCGTGACCAGGTCATTGAGTACATCGAACTGTGGATGGAGTCGCTTTCGATTTGCGTGGAGCAGCCTGTCATTACGCCTTCCATGATCAATAACTACGTAAAGGTCGGCCTGGTACCTGCTCCGGTAAAAAAGCAATATGGTCGCGAGCAGATCGCTCGCCTTATCGCCATCTGTATTTTTAAGCAGGTGCTGCCCATCGCTGCGGTTCAGGCGCTCTTTAACATTCAGCGCCTGAGCTACGATGCACCGACTGCCTTTGATTATGTGGTCGATCAGCTCGAGGCATCGATTCACGCGGCTTTTTCCATTGAACAGGTTCCTGTACCCGATACGGCTCATCAGGTCACACGCGAGTCACTCCTCGTTCGCAGCGCGGTATCGTCTTTTGTATCGAAGGCGTATCTTATGAGCTACCTAAAGTTCAATGGGTTTAATAGCTAACCGACGTATAAGACGGGCGGGACAAAGAGCCATCAGCCACTTTGTCCCGCCCGTGCTTTAGTTTAGTTGGACTTTATCGGCCCGAAGCCGCGCCCATGCCGTAGCCGATAATGAGCCCGTGCATCTCGGCATAATATGAATCCAGTCCGTTGCAGGGCATGATGATGGTCTTGGAGCTGGGCCAATGCTCCACAATGCGGCTGGCAAGTGCCTGGGCACCCGCCTCATTCTCGACATGGTCGATGACGACTTCACCACCGGTAAAGCCTTCGGCCTCCATGGTGTCGACAATCTTGCCAAGCATTTTCTTTTCGCCACGGGTGTGACCGACGAGCTTAATCTCCCCCGCCTCGCTTGCTGTACCTAAAACTCGAATGTTGAGTTTATTGGCGATGACCCCGGCCGCCTTGGGAATACGTCCGGCCTTGGCGAGATTTTCGTAATTGCACAGGCTAAACAGGATCTTGCTGTTCTGTTCCAGCTCATCAAAATAGCTGCAGGCTTCCTCAAATGAAACGTCTGGATTGCTTGCGAGATAGCGGTCGAACAGCAGGAAGATCAGGTCCATTTTGCCGCCGGCTCCGCGTGAATTGACCAGATGAATCTGTCGATCCGGATCTTCGGCAAGAACCAAATCGCGTGCCGTGGCGGCGGCGTTATAGCTGCCCGATACGCCCTCCGAGATGGGCATGCATATCGTTTTGTCGGCAAGCCTAAAGAGTTCGGTCCACTCGCCTACGCTCGGACAGGCGCTCGAAGAAGCGCCCGACTCCGCCTGCACGGCGCAATTGAGTTCGTGAACGTCGAGCGCGAGGTCATCGACAAACTCACGCTCCCCCACTCGAATTTTGAGGGGTGCAAATGCAAAGGTGGTATGGGGTGCGGTCGGTTGCCAATCGCGGAGGTTGCAGCTCGAATCGGAGATAAGTGCCCAGTTCATAGAGGGTCCTTTCTGTTTACTCAAGCCTAATTATAACCATCTTGCTGAACTCTGTTCTATATCTAGTATTCAGAACTAGATAAAAGCTTATTGAAGATGAGTTGATTGGCGGAGATAAAGAATGGGTCTCGCAGCGGAAAAGCCACGAGACCAATGACGGATGCTGTGAAGTGTTACTTAATAGCGCACAAAAATATAGTCAGTCATACTATAACTAATGGGGGTTAGGATAACACCAGTGTTGTAGTTAGAAGCATGAATCATCTGACCGTTTCCAACGTAAATGCCGGTATGGCGGGAATTTACAACGACGTCTCCCGGTTGCGGATCGGTCACACGAGTCCAGCCCATAAACGTAACGGTGGTGCCCAAACGGCAATAACGACCGGTGAGGCAGTAGCTAACGAATCCCGAGCAGTCAAAGCTGTTCGGGCCAATGCCGCCCCAGGAATAAGCGCAACCAAGCTTGCTGTAGGCACGCGAAACAACGGTACCGCCGTCAACGGACTGGCTCGGCGCAGAAGGGGTCGGAGCCGGAGCGGGCGTCGAGGGCTGCGGCGTGGGGGCCGGAGCGGGCGTGGGAGTGGGCGCAGGCGTGTTGCCGCCGTTGTTGCTCGTACCGCCACCGTTGTTGGTGTTCTCAGTCGTGCCAGCGGTCTCGGTGTTCACCGTTGCCTTCTCGGCGGTGCTGGCGTTGATGCCGGCCTGCAGCGCGGCGTTGGCCTCGGCCTCGGCGGCAAGCTCGGCCTGCAGCTGCGAGTCCAGGGAGTTCACAACGTTTTGAGCCTCGGCCTGCTGAGCGTTGAGCTCGTCGACCTTCTTTTGCGTGGCGGCGACGTTCTTCTCCTGCTCGGCCTGCTTGTCGGTAAGCTCCTGCTTAAGCTCCTTGACCTCTTGGATGGTCTGGGCCTGCTTGTCGGAAACCTTGCCATAGTAGAACAGACGGTTGAGCATATCGCCCAGGTCATCGACGCCCGTCAGAACCTGGAGTAGGCTCAGGCCGCCGGTCTTGTACTCACCTGCAACGTAGTTGGAAAGCTTGGCCTGGCCATCGGCGATTTCCTGCTGCTTTTGCGTGATCTCGCCAGCGGTCTGGTCGAGCGCCTGCGTTTGAGTGGCGAGCTCGTCGTAGATCTGCTGGGTTTGCGTACCGATCTGCTCGAGTTTTGTACGAGCAGCGGCAAGGTCGGATGCGGTATCGGCATAGGCCGGAGCCGCGAGGCCAAGGCCCAAAACACAAGCGAGGGTTGCCGTAGCAGCGCAGCGTGCCATGTTTTTGTGCGTGTTTGCTGTGCGCATGGAGCTTCCTTTCCGGTATCTAAGGGTAGCGGCTAGTGCACCGTTACCAAGCTAAAGAGCTCAACGTCCTCGTTGGAAGGCGTGAGCTTCTCGCGCGGGTTGAGAAACGCAAGCTCGAGGATACAACCGTAACCCACAAGCTTTGCGCCCATATCTCGCACCAGTTTACCTGTTGCTTCGACGGTTCCGCCCGTCGCGACCAAGTCGTCCAGAATCAACACGGTATCTTTAGAGGTAATGGCATCGGCGTGAATCTCGATAGAGTCGGTGCCATATTCGAGCTCGTAGCTCTGACTCACCGTTTTGCGCGGCAGCTTGCCCGGCTTACGAGCGGGCACAAAGCCGGCGCCCAGGGCGACAGCCACGGGCACGCCGACCATAAAGCCGCGAGCCTCGGGACCCACGACCTTGGTGATACCCATGCCGGCAAAATGCTCGGCCAGGGCATCTACCATGGCCTTTAGTGCCTCGGGATTACCAAAGAGCGGCGTGATGTCCTTAAAGACGACTCCGAGCTCGGGATAGTCGGGGATGTCGACGATGTGAGATTCGAAGTCGTACATGACGTGACCTTTCATGGATTGCCGGGTGGACGGCGGTTATTTACCCGTGTTAGCAGACAGGCTATGCGAGGGGACGACGACCTTGGACGGATGCACGAGCGACTCGTCCTTCGCGGCAACCGCGGGAACGCTTGCCTCTTCGCTTTTGGCCTTGGTGGATTCGGAGCGTGCGATCTCCTCGTCGAGGGCATCGATATCGGCGTCCTCGACCACGGCGTTGAGTGACTCAAAGACGCGGTTCTTGAGCAGTGCCGTATGCACGCCCTCGGTGAGGTCATGCAGCTTCTTAAAGGCACGCTCGAGCTTGGCGTCGCGCTCGTCATCGGAAGTGTCCATGCCGAGCATGCTCACGAGCACCTGCTCAAACATCGAGGACTCGCGGTTGGCGGAAGACACGTACTGACGCAGGTTGCGCGGCTCGATATGGAAGCGCGAAAGCTCGGAGCAGTAGCGGATAATCGGGAAATCGCGGCCATCGACGAGCTCTCGGTTCTGCGGGCTCTTGATGATGCGAATGAGGTCGTTTTCGGCTAGGGAGCGGATAAACGAGATCTCAACGCCGAGCATATCGGGAATGGTCTCGATGGGATGCAGCTTTTGCTTGGTCTCCTTGGGCTCCGTCTTGAGCGGAACGTCGGACAGCAGGCCCACCTCGTAGGCGAGCGTAGACAGGTCCGTGGCGTTTTCCAGGCGCTGCTTGATCACGTTGAGCGGCATGTAGCGAGTCTTCTGCAGGTGCAGAATGACCTCCAGGCGGTCAACATCCTCTTTGGAGTACTGACGATAGCCCTTAGGTGTGCGATGAGGGGTGATGAGCCCCTCATCTTCGAGAAATCTAATTTTTGAGTTCGAAAGATCGGGGTATGCGCCTCGAAGTAGATTGACGACCTGGCCGATACTCAGATAGTTGCGTTCGGCCATGCCCTACTCACCGGTTTCGATGCGCTCCGGCGTGCTCTCGTGATAGATGAGCGTAAACGTACCGATCTGGACGGAAGAGCCATCGTGCAGCGGTGCGCCGTTGACGATAGCGCCGTCAACCCACGTACCGTTGAGCGAGCCCAGGTCCTCAATACGGGCCCCCAGACCCTCGCGAATAATGCGCGCGTGGCTACGCGACACGGTCATGTCGTTGAGGAAGATGCCGTTAGCGGGATCGCGGCCGATGGTGGTCACATTGTCCTCGAGCTCAAAGGCTGCACCGGTTTGCGGTCCTTTGACGATAGATAAGACGGGCGCGGTGATGTGCACGTTGGCCATGAGGTCGGGAACGGTGACATCGCTCGAAGGAACGCGGAAAACGCAGGTGGCGTCTGAGGCCTTACCGTTCTGAGGCATATTGTTAACCATGTTGTCCATGACAACCCCTAACTTAACGCGGACATGCCGCAAAGAATGAACTGTACGTAATCATACCCCAATGGCTTAGTCTTCGATTTCGGGGTTAAGAAAGTCGATGTCTTCGTCCTCGGGGTGCGCCACGGCTTGTTTAATGGCCGCTCCACCCTTAATGGAATAGATGACGGCGGTGAGCATGGAGAAGATGACGCCGCCGTATACAAAGAAGATGCCAAGTGGTACCGGGCTGCCGTTGAGGCCCGGGAAGGCCGTGAACGTTGCGGGCAGCAGATGCCTGCCATCGACGACAGGGAACCCGAGCAGCATGAGCGAGAAGCCGGTCATGAGCAGCGCCGTCGCAATCTTGCCGGGAAATACTACGTCGATGGGACGGCGGTGATAGTGGCGCACGATGAGCGTGCCGATGCCCAGGTAGATATCGCGGCCGATGATGAGCACGCAGACCCAGATGGGCAGCTCTCCGCGAACCACCAGTCCCAGCACGCCGGTGAACAGCAGCGCACGGTCACAAATGGGATCCATGACCTTGCCGAGCCACGAGACCGTTTTGGTCATACGAGCGATCTGGCCGTCCATCCAGTCGGTAGAGGCCGCGATGGCATAGATGACGATCGCGACGACACGGTTGTTGTCCGTCACAAACAGGTATAGGAAGACCAGCGTGAGGATCAGGCGCGTGAAGGTAATGAAATTGGAGATCGTGAAGATCTTATTCGACGGGTAATCGGAGGTGCCGATAAGCTCCTTTTTGATCTTCTTTTTGATGCCCACAGGACTCCCCCGCTGGTAAACGACAAAACTTTCGATACTATACCCGTTCTGGCGATGACTATCCAGCGCAAGCATAGAGAGTCCAGACATGTGGAGGGTGTTGTTGGCGAGGCGGGATCTCACATTTGTGTACAACAGCCTCCAAGCATGTCGAAAAATGCCAATTTTGGAGGCTGATGTACAGGTTTTTGTTGCGCGGACGTATCGAGCGGGACAGTCGTTGAATCTTCGTTGTTTTAATCAATTGCTTAAATTGCAAACCCTGAGCGAAGGGAGTTTCGCATATGCATGCAGCGGCAATTAACCTTCGGGGGGGGG
>UQXT01000072.1 GCA_900545075.1 uncultured Collinsella sp. | reverse complement strand
CTTGCCGCCGGCATTGCGACCACGGGCCACGTTGCCTTTGCGAGCACCTTTGCCATGTTCGCCGCCGGCCGCGCGTACGAGCAAGTTCGTAATTCCATCGGCTATCCGCACCTCAATGTCAAAATCGGCGCCACGCATGCGGGCATCTCGGTCGGCGAAGACGGCGCCACGCATCAGTGCTGTGAGGACATTGCGCTCATGCGCACGATCCCGGGGATGACGGTGATCGTTCCCGCCGATGACATCGAGGCTCGTGCTTGCGTGCGCGCTGCCTATGAGTTTGAGGGTCCGGTCTACATGCGCTTCGGCCGCCTGGCAACACCGGTCATCAACGACCGCGAGGACTATGAGTTCAAGATTGCCCGCGGCGTGGTCGTGCGCGAGGGGTCCGATGTGACCATCATCGCTTGTGGCCTCATGGTCGCCGAGGCGCTTGAGGCTGCCGAGGCGCTTGCTGCCGATGGTATTGACGCCGAGGTCATCAACATGCACACGATCAAGCCGCTTGATGAGCGCCTGGTGGTTGCCAGTGCCAAGAAGACCGGTCGCGTGGTCACCGCCGAGGAACATTCGATTATCGGTGGTCTTGGCGAGGCCGTGGCTTCGGTGCTCGCGGAGCAGCATCCGGTGCCGATGCGACGCGTCGGCGTGCGTGATGTGTACGGCGAGTCCGGCCCTGCGGTCGATTTGCTGCGCAAGTACGGTTTGGACGCCGACGGTATCGAAGCTGCGGTCAGGTCTGTGTTGTAAGGAAGACTTCCACGGGATTGGTATCTGCCAACCAAGTGACGATTGGGTATACCGCCGCCTCTCGCGAGCACCGATCCCGTTGAGATCGCGGAGCTCATCAATAGCGGACTCGAAGACTAGAGCGGTCATCCCGCTCAACTAATCGATCCTTCTCCAAGGAAAAGGGCCGCGACGCCATATAAGTGTCGCGGCCCTGTTTACGTTTCCCCAGATAAAACCTGCCAAAACAAACCTGTCCCTTTTTGGTAGGTTGTGGGAGCTCGGGTTTGCTTGTCTCGCGTGACGTTGCGTGGAATAATCGAGGCGAACCATCTTAACTGGAATTCATTGCGCTTGCCCTTCGGCTGCGCCTATTTTCGGAGGCATCATGAGGGTCGTTAAGCGCATTAATCACAATGCCGCCTTGCTTGTCAACGATAAGGGAACCGAGCTTGTGGCGCTGGGGAAAGGCATTGGTTTCCCTGACGGCCCCGATGAGGTTTCGCTTGCGCAGATTGAGCGCACGTTTTACAACGTTGATGCACGCTACCTGCCACTTCTTAACGAGATCGATCCCAAGGTAATGGAATTTAGTGCGCAGATTGCCGATGTCGCGCGCACCAACATTTCGCGTGAGCTGTCGGCGAACCTCCCTTTTACGCTTGCCGACCATATCAGTTTTGCCATCAAGCGCTGCCGTGAGCACATGTATGTTCAGATGCCGCTTTCTTGTGACGTTCAGCAACAATATCCCATTGAATTTAAGATTGCGGCGCTTGCCCATGCTGGCATAGAGCGCGAATTCGGTTTATCTATGCCACGCGGGGAGATGGCAGGCATCGCGCTCTGTATTGTTAACAGCGTTATGGCAAGTTCTAGTAAGGCAAAGTCAAACGACGTCCGCCGCGAGGAACGTCTGATCGAAAAGCTCGTAGCGATTATCGAGAAAGATCTTGCTATCGTCGTTGACCGCGATGCTTTTGACTATGCACGCTATGACACTCATGTACGCTACTTGTTAGAGCGCGTCCGCACCGGGGAGCCGCTTAATACCGATAATGCGGCGCTCTATCGTCCTCTCTGTGAAGAGCATCCGGCTATAGCGGCTTGTGTTGACAAAATGGCAGAACTTATCGAGGAAACGTATCATGCCTCCATCGTGCCCGAGGAGAAGGTGTATCTCATGCTCCATGTCAATCGGGTCTATGCCGGCAACGTGACGGGCGAGGTGTTAGCCGACAAATAGGCGCTTTCAATACCGTTCGGGGAAGAAAGCCTACCGTTCGCAGGGTTTTGGGCGCCATGAGGCCGCCGTTCACATGGCAGAGCTGATAACCTTGGGCCACATAAGGTGTTATTCGAGAGCTGAGCTTCCGAAGCGTGACGTAAAGACAGGGCGACCTGTCGATGTCTCGTTTTGGAGCTTTTTGTCTTTACGCCGTTTTCCTCAACAATCGAATATTTCCATGTGGGCGGCAGGCCACCGTCCGCTTTGTTTCCTCGCGCGCGCAGCGAGGAAGGAACCGGATCGTTCGAAAGGGAAGATGATATGGCTGACAATAAGAAGATCGCAGCCGATGTGCTCGAGGCGTTGGGTGGCAAAGACAACATCACCTTTGCAGCCCACTGCATGACGCGTCTGCGTTTTAACCTTAAGGATATGGAGTTGCCCGACATTAACGCTGTTAAAAAAGTTAACGGCGTCATCGGCGCTCAAATATCTGGCGGGCAGTTCCAGGTGATTATTGGGCAAAACGTGCCTAAGGTATATGACGAGCTCATCAAGATGAGCGGCTTGGCCAAGCAGGAGAGTATCGACGAGAACCTCGACGCAAGTGGAGTCAAAACACCGCTTACCCCGGCAGCCGTTGGCAATGCGATTCTTAACTACCTCTCGGGCTCCATGGTTCCGATGATTCCATTGCTGCTTGCGTCGGGCATGTTCAAAACCGTTGCCGTCGTACTCGGGCCAACGATGCTCAATCTCATTGCGGATACGAGCGATCTATATGTCCTGCTCAATATGCTCTACAACGTGACGTTCTACTTTATACCAGTCTTCTTGGGCTTTTCGGCCGCCAAGAACATTGGCGCCACGCCTATGTACGGTGCTTTTATGGGCGGTGTGCTTATCGAACCGACGTTTATGCAAATGGCAGCCGAGGGAAAAGCCTTTAGCGTTTACGGCATTCCCTGCGTGCCTGAAAACTATGCACAGACGGTCATTCCCGTTCTGCTCACAGTGGCCTTGATGTCCGTCTTCGAAAAGTTCCTGCGCAAGCATATGCCTGATTCGCTTACTACGGTGTTTACGCCGCTTTGCACGCTTGCTCTGACTGTCCCCTTTGCGCTTTGCCTGCTTGCCCCTCTTGGCTCTTTGTGCGGCAACGGCCTGGCTGCAATCTTTGGGTTCCTCGGCGCCGAGGGTGGCATCGCGGCGATTATTGGTGGCGGCTTGCTTGCAGCAATTTGGTTGCCCATGGTCATTACGGGCATGCATGTCGCGGTCATTATGATTGCCATTGCAAACTTCATGTCGACGGGCTCTGACAGCTTTATTATGGTCGCTGCTACGGTTGCGCTGTGGGCTGCCTATGGAGTGGAGATTGCGACATGGCTCAAACTCCGTAATAAGGAGGAAAAGAGCCTGTGTGCCGGCTATCTTGTCGCCCAGCTCATCGGAGGCGTCGGCGAGCCGTTCATCTATGGCATGCTGTTCCGCTATCGTAAACTGTTCGTTGCCTGCATGGCGGGTTCATTTGTCGCCGGTGCCGGGGCGCTCGCTTTGCATGTGAATGCCTATCTTGCTGGTGCTGCTTCCAACGTGCTCAATATTATGACGTTTGTCGGCGGTGGCAACGAGAACCTGATCTGTGCCGCTATCGCTTCGGCAGCTGGCTTTATCGTAAGCTTTGCCGTTGCCTGGTTCTTTGGCTTTAGCGAGGATGAGCTTGAGAACGGTCCGATTTCCGAGCGCTAGAAAAGCGGTCGCATATAGGTGGTTCGGCTCAAAAAATGCCGCCTATAGATGATTCCGCAGGGCGGTATGTTTGCTTCCGCCCTGCATATTATGTCGAAGGGGTTGTTACATATGCTTATCAGTGAGGCTATTCAAGCTATCCAGGACTATTGCGGCGGCATCGATGCTTTTACCGGTAAGCCCATCGAGCTTGCGACGACGCGCGATCGGGTACTTTACGGCAACATCGATCAGCAATGTACCGGAATCGTTACATGCATTTGGGCTACGGCGGAGGTAATTCGCCGCGCCAAGGAGCTTGGCGCCAACCTGATTGTTCCGCACGAGGCGCTGTTCTGGAACCACGGAGACAGCCGTGAGGTGGTCGCGGGGAACGAGACCTTTGAGGCAAAGTGCGCCTTGCTTGACGATTGGGGTGGAGCGGTCTGGCGTTGCCATGACTATATCCACTCGGGCGTTCCGCTCGCCTCGGACGGTTCGATGGTCGACGGCATCTTTTACGGATTTGCGGCCAAGATGGACTGGCTTGGCTCCGCGGTAGACGAGTCATTCATGAGGTACCGCATTGAGCCAACGCCGGCCCGCGATCTTGCGCAGGCGCTCGTACACAAGCTTGGATTAAATGGAACGCGCTTGATCGGCGACGGTGACGCGCTCGTTCGCAATGTCGAGATTCCCATGCACATTATGGGACGAGATAACGACGAGATTGCCCATATCGACTCTGATGACATCGATTGCATTTTGGCCATGGAGTTTATCGACTTTACGGTGAGTGAGTACATCCGCGACGCCGCAATGCTCGGTCAGGGGAAATGCGCCATCCATATGGGTCACTTTAACGGCGAAGAGCCGGGTATGGAATGCATGTCGACATGGTTGCCCGCTGCGCTCGGAGACGCTGGTGCAGGCTTGCCGGTCACCTTTGTGCCCATGGGGGATACTTATCAATACGTACTGGCATAGATGCCCTGGGGCCGCGATGCCATATGGGTGTCGTGGTCCTGTTTGCGTTTCTCCAGATAAAACCTGCCAAAATAAACCTGTCCCTTATTGGCAGGTCAGTTAACGCAGTCCAGGTTGAGCAAATGCGAGCGAGCGGGCTCCGGGTGCGGTAAGGTGACGTGAAACAAGCGGGCGCTGACCTTTTGGTCGCGCCCGTGAAGTTGAACGTCAGATTGCCGTGCCCGGGGCCAGCGCAGCGCCGAGCAGTTACGCCGTTTGTAAAACGGCGTAACCTAAAGGTTCATGTTGCCGTGGATGTAGGGAGTGACCTCGGGGAAGATATGGCCGCAGCCCAGCTCGCGCAACGCAGACTCGATAGCGGCGGGCAGCGGGGTCTTGCCCTCGGCATTGACGGCGGTGCCGCCGAGGGCGGCGATCTTGGTGACATCCGCGGGAGCGGCTTCGATATGTATGCAGCCGCCGACCAAGCGCGCGCGAACCTGCGCCAGACCAAGATCGTGCAGGTAATCCTCGCAGGTGCGGATTAAATCGACCTTCTCGCGCGTAAGCTCCTCGCCCGTGGGGACGCGGGTGGCAAGACATGCTCCCGCCGGCAGGTTCCAAACGGGATAGCCCCATGCGCGCAGCAGCTCGCGCTCTTCGTCCTTGGTAAAGCCGACCTCCATAAGGGGTGAGCGTACGCCGAGCTCTTCTGCCGCACGCATGCCGGGGCGGTAGTCACCGCGATCGCTTGCATTACTGCCATCGATGACGGTGGGAAAGCCGAGCGACTTGGCGTGGTTGACGATGGCGGTAAAGCCGGCGTGCTTGCAGTGGTAGCAGCGATTAGCATCGTTGCAGGCTACTTGGGGGAGCTGCAGCTGATCGACCGAAAGATTGAGCACGGGGAGCTTAAAATGCGGTCCCTCATTGGTTTGCCCGTCAACGGATCGCTCAAACGAGGTCTGTTCGGGCGTGCCGATGAGCGGCGTGGTGAGATGGACGAGGAGGGTATTGGTAGGCATGATGCGGGCGCAGACCACGGCCAAAAAGCTGCTGTCGACACCACCGGAAAAGCCGATGGCGACGCGTCCGTATGCCAAAAGCAACTGCTCGAGCGCCATGAGTTTGTCCTGAAGCTCCTCTGCAGGTGCAGTAGTGTCTGAAAGCATGAAACGATCCTTACCATTGAGTACTCGGTCGAAAACTATAATCCTACCGAGCTGCCTGTCATAAGACTTCCGCTTATGTAACGAAAGTGCAATATGCTATATACGTTATATACAAGTTTGTAAAGTGCGGTAGAGTGGCAGTAATGCAATCCGGTGAGGGGGCCGATATGATCAAGGCTGTTATTTTTGACATGGACGGAACGCTGGTCGATACCGAGCGTTTGGGCATCAAGGCATGGAAGGCGGGCGCTGCCGAGCTGGGGGTTGCGATTGATGAAGCGCTGATCCATCAGTTTATCGGTCGCACGCTGCCCGATGTCATGGACATCCTTGATAAGCATTACGGTAGCCACGAAACCACCGAGGCGATCTATGTCCGCCACAAGGAGATTCGCGACGAGATGGTCAAGACCGATTTGGAGCTTAAGGCCGGTGCTGCCGAGTGCATAGACGAGCTGTTGGCTGCGGGCTATCACGTAGGCCTTGCGACGTCGTCGCGCCTCGTTACGGCTGAGCGCAACCTTAAGATGGTCGGTCTCTTTGACAAGTTTGAGACTGTGACCTGCGGCGACGACGTTGTGCACGGCAAGCCCGACCCCGAGATGTATCTGCTCGCCTGCGAGCGCGCGGGCTTTGCCCCCGAGGAATGTGCCGTGGTCGAGGATTCGCGCAACGGCTGCGTCTCGGGCATTACGGCTGGCTGCCATGTCTTTGCCGTCCCCGACATCGTGCCGCTGCCGCAGGACGTGGTGGATGGCTGCGAGGCCGTGCTCGACACGCTGTTCGATTTGACGGCGGCGGTCAAGGCCGTGCGCTAGACAGCTGCGGCGTTGAAACGGGCAATTGCCCACATTTACGCTTAAGCAAAAGGGGTCCGGCGATGGTCGGGCCTCTTTTGCTTAAGCGGCGTTTTGGCATACTGGCCGACGTGCTATAGATACGCGCCGAGGTTGATGGCGGTGACTTCGGCTTGGCTGCTCGCCTGGGTACTGGCGCGCTCCAAGAGGAACGGCCGCACGAGTTCCTGACGGTTGATGTCCTCGGCGGCTGTGACCTCGGTGACGGTGCGTGCGGCGGTGCCGATACGGACGCGTTTGGTCTTGGCGGCGGGCTTGTTCTCGATTTGCTCCATGAGCAGCTGGACACCCTTGCGGCCAATCTCGTAGCCCGGGGGTGCTACGGTGGTGAGCGGTACCGCGCCGCTCCATGCGAGTGGGTTGCCGTCGCAGCCGGCCACGCGAACCTGCTCGGGGACGGGGATGCCTTTGTCGGTCAACGCCGAGATAACGCCCGAGGCCAATACATCGGTAAGGCCGATGACAAAATCGGGACGCTCGTCGGCAGGGCGCTCGGCAATCTGAGCGCCGATGCTGTAGCCGTCGACTGCGGTATTCCACTCTCCGGCGTCAATAACCTCAATTTTGATATCGGGATGCAGGGCGAGGGCCTTGTGGATGCCAAGTACGCGCAGGGTGAGCTGCATGAATGCCGCTCTGCCCACGACGGTGATATGGTGTGCGCCGCGGGCGATGGCGAGCTCGGCGATAATACGCCCCTGTGCCTCGTTATCGGCGGCCACGTAGTAACCGGGTTCGGAGCAGTGGATGTCCAGATGGACGATCGGCACGGGCATCTTGGTCATATCGGGGTGCCAGTCGGGGGATGCCATGGGCTGAACCATGACGCCGGACATCTGCGTGCCCATAAAATATCGCAGGTAATGGTCCTCGAGAATATCGTCATTATCGGCGTTGGCGATGAGCAGGTCGTAGCCGTGCTTACGGGCCTCGTTGTGGGCGCCGCTGGCGATTTGGAGCGAAAAGCCGTGATCGAGACGGGGGAGTACCAGGCCAAAGGACTTGGTGGTGCCGCCTGCGAGCTGACGGGCGCTTTGGTTGGGCAGATAGCCAAGGCGATTGATGGTCTCGTTGATGAGCTTGAGGGTCTCGGGGCGTAGCTTTTCGGGGTGGTTGAGCGCGTTGGAGACCGTGCCCAACGAAACCCCGGCCTCGCGCGCGACGTCGCTGATTTTTACCTTTGCCATAGCGGCCCCTTTGATGCGTTTCAAGTACGAGTCAGATTGTAGCATCGCCCGTTTCCAGGGTGTCAAAACCTACCAATTAGGGACAGGTTTATTTTGGCAGGTTTTATCTGGGCAAACACCGTTGCCAGCGCGACCACCGCGAAGGGGACAGGCTCCTTTGTGGCGGTTTGAGCTGCCCGGGCCTTCAATTGTCTCGATCTGTAACATCTGGACGGCAAAACCGGCTCTACCCGTTACAGATCGAGGCAAAGTGCAGGGGCTGAACCGTAATGTCTCGATCTGTAACACTAAGCCGGCTTCCGGAGCCCCAGATGTTACAGATCGAGATCTTTCGTCGGGCCAGGCCACCGCTCCGGTCCAAGTCACCATAAAGGCGCCTGTTCCAATCGCAGTGGTTTGGGCATGTGTGCATCGAGTGGTATCTAAGTTGAGATACCACTTCTGGTATATCAGCTTGCGTTTGCGTGAGTACAATACTCGGACGTTATGCGTCTCAGCGCCCATGTGCGTGGACGTTTTGCAGTCACGCGAACGAAGGGATTTATCCTATGTGCGGAATTGTCGGCTACACCGGCTCTGATATTGCAAAGAACATTCTGGTCACGGGCCTTAAGCGTATGGAATATCGCGGTTATGACTCCTCGGGCGTCGCGCTCGAGGTGGGCGAGGGTGCCGCGGCTCACCTCGACGTCATCCGCCGCGTGGGCAAGGTCGCGGGCCTGGAGAGCGAGCTTTCCAACATCGACAGCGACGCTACCTGCGGTATCGGCCATACCCGCTGGGCCACTCACGGCAAGCCTTCCGTTGTCAACGCCCATCCCCACACCAGCTGCGATGGTCGCATCGCCATCGTCCACAACGGCATCATCGAGAACTTCGCCGAGCTGCGCGAGGAGCTGGAGGGCCGCGGCCATCACTTTAAGAGCGAGACCGATACCGAGGTCTTCGCGCATCTGATCGAAGAGGCTTATGCCGAGACGCACGACCTGATGGCCTCCGTGCGCGAGGCTTGCACCCACGTGGTCGGTGCCTATGGCCTGGCCGCCGTGTGCGCTGACGAGCCCGGCGTGATCGCCGCGGCCCGCAAGGATTCCCCGATCGTGGTCGGCGCGGGCGAGACCGGCGCCTATGTCGCCTCCGACGTCATCGCGCTCATCGACGCAACCCGCGACGTCGTGGTGCTCGAGGACGGTCAGTTTGCCAAGCTCACGCCCGCAGGCGTCGAGTACACCGACGAGGCCGGCAACGTTATCGAGCCCAAGGTCACCCACATCGACTGGGACCTGGACATGGCAGAAAAGGGCGGTTATCCCGACTTTATGCTCAAGGAGATTCACGAGCAGCCGCGCGTGGTGCGCGACACGCTGGTGGGCCGCATGACGCCTGCTGGCGAGCTCGATATTGACGAGCTGGGCCTTTCGCTCGAGGAGCTCAACGACATCGATCGCGTCTACGTGATCGCTTGCGGCACCAGCTATCACGCTGGCCTCATTGCCAAGAATCTCATCGAGGGCTGGGCTCGCATCCCCACCGAGGTGGAGGCGGCCAGCGAGTTCCGTTACCGCAATCCCATCATTACGCCGACGACGCTTGTCGTTGCCGTATCCCAGTCGGGCGAGACGGCTGATACCCTTGCCGCCATTCGCGACGCGCGTATCAAGGGTGCCAAGGTCTTCGGCATCACCAACGTGGTGGGCAGCCCGGTGGCGCGTGAGAGCGACGGCGTCATCTACACCAAGGCCAACAAGGAGATCGCGGTCGCCTCGACCAAGAGCTTTATCGGTCAGGTCGTGAGCCTTACGCTGCTGGCTCTGCTGCTGGCGCAGGTTAAGTACCGTCTGACCACCAAGCAGGCGCGCATGCTGTTCCGCGAGCTTTCCGATACGGCCGAGCAGATCCAGTGGATTTTGGATACCCAGACCGAGGCCGTTCATGAGGCCGCCCTGCTGTGCAAGGACGCGCAGTCGGCGCTGTTCGTGGGCCGTGGCATGGGTGCCGCTATTTCCTACGAGGGCGCACTCAAGCTCAAGGAGGTCAGCTACCTGCATGCCGAGGCCTACGCCGCCGGCGAGATGAAGCACGGCCCCATTGCCCTGATCGACCCGGGCTTCCCTGTCATCGCTGTGGCCACCAAGAGTGCCACCTACGACAAGACCGTGTCGAACCTCATGGAGTGCAAGGCGCGTGGCGCCAAGGTCATCGTCGTTGCCACCGAGGGTGACGAGGAGATCAACAAGATTGCCGATTGCATCATCCGCGTGCCGGCCGTCCGCGACGTGTTCAGCCCCATCACCGCGAGCGTCCCGCTGCAGCTGCTCGCCCGCGAGGTCGCCATCCTGCGCGGTTGCGACGTTGACCAACCTCGTAACCTGGCGAAAAGCGTTACTGTCGAGTAGTTGGTTCCGCCGTTCTAACGACCAAGGCCCGGCTCCGCGTCATCAGACGGAGCCGGGCCTTTTTGTACGGAGAAACCAGCACAAAGGTGCCTGTCCCCTTTGTGGTGGTTTTG
>UQXT01000071.1 GCA_900545075.1 uncultured Collinsella sp. | reverse complement strand
TTCTGCTGCCCCGAGGTCGATACGCTGAACGTCTGGCTTGCTGAGATCGTCGACGAGTAGTCGAGCGTGGATTTTCTCCCGCCGAGATAATGAGCGTGGATTTTCTCCCGTTTAGAGCGCCGTTTCGCGCTCAAAGTGGAAGATTATCCACGCTCAATTTGTATGCGGGAGAAAATCCACGCTCGTTTTATGCCGATGGCGTGGCCCGTGTGCCCGCGCCGCCCGAGCGCCTACAGCTGCTCGAGCATAGCGGTGCAACCGGCGAGTACATCGCGGTAGGTGGCGTCGAAATTGCCGGTGTACCAGGGGTCGGCCACGTCGCCAGGGCAATCGGTCCAATCGAGCAGGCGCGAGATTTTGCCATCGGGGTCCTTCCCAAAAATTCGGTACAGGCCGCGGGCGTTCTCGTCGTCCATATAGACAATGTGGTCCCAGTCGCCATACTCCGCGCGACGCACCTGACGTGCGCGATGTGCGACGACGGGAATCCCGACCTCGCGTAGCTTGGCAACGGTACTGTGGTGTGGCGGGTTGCCGATCTCCTCGGTCGAGGTCGCGGCGGAATCAATGACAAACTCGCCCGCGCGCCCAGCGCGGCGCACGAGCTCGGTAAACACCGACTCGGCCATCGTCGAGCGGCAGATGTTCCCATGACAGATAAACAGTACACGTTGCATATGCGGTTTCCTCTCAATCGCCATCATCGAGCTCGAGTATCGCATCTACGCTTACGCCTGCGCCCTTGCTCGCCTGCGCTCCCAGCGAGCCAACTTAATCGTCACCAGCGTGAGCGCCCAGGCTACAAGCGAGAACGCGGCGCCCACGGCGCCCACGTGCGCAATGCCAATGCTGCTTACCACGGCGCCGCCCACTGCGGTGCCAAACGAGATGCCGACGTTAAACGCCATGGGCTCAACCGAACTTGCGAGTACCATCGACTTGGGGTGGCGGCTGCGTGCCACGTCCATAAAGTGTGTGATGCACGACACTGAGAACAGGTACATGAGCAGCGCCAAGCTAAAGACAAAGACCAGCGCGAGCGGCATGGTGCCGCCCACAGCAAACAGTCCGAGTAACACCGCAGCCTGCAGCACAAACGTCACCAGCAGCGCCTTCATGCCAAAGCGCGCATCGATCCACCCGCCCAGGATGTTCGAGATCAGGCAGAACACGCCGTAGGCCATAAGCGTGGTGCTCGCCTGAACGGTGCCCATGCCCAGCACCTGCTCAAGATAAGGCGTCACGTAGCCGTAGAATACGTAGACCGAGCCCACGCCAAACAAGAAGATGAGCATGCCGGTGATGATACTCGGTTCGCGTAGCAGACCCGCCTGCTCGCGAAAGGTGGCAGGCTCGTCGGTCTGCCCAGCGCGCGGCATAAACGCCACGAGCGCGCCGCAGATCAGAGCGGCAAAGATAAGCGTGCCGTACATGGCAACGTGCCAGTCGAGCGTGTCGGCCACAAACTTGCCGATCGAAGTGACAAAGACCATCGCCACGGAAAACGCACCATATACCACCGAGATGGCAAGCGAAGTTTGCTGCGGGGACAGAAGCTCAGGGATGTACGTCACGCCCACGGCGAGCAGCGCACCCGAGACAGACCCCAGGACAATGCGCGAGATAAACAGCACCTGGAAGTTGGGGGCCAACGCCATGACCAAGTTGCCGAGCACAAAGACGATGCTATAGCACACGAGCAGCTGGTAGCGGCGGAAGCGGCCCGTGCTGAGCGCAAGCACCGGCGTCGCGATGGCGTAGACGAGCGCAAACACGCTGATGAGCTGGCCCGCGGTGGCAAGCGAGATGCCGAGCTCCGTCGCCAGGTCGCTCTCGATGCCGATGACCACGAACTCGGAGCAGCCGAGCGAGAATCCCAACAGCACGAGCAGCGCCAGGCAGAGCTTGGTGCGCGCGGGGGAGAGCGCGGCGGCGGTTGGCTTACTTTTAGGCGTGGTTGCGGCGGTCAAGGTTGTCACTCCAATGTCGCATGAATGAGCGGGATTCATGAGCGGGATTCATGAGCGGGATTCACTTCCTGCAACTCTAACAGAGTGTGACAGAGGGGCAGTTCTTTTGTCACATGGAGAGCTTGCCTGTATAGTCGCAATACAGGCGAAGATGGTCTCAGGTACATCGCGGGCGACAGGAGGTCCCATGGGTATGCACACGACAAAAGTTGCAGTGGGCGAGGGCAAGTTTGCACTCGAGGAAGCTGCAGCCCGCATTCTGCGCGCCGGCTGGGATGAGGGCGGCGCGGGCGCCGAGGTCGTGGCGGTCGATGCCGCGACCGGCGAGGCGCTCAGTCCCGTCGATCGCATCGAGGCCCATACCGGCGAGGGCATCCTGCATCAGGCATTTCTGACGCTTTTGGTCGAGGGCCGGGGCGAAGACGCGCACCTGCTGCTCTGTCGCCGCAGTCCGCTCAAACGCCTGTGGGGCGGGGTGCTGGCCGATAGCTGCGCCGGCCATCCGCTCCCCGGGGAAGACGTCGCGGCCGCCACGGCGCGTCGCATTAACGAAGAGCTCGGCATTACGCGCGAGCCCGATCAGCTCAAGCACCTCGGACACGTGGTGTACCGCGAGGACCACGACGATGGTCGTTGCGAGTGCGAATGGTGCGAGGTCTACCTTGCCCATGTTGAGCCGGGCGAGCTGCATATCAACCAAGAGGAAATCTCGGAGGTGCGCCGCGTGGCCCCGTCCGAGCTCGACGGCTATCTGCAGGGTCACCCCGAGCAGCTGGCCCCCTGGCTCCGCGAGGCCCTCAGCGACCCATCCATCCGTACGGCCCTCGCTATGTGAAAAAAGATAGTCCCTTTGCCGCACTCAAACCGTCACAACATTCGGCGAAAATCTCGAAAACGAGGGAAAGCGTCGAATGTTGTGACGGTTTTCCTGTCTGCGCCGGCGAGCTCCAGCGCCGTCTGGGGGTATAAGGCTAGCAAGTGTTTATTTGCGAGGCCTAAGGGGCGCCCCGTATGGATATCGATAACTTTGAATGGTGGTATAGCGAGGGCGAAGCTCCGGATGAGGAGTGGGACGAGCCTGCGCTGCGTGACATGTCGAGCGACGAGGACGAGACCGGCAACGATGCCGTCGAGACGGACGCCGCTTCCGACTCCGCCGAACCCCTAACCTTTGAACAGGCCTGGGCCCAGGCCGAGGCCGACGAGGCTAAGGCCGATGCCACGGCCACACTCGATGAGCCGGCGGACATGTCCATCTCGCCGGCTAAGACCCCGCAGCCGCGACATAACATCGACCCCGGCAGCACGGCATCCTTCAGCATACTCGACGTGCCCGCGCAGGGTGCCCGGGCGCCCGCCCCCACGCATCGCCCCAACCTGGCTCGCGAGGAAGACGCGGCCCGCCGCTCACCACTCGGCCCCATCCTCATCGCCTTCATGGCCGGCGTTATCGCCTGCTCGGCAATCGGCAGCATCTGGGGCCATGTCGAGCAGCAGCGCCAAGACGCCGCCAAGGTCGAGATGTCTGTCGAGCAATCGCTCAGCCGCACGCGCTCGGTGCATGTGTCGGTCGAGGTTAAGGACGGCGCGACGTGGGATACCGCGCGCGGCGATAGCCAGATGCTCGTCCATATCGTGGGCCGCACGCTCAAGGGACAAACAATCGACGAGTATCAATACGTCAATTCCGAAGGTGACGGCATCGAGCTTAAGCCCGGCGACTACGAGCTCACGGTGGATGAGCCGCCCGTCGCCACCGACGGCACGCGTTACCGCGCCTCAAAGCGCATGGTTCCGGTGAGTTTTAATTCGCAGGCGCCCGACACGGTCGATAGCGCGCCGCAGGGCGGGTTTGACCTTTACGCTATTGCTCAATAACTGCGCCCGCCGCTCAACCTCGCCGCCAAGAGTGGGACAATATCCCTCGACACCGTTGTTCACTATTGGAGGAAGTAGCATGTCCACCGTCACTACCATCAAGCGCGGCGGCCTTACCGCGGCCATCGATTCCATGGGCGCCCAGCTCACGAGCCTTGCCCTCAACGGCAATGAGTATCTGTGGCAGGGAGACCCGGCCTTTTGGGGCAAGCACGCGCCTATCCTGTTCCCCATCGTGGGATCGCTGCGCAACAACACGGCGACGTCTGCGGCCGGCACCTGCGAGATGGCGCGCCACGGCATCGCACGCATTGTCGAGCACAAGATCGTCGAGGTGTCGGAGGACGGTTCGTCCGTTACCTACGAGCTCACCGACACGCTCGAGTCGCTCAAGGCGTTCCCGTTCCACTTTAAGCTCAACATGACCTATGCCCTGACTGGCGACGCCACCCTCTCGCAGACCTTTGCCGTCACCAACACCGGCGACGTGGACCTGCCGTTCTCGGTGGGCGGCCACCCCGCATTTAACGTGCCGGCCCCCGGTGCCGAGGACGAGGCGTTCGAGGATTACGAGCTGGCGTTTACCGAGGCTTGGACCAACGAGGCCCCCATCATCACGCCCGATGGCCTTATGACGTTCGAGGGTAGCTACAAGGCCCCCGATAACTCGGACGTGCTGCCCATCACTCACCGCAGCTTCGATAACGACGCCATCATGTTCACCGATACCCCGGGCTCCACGCTCACGCTGCGCGGCCGCAAGTCGGGCCACGGCGTCAAGATCGACTTTGAGGGCTTTAAGTACATCGGCGTGTGGTCTGCCGCCAACGACGCTCCGTTTGTGGCGCTCGAGCCTTGGACCGGTCACACCACCATGGACACCGAGGACGACGTCTTTGAGCATAAGGTCAACACCATCACCTTGGCTCCCGGCGAGACGGACAAGCGCAGCTTTAGCGTTACCCTGCTCTAGAGGTTCCGCCGCTCGGTCGATGCTGCGCGCCGTCCAGAGCGATAATTTGTCATTCAAAAGGCAAGGCATAGACCTTCTGGTCATGCCTTGCCTTTTTCATGCCACTTGTTCGCTCTGGACGTCGCTCGCCGGCATTGCCAAAACATCGACGTTCCCAACGACTACCGTGTGTCTATTAATTTTTCGAGCTTGTGCTGCGCTGCTGGTCGCTGGCGTATATCCTGTTAAGTCGTCAGCATACGATTCAACAGGGAAGGCAGATTATGCATTCTCCCCATCAACGCGACGCGCATCCACAGCCGGTATGCAGCCGTCGCATCTTTTTGGGTAGCGCTCTCGCTGCGAGCGCTTCCGTCGTCGCCGGCGCGCTCGCCGGCTGCCAGCGCCCGTCTACGCTCAAGGTAGTTCAGCCCACGACGGGCGGCGGTCGCGACGACCTGTCCGATTCCGTGATCGGCAAGGACAAGATCCGCATTGGCATGGAGGCGGCCTACGCCCCGTACAACTGGCAGGTCTCCGAAGCCAGCGAGTACACCATCCCCATCGACAACGTGCAGGGCGCCTATGCCGATGGCTACGACGTGCAGATCGCCAAGATCGTCTGCAAGGCCCTCGGCGGCGAGCCCGTTGCCGTCAAACAGAGCTTCTCGGGTCTCATCGATTCGCTCAACAACGGCCAGATCGACCTCATCATCGCTGGCATGAGCGCCACGCCCGAGCGCGAGGAGTCCGTCGGCTTTTCCGATCCGTACTTTATCGGCTACTTTGGCCTGTTCGTAAAAGAGGGCTCGCCGTACCAGAACGCCACCAAGCTCAGCGATTTCAATGGTGCCACGGTGCTCGGCCAAAAGGACACCATGCTCGATACTGTCATCGACGAGATCCCGGGCGTTGTCCACAAGAACCCGGTTGATTCGGTCCCCACGGTGTTTTCGAACCTGCTGCAGGGCACCTGCGACGCCGTGACCTACAACACCGAGAACGAGAAGGGCTATATGGCCCAAAACCCGGGTATTGTGCCGATTCAATTTGCCGAGGGGGAGGGCTTTAAGCAGGAGGTCACGGCAAACGTCGGCTGCCGCAAGGGCTCGGACAAGCTGCTTAAACTCATCGACAAGACACTCAAGGGCATTAGCCAAGAGGAGCGCGACCAAATGTGGGACGCGTGCCTCGATCGTCAGCCGGCATAGGGAGGCAGCATGAAAACCATCAATCGTCTGGCCTCCTTTATCAAGGCCGACCACCGTTATGTGTACCTGGGCACGAGCGTCATCGCGGCGCTCGGCCTGGCGTTTAGCCAACGCAACCCCACGCCGCTGAGCTTCTTGGCCCCCACCGGCATCTTCCAGGATTGCCTTTGGGCGATTCTTTGGGCCTGGATTGTCGTGTCGGCGGCGGCGCTCGTCACCAAGCTTATGCACTGGAGTGACTATCGCGAAAAGTCGCCGTTCGCATCCGAGCGTTTCCGTCGTGGCGCACGCTTAGGCAGCTACGTCGTGGTCGCCATCGCGGCGATCTTTTTCGTGGACCGCTGCATCATGTCGTTTATCGACCTGGTGCAGGTGAGCATTGTCTCGGACTCCAACCCCAGCGACTTTTTGTCGAGCCTGGTCTACATGACCTACAAGAGCGGCGACTTCTTCATCCGCGGCATCGAGATCACCATCGCACTTGCGACCTTCGGCACCGTCATTGCATTCTTCCTGGCGCTGCTGCTGGTGTTCCTGCGCATCCAGACGTTCGACCGCGTGGATAACGACCTCACGCGCTTCTTTAAGAGTATCGGCCGCGGCTTTGCGACCATCTACTCCACCATCGTGCGCGGTACGCCCATGATGGTCCAGGGCCTACTCATCTATTACGCGGGCTTCACCGTTTTGCGCGGCATGGGCTTCGAGACCGCCCAGGCCAACCAGATCTGGAGCACCTTCACCGCCGGCCTCGTCACCATCTCGCTCAACTCCACCGCCTACATGATGGAGGTCCTGCGCGGCGGCATCGAGTCCATCGATCCCGGCCAGGCCGAGGCAGCGCGCTCGCTGGGTCTTTCGCAGTGGCAGGCTATGCGCAAGGTCGTGTTCCCCCAGGGCATTAAAAACGCTATTCCGGCACTCACCAACGAGCTCATCATCAACATCAAGGATTCGTCGGTGCTCTCGGTCATCGGCGTGTTCGACCTTATGTACGCCACTACCACGGTCGCCGGCGTGTACTACCGCCAGATGGAGGTCTACTGCGTGGCGCTCGTGGTCTACCTGATCCTGACGCTCGTGGCGAGCCGCCTGCTCGAAGCCTTTGGCAAAAAACTCGGTGCCGAGGCTCCGGCCACGCTGCCCAGCTCCAACTAGGCTCAAGACGAGGAGAATCATCATGGCAGATACCGCTACTACCGGCACCGCGGCCGCCGCACAGACCAATGAGCCGCTCATCCGCGTCGAGGGCCTGCGCAAGAGCTTCGGCTCGCTCGAGGTGCTCAAAGGCATTGACCTGTCCGTCAAATCAGGCGAGGTCGTCACTATCATCGGCGCTTCGGGTTCGGGCAAATCGACGCTGTTGCGTTGCCTCAACTTGCTCGAGACCCCGGACGCGGGCCACATCTGGTTCCACGGCCAGGACCTTACGGCCGAGCGCTGCAATATCAATAAACTCCGCGAGGACATCGGCATGGTGTTCCAGGGCTTTAACTTGTTCAACAACATGGATGTGCTCGACAACTGCACGCTCGCGCCCGTCACGCTCAAAAAGATGAGCAAGGCTGAGGCCGAAAAGGTCGCGCTGGAGCATCTGACCAGCGTGGGACTCGAAAAGTTCGCGCACGCCGCCGTGGGTCGCCTGTCCGGCGGCCAAAAGCAGCGCGTGGCCATCGCTCGTGCCCTATGCATGAATCCGCAGATCATGCTGTTCGACGAGCCGACCTCCGCGCTCGACCCCGAGATCGTGGGCGAGGTGCTCGAGGTCATGCGCAAACTCGCGGCCGACGGCATGACCATGGTCGTCGTCACGCACGAGATGGCCTTTGCCCGTACCGTGTCCGATCGCGTGGTCTTTATGGACAAGGGCGTGGTGCTCGAGGATGCGGCACCGGCTGAGCTCTTCGGCAATCCCAAGCACCAGCGCACCCGCGAGTTCCTCTCTCGTTATCTCGAGGACAAATAACCGACCGCAAACGCTTATAGTGGCAGGGCCGCTCCGGTGGGGCGGCCCTCGTCATCACAATCGAAAGGATGCCATGTCCGAGGTTTGGCGCTTCTTTGCGCATGAGGATGATTTTGCCGATTTGGACGAAGCTGGCGCGTGCGAGCGCCTGGGCCGCGTGCTGTCGTTTCCGACCGTCTCGAGCATGGATGCCGAGGCGGTGAACTGGCAGTCGTTCGACGACCTGCGCGCCTATATGCAGCAGGCGTGGCCGCGCGTGTTCGCGGCGGGCGAGGTCGAGCTTGTCGACCATTCGCTGTTGGTGACGCTTAGCGGTTCCAACCCTGCTCTCAAGCCCATTATGCTCATGGGCCACATGGACGTGGTCCCCGTGGTGCCCGGCACCGAGGCCGACTGGACGTATGGCCCCTTTAGCGGACATGTGGACGACACCTACATTTGGGGTCGCGGTGCCATCGACATGAAGGACCAGGTCGCAGGCATTCTCGAGGCTGTCGAGTATGCGCTGGCGCACGGTTGGCAGCACGAGCGCACGCTGCTCCTGGCCTTTGGCCAGGACGAGGAAACTACGCAGTACGGCGCGGGAGCAATCGGCCGCGTGCTCGAGGAGCGCGGCGTTGAACTTGAATACCTGATCGACGAGGGTGACTACCGTATTGTTTCGGCCGCCGAGTACGGCGCGGGCGAGGGCTGGCTTATGCATGCCGACCTTGCCGAGAAGGGCTACGCCGACATCGTGCTCAAGACGAAGAGCGAGGGCGGGCATTCCTCCAACCCCTACGGTGGCACTTCGCTCGAAGTGCTGAGCCGTGCCATCGCCGCAATCTGCGATATCGAGTGTCCGACGCGCGTGACCGATCTGCTTGCCGCACAGCTTGTCGAGCTGGGGCTCTACACGGCGGATGAGATTGCCGCCAACGGGGATGTCATTGTCCGCGACTGCCTCGCCAGCAAAAAGCTCTATCCGCTCGTGACGACCACCTGCGCGCCCACGCAGATCGAGGGCGGCAGCACCGGCGCCAACGTGATGCCGCAGGATATGTGGGCCAATATCAACTTCCGCATGCTCGAGGGTACGGGCGTGGCCGATGTCGTTACCTGCTGCCGCGAGGCCGTTGCCGCGGCGGGCCTTGCCGGGCGCGTGGAGGTCGAACTCGGCCCCGGCAGCTCCGAGCCCTCGCCGTCCCCGCGTGTCGGTGGTCCCGGCCTCGAGGCGGTTCGTTCCATTGCCGCCCGCTATTTCCGTGATCCAAAGGGGACGGAGGAAAACGGATCATTCGAGCCAGTGGCAATTGCGCCCTCGACCGTGATCGGTGCGACCGACGCTGCCAACTACCAGCGCATTTGCCCTGAGTGCATTCGCTTCTCGGCCTTTGTGGTTGATGACGACGAGTGTGATCGCGGCGTCCACGGCACCAACGAGCGCATCACCCGCCGCGCCTACCTCCAGGGTATCCGCTTCCTCGTCGCTCTACTCCAAACGCTCTAGCCAAAAAGCAAGCCCTTGGTGCAATGGGGTCAGGTTTGTTTGCACCAATCAATCCGTGCGGGTTATATGCAGGTTTGCCTGCGCACGCTATCATGTATGGGTTAGACCGTAACTATGTACCCCACACACGAAGGGATGCGCATGTATCTGAAGATCGACATGTTCTAGCCGGGCTTACCCCCGCAGTGGCGCCATGCGCCCCATCAACTCTGCCGATTTTCACCTTCACGCATATAAAGGAGTCCTGCCATGCGCGACAAGCTCGAAAAGATCATCAAGGCCTACGAGGAGCTCGAGAAGAAGCTCTCCGACCCGGCCGTCGCCTCCGATATTAAGGAGTTCACGCGTCTCAACAAGGAGTACGCGCACCAGTCCGACCTCATCGCCGCTTCGCGTGAGTACATCAGCGCGCTCGACGACATCGAGGCTGCCAAGGAGATGCTCCGCGACACCACCGACGCCGATGAGAAAGAGATGCTCCAGATGGACATCTCCGAAAACGAGGCCAAGCTTCCCCAGCTCGAGGAAGACATTAAGTACATGCTCATCCCGAGCGACCCCAACGACGACAAGAACACCATCGTCGAGATCCGCTCCGCCGCCGGTGGCGACGAGGCGGCCATCTTCGCTGGCGACCTGTACAAGATGTACCAGCGCTTTTGCGAGTCGCGCGGCTGGAAGACCACCGTGCTCGATTCCAGCCCCAGCGAGGCCGGCGGCTTTAAGTCCATCGAGTTCAAGGTCGAGGGCGACCGCGTCTACTCCGTCATGAAGTTCGAATCCGGCGTGCACCGCGTCCAGCGCGTTCCCAAGACCGAGTCCCAGGGCCGCATCCAGACCTCAACGGCAACCGTCGCCGTGCTTCCCGAGGCCGAGGAGATCGACGTCCAGATCAACCAGTCCGACCTGCGCATCGATACCTACTGCGCTTCGGGCCCTGGTGGTCAGTGCGTTAACACCACCTACTCCGCCGTGCGCATCACCCACCTGCCCACCAACACCGTTGTGCAGTCGCAGGAGCAGCGCTCCCAGATTCAGAACCGTGAGGTCTGCATGCAGATGCTGCGCGCCCGTCTGTACGAGATGGAGCTCGAGAAGCAGCAGGCCGAGCTCGGCGCCGAGCGCCAGAGCCAGATCGGTCACGGCAACCGTTCCGAGAAGATCCGTACCTACAACCAGCCCCAGGACCGCGTGACCGATCATCGTATCGGCTTCAACTCCACCTACAACGGCGTCCTTCTGGGCGATCAGCTCGGCACCGTCATCGAGGCACTTGCCGCCGCCGAGCGA